>WFZW01000069.1 GCA_015489365.1 Deltaproteobacteria bacterium | reverse complement strand
GTGGATATTCAGGTGGATATATTTTTTCCATGAACCGGTAAAGGAAAAAGACGATCAGGCCTAGTGCAAAATTTGCACTAGCCCTAGTGCAAATTTTGCACATCCATGCAATTGTTGCACGGGGTCATTGCCATATACGTGTTCACTAATTCCATGTTGCCAAGGGGCTTAGCTTTGGCCTTTTGTACATATGGATTGCGCTATAATGATCTAGCGTAGAGATTTTTGGCCGGAATGTGATATACATGATTGGGGATTATTGGCTAGATGCCCGCGCCATGCCTTCGGGCATAGAGTCTGCATATTATTCCAAGTACGCCATCTGTTCGGAGCGCGGTGTTGTGGCTAAGAATTTGTTCAAGCCCTTATGCAGCCCGTATCCTCAGCGCTGCCCCCCTGGACATGAAGGTCACTGCCTATATGGGTACTTTATTTCCACGTTAAAGGTCTTGAGTTTGCTAGGCGCTTGGGCATCGGCAATGTGCCATGAGAGGGGATACCGCCCGATGTATTTTTATGGTAACTACCATTTCCGTGGCGGGCGCAAGGCAGCATGAAAATGCACCTCTGAGAACTTTTGTCTTTTGTCCATGTACGTTCGTGTCTCCATGGATGATCAAAAAATGCATTTTCGGATAAAGGAAATGGTTCTGGGCCAAGATTCGGTTTTTTAATGACAGGCGACGTGAATAAAGGTATTTTTTTATGCCATGCTTTCTATGGCGAAAGGTTTGCTAGGTAATCATGGGCCGACCGCAGGCAACCATGGATGCCCTTAATCCAGGGCCCTTGAGGTTAGGAGGGGTAGTTTGTCAGCCCTGTACCTGTATGCTACTTCTTAGGAGGTATTGATCTTGGCTTCAGACCTTGAAATGCCAATCCGGATAGCAAAAACTTCCCATTTTGGACTCTGTGTCTATCTAATCGCCATTGTAATGCTCGTAGGTGTATGCTCTGCAGATGCGGCTACTGGTTATGATGAAAATACCGAGATTGTGATAAAGGGAAGGGTAGCGGCAGTAAATGCACGGTCTTTTTCAGGTCTTAATTGTTTTACACTTGAGTTTAGAAACAGAATGTTCAGGGTAATCACTGCACCGCCATGGTTTTTGCGGAGGATTGGTTTCAGCTTAAAGCCAGGTCAGAAAATAAGGGTTAGGGGTTCTAAATTTTTTGGCAGGGATGGGGGCCTATATATACTGGCACGATCCTTACAAATAGTACCAAAGGGACGTAAGATTGTTTTCAGGGATAGGGATTGCAAGCCGATATGGCGTAATGCAGGGATCAAGGAGTCATCCTGTATCAGGATCTTCTACTGTCCACCCCGCCCAAACTTTTAATCCAAACCTTCATGTAGCCCGAAGCCTTGAAGCCGCATCCCCAGGCATGAAAACATGGCCCTTATTTAATGAGATATTTTCACGGTAACTGCCATTCCCAGGGCGGGCACAAGGCAGTATGAAAAATACACTGCTGGAAACGTTTTGCCCTTTGTCCATGCATGTCCTTGTGTGTCCATGGCTAATCAAAAAAAGCATTTTCAGATAAAACTTCATATGGTCCGGGTCTAGGCGCCGCGTGAAAGTTCGGGCTCATTGGATCAGGCCTTTTTAATCGTCCATCTATGGATTCTGCCGGTCTTAGAAAACAGATTCTAAAAAAGCGGGATAGTCTGAGTGGTTCCCAAAGATCAAATTTGAGCACCATCATAACCAATAGGCTTAGAAGGTTTCCCCCATTTATATCCAGTAATAATCCCTTGTTTTATATATCCTTCAAAAGCGAGGTAGAAACACATGGGTTGATAAAGGAACGCCTTGCAGCAGGTAAAACAGTCCTGGTACCTAAGACCGATACTGCCAATCGTCGCCTGGTGATATACAGAATCAGGGACTGGGCTCAGGATTTACAGCCAGGGGCCTATGGCATTCTTGAACCATCAGGCACCGCGGTCGAACAGGTAGATCCATCCATGGTGGATCTCGTTTTGGTGCCTGGCAGCGTATTTGATCGCCAAGGTGGCCGGTATGGCTATGGTGGGGGGTATTATGATCGGTTTCTAGCCAAAAAGGCCCCTGGCGCCTTGCGGATCGGATTGGCCTTTGACCTCCAGGTGTTGCCACACATTGACCTTGAGGCCCATGACCAGCGAGTGGATGTCATTATTACCGAAAAGGAAACCTTGATTCTGCCTCCACACTATTACGGCAGGCCTGATACCCTGTAGGAACATACACCATCAGCTTTTTTTATGCCTTTCATAGAGAGGCTTTACTCCAAATTTATGAAGCAGGACCGCCATCGGGCAGAATCCTGAAAGTGAGAAGACTATCATATTGAAACCTGCCAGTATGGGAAGGATAAACCAATACTTGCTTATGAAGAGACCTAAAATAGTTCCCCCAAGTACTGCCGTCCCTGCAATCATCCAAATTACCCTTTCAAGGTACCATCTATCGGTTCTAGCAAGATACATCTTTTCACCTCCGAATTTTTACCCAAACTTCCATGCGGCCCGTACCTTGGTGCCGCACCATCAATATATGAAGATACAGCCCATAATCAGGATGTATTTTCACAGTAAACTTCACGTAGGCCGTATTCTATGCGCCGTACCCCCTGAGCATGAAAACACCGCCCACGTCAAGATGTATTTTCACAGTGCATGACTTGGATTCATGTGACACATCCTGCCAGGCGCCTTACCTTATCCAGGCCTTTTCTCGATCCAAGGGCTACGATTATATCCCCTGCCTGGAATGTGTAGTCAGGGCTCAGTGTTAGCATCATCTCCCCGGTGCTCTGCTGTACAGCGAGCACGGTTACCCCGGTTTTTTCCCTCAACGCGACCTGTCTGGGGGTGACCGAATCGAGATCCGAGCCCTGATGGATCTCAATCTGTTCTATGGATAGGTCAAAGGCAGAGGAATGAACGGCGAGATCCAAGAATTCTGTTACGGTAGGTTTCAGTACGGCAAGGGCCATCCTCCTTGCCCCTATTTCATAGGGTGAGACGACCCTGTCGGCGCCTGCTTGGATCATCTTTTTTTCCGCCAAGGGGTCATCGGCCCTGGCAAGTATCTGGAGGCCTGGATTGAGTGCCCTCGCTGTCAAGGTGATATATACGTTTGCAGCATCTGAGTAAAGTACGCAGATAATGCTTCTTGCCCTCTTGACTCCGGCCTTTAGCAGGATCTCGTCATGGGTTGCGTCACCTTGGACATGGAGCAGCTTTTCTTGCTCTATTCTTTTTTGTACCTCGGGATCATTTTCCACTATGACGACCGGAAGGTTCCTACTTACGATTTCCTTTGCTATAGTTCTTCCTATCCTCCCGTAGCCACAAATAATAAAATGGTGGTAAAGCTTATTTATTGCCTTTTCCATCTTGCGTTTTCCGAAGTATCCCTTTACATGTCCCTCGATAATGGCCTCAGCCATGAGGCCCAATGAGTAAAAAAACAGGCCTACACCCAGGGTGAGCAAGAATATTGTAAAGATCCTGCCCTGGGTGGACAATGGATGGACCTCTCCATAGCCTACCGTCGTAAGAGATATGGCGGTCATGTAAACGGAGTCCAGGCAACTCCAACCCTCTATCGTTTCATATCCGATGATTCCAGTCAGCCACAGCCCGCCGATAAGGATCATTACTACAAGTATCCTCTTGTTTGAAATCATCTTTACCTAATCGTCATTACCCGATTAACCTTAGTTAAGAGGAATTCTCCAAGGGGCAGACTGATCTTGTATTGGCCTTAAGCTGTGATAGCAACAGGGTTGTTTAGCATGTGTTGATTACGGCCGCCCTTTGTCTCTGGCCCCAAGCTATTTTACAGCCGTACCGCCCTGGACAACACCTTGCTGAAACTCGTCAGCCCTACTTCGAAATCCGCCGGAAGGTGTATGTGTATAACCCGCTTACCAGAAGAACTGAGGGCCTCGAAGTCACCTACGGCCTGGGCAAATTGAATATGCCAAAAGGATACATCAAAGTCAGGGATCATGGGGAAATCTTTACCTTTTCTTCTGGTAAATATAAAAAATGCCGCTGAAATAGGGCCACCTTTGTGGATTTGCCCGGTCGAATGAAGATATCTTGGGCCAAATCCCAAGGTCGTTGCACATCCCCTTTCCTGCCTGATGAGATGACGCATCTGCCCTATTGTTTCCTCTACCTGTTGCTCATAGGGAAGGTAAGGCAGAAAACCCACATAGCCCCAACTGGGCAGGATTGTGAAAAGATCACGTATAGTCCGGGCAAGTCCCTTCATTGATGGCGAAAGTAGCTTGTTCGGTCTGAAATTGATCTGGCTTTGTGGATCAATCCAGAATTCTATGGGCATTTTTCCTTCCTTCTTGTAGACCGACAAGACCTCGCTGGTTTTTTCCTTTGCCAGGCGTACGTCAGGCTCATCAAAGGCATTTACTCCTATAAAATGGCAGGCAAGCGCGGTGGCCATCTCCCAAAGGAAAAATTGCCCTGCCAGGGAGTATGGATCATCCAGCTTGATGACATAAACAGGCAGTTCAGCCTCTATCAACTCCTTTACAAAGGCATCAAGTGATTCTTCCTTCGGGGTCTCTTTCAATCTTAGATAAACAAATATCCTTTCCACCCCGTAAAACCCAGGTATCCCAGTAGATTCACCGATTATTGGAACAATTCCCCTGGTGTCCTTACCACTACTTTCGGCTATCAGTTGCTCCAGCCATAGGCCAAAGGGTTTTACAGGTTCGTCGGCCAATATGGAAAGCTTGTCCCGGCTCTGTGCGCCGAATTCACCAAGGTATTCACCCAGGATGCATCCGGGGTTCTCGGACCAAGGTATGTCGGGGGAACAATCCTTGATCATCTTCTCGGCCCTATCTAGTATCTTGTCCAGGTCTAAACCAAGTAGGGCCGCTGGGACGAGGCCAAAATAGGACAATGCAGAATACCTGCCCCCAATATCAGGGGGATTTAGGAACACCTTCAGGAATCCTTTTTTTTCTGCCAGGCTCTCTAGCGGACTGCCAGGATCAGTTATGGCAATGAAATGACGTCCAGGATCATCCACCTCTTTTTGTACCAGGGGCCAAAAATACTTGAACATGGCATTGGGCTCAATGGTGGTGCCGGATTTGCTAGCAAAGATGAACAACGTATCCCCCCAATTGTTCATTTGGGTTACCTTCTCGATTTCTTCAGGATCCGTTGTGTCCAGGACCACAAGATCTGGGAAACCCTCCTGTGGTCCAAAGATCTTGCTAAGTACCAAAGGACACAGGCTGGAGCCCCCCATACCCATTAATATGACCCGTCTTATTCCTCCTTTGACGATTTCATCGGCAAAATTCCTCAGCTCTTGGACCTTGGCCTTCATCTTGGGAACAATATCTAACCAGCCAAGGCGGTTCTTGATCTTTTCCTGGACGTCTGGGTCTGATGACCAAAGGGAAGGATCTTTTTGCCAGAAACGCCTTAGCGTATCCTGCTTCTCTTCATCAGACAAATTGGTTGGACGTATTATCACTTCCGGACCTCCTGTCGTAAAAGATTTGGCCCCTGGATTCATCGAGACCTTGGGAATGCCACTTCCTTTTTGTTCGGTAAGCGTATTGCCTGCAGTCGAGCATCTATGTTCATTGCCCGCCTTTCGCATCTTAGCAC
>WFZW01000068.1 GCA_015489365.1 Deltaproteobacteria bacterium | reverse complement strand
GTACTGGGAGTGGAAATCCCGGCATTGCGGTCTCACCTATGATATACAAAAGGGATTACTCTGGCACAGATGTTGAGACCATAGTCAATACGGAGTCAGTGGCCAGGTACAGGACCAGTGAATTTGATATATCGATAGACAAAAACGATCTGGGCATTGTGGTCAGGAAAATCCCATCAAATGAGATTCTTGCAACCTTTAATGCCACCGGCGTAGGAGGGATTAGCAAGGTCCTCAAGGTATCCATGTTCAACGATGAACACTTCTACGGCCTGGGTGAAAAGGTCCGTGGGGCCTACGATAACTCCATAGACTGGCGTGGCAGGAAGAGAGAATTCGGCCCCTTTGGAAACATCATGGAACCAGGGCTGGGGGGTGCAAACGCCAACATGAGTGTGCCCGTATTGTTTTCCACCAGGGGGTATGCCCTTTTCCTGGACAATGTATATCGGCACACGTGGAACTTTCAGGGGAAAAGCCAATGGACGGTCAAGGTTGATGATGGACCACTCAGATTTTACGTGATGACTGGCCCCAACCTGGTGGACCTGGTAGATGATTATACCGAGTTGACAGGCAGGGCCCCGATTCCACCCAAGACCATGCTGGGACTATATATGTCCGAGTATGGATATGATAATTGGAAGGAGCTAAATGCCGTCCGTTCAGGGCTTCAAACCGCCTTTGACAATGATCCCGCGAACGATCAAGAAAATTTCCCACTGGATGGGTTCATTTTGGATCTCCAATGGTTTGGTGGGGTACCCGCGGTTCCGGGTATAAGCCATTCATCCATGGGACGGCTTACCTGGGACGATACCAGATTCCAGGATGCAAGGGCGCATATCAAGGAATTGAAGGAAAAATACGGGCTCAACGTGGTGGTCATAGAAGAGGCCTATGTGGATAAGAACCTACCAGAGTACCATGATCTGGTAGACAAAAATTTTCTGGTCAAGGCCCCTGATGGCAGCCCTTGTTTCATAGGCTACAATCCCTGGTGGGGTACTGGTGGCATGATCGATTTTACGAATCCTAGGGCAGGGGCATACTGGTTTGACCAGAAACACGTCCTGTTGATAGAGGATGGTGTTGAGGCATTTTGGACCGATCTTGGTGAACCTGAGATGTACAGGCCCGAATGTATATACTACGGCGGTAAGAGGCACAAGGACATACACAATATTTTCAACCTGCTATGGTCAAGGAGCATCTACGAGGGCTACAGGCGCCACTTTCCTGGCAGGCGCCACTTCATCCTAAGTCGTTCAGGAACAGCAGGCAGCCAACGTTACGGTGTTGGTTTCTGGTCAGGAGACATCGGGGCAAACGAACAGGCATTGGTAGCCCAGGTAGGCACCATGATCAATTTAGGTCTTTCAGGAATGCCGTATTGGGGCACTGACATAAGCGGTTTTCATGGTGTAGTAAGTGATCCACTATACACAAGGTGGTTTCAGTTCGGGGCCTTTACGTCCATCTTCAGACCACACAAGGAAAATCTTTGTAATTGCAAGCCGGATTCACCCGCCATCAGAGGAAACAAGGCGAGTAATCTCTATTATACAAGGCTAAGGTATGCCCTGTCACCCTATATATATGCAGCTGCCAGACAGGCCTATGAAACGGGCCTTCCCATAATGCGGGGCCTCGTTCTGCACTATGAGAACGATCCCAATGTATATAATGATGGAAGTGAGTTCCTGCTGGGACGGGATCTGCTGGTTGCACCCATATTAAGGAAGAATCGTACGTACCGAAATGTTTACCTGCCCAAGGGTGACAACTGGTATGACTTCTACCGCAATATAAAATTCAAGGGGGGCACACAACTAAAAAATACAGGTGGATTTTTCCAGGCAGGGCCTTCACCTGGAAAGGCCACCAATACATATTCGACCGATTATACAGGCATTCCTGGCGGGTCAGCATATTTTCAAGGCGTGTTTAGGAAACTCCCGCTATATGTAAGGGCTGGCGCCATAATTTCCATGGTCTATACAGACGAAAAGACCATGAACTTCAGCGGCCGCAGGTCAGATGGTACCAAGACATCCCCGCTGATATTTAGGATATACCCAGATTATCCGAGGGGAACGGGTCACTGGGTCCTTTATGAAGACGATGGGGTAACCACTGCCTATAAGACCGGGGAATATAGAAAGACCCCTGTCACAAGCAGACTTATAAACGGACGTATCGACATCACCATTTCGGCCACACAGGGGACGTATAAAGGGGCAAAAGACCATAAAATCGTACGGCTTGAAATAATAACTGGGAAAAGACCTGATAGTGTCTATGTAGAAAGCACCAGGCTTGACCACACCCAAGACAATGCCATGCCACAGGAAACAGCCGGATGGTTCTACAGACAAGATAGATGCCTGCTTTGTATAGACCTAGGGGATATCTCAACGACCAAGGAACACACTATCAGGGTTGACGGGGTTGGACCCAGCGATATCCCTATAGGCATCAGGATTAACTACTATGGAACCGGATGGCATCAGGTTTTTATCCATTATGGTGTCAGGAATCAAGCCGGTCCCTGGAAGACGGTTCCAATGACCACTGAGCTCATAGGCGGATGCCTGCCCGGATGGCAGATAGACCTACCTGTAGCCATATCACCAGGGATAGATTTCGTATTTACCAATGGCACCAACTGGGATAATAACGGTAAACAGGATTACCACGTGGAAAATACAGGCCAGATATGGGTAAATGCTGCCTCTCATGATATCTCTGCTACACCACCTCCATGCCGTTCCACGGTCCCTGTACACTTTAGATGTTACAATGCATGGACTGCCTGGGGACAAAATGTCTACATAGTGGGAAATACCCAACAACTGGGCAATTGGGATACCAGGAAGGCAATAAAATTGGACCCGGTTACCGATCCATGGCAAGGCATCTGGGAAGGCGAATTGGAAATCAGGCCTGCCTCACAGATAGAATGGAAGTGCATTATAAAGGATCCCCTAAGATGGCAGCCGGGTAGTAATAATCAAGTGACTACGCCTGCCACCGGCACCACGATTCCAATCTATACGAACGGAAGATTCTAACCCGAACCTTCATGCAGCCCATATCTTGATATTGCCCAGGGCATGAAGATACAGCCATTACCCCCGGATAGATTTACACGGTATTTACTGTGAAAATACAAAGTCTATGGGCTGTATTTTCATGTATTGGGGTGCGGCACCAAGGTACGGGACGCATGAAAGTTTAGCCGATACAAAGGACCTGGTGATAATCTCGCAACGTTTTAATGAGATCTTTGTGATTGGGCCAGTGTAAGTAATAAATGACAAAAAATTACTGGAAAACAAGCCAGCTAATCTTCAAAAGGGGGGAATGAGCCATGAAGAAATCTTTATTGCTAATCTTTGTATCGGCCATCTATATGTTTATCCTGGTCACTTATACATCTGCGGCAACCTATAACAATTTTACGAACTTCCAAGCCGGCCTTGGAGGCGCTTCATATGCCATGGAAGACTTCGAGGGATACAATGACGGTGATAACCTTAAGGGTGTCGAATTCCTGCCAGGTGTAAAGGTGACATCTAATATGGCAAACGTTGTAGCCTGGAACAAGTCGGGATCGGATACGAACCTGTTCGCCTATGATAATACTACGAGAAAGACAGGCAATGCCTATTATCAGATTGATTTTTCATATGATTACAATGCAGTCTGCTTCGATATAGACGCATGGCATCCGCAATCCACTTCCGGGCAGATAAAAGTATTCTTTAAAGACTCTTCATCGACCAATATACCACTGAGCCAATCCGGGGCAAGCGAGAGTGACCCTGTATTCTTTGGGATCATAGCGGACCAGCCTATAAAAAGAATCGTCTGGTATGAACCTCTCGAGATAGATAGCCAAGGTATTACCCGTGGAAATGAAGAAACCGCCCTGGACAATATCGTTGTGAGCAACGCCGTCCCTATTCCAGGGGCTGCCTGGTTACTGGCCTCCGGACTGGCAGGCCTTATAGGGTTCAGGAAGAGGTCCAGCCAAGGATAAATAATTACTGGCAAGAGACAGCCAGGCCAGCCAAGGAAGGATAATAAGGATCATCCATGATGATCATGCTTGTGAACATGGGGATGACGATGTGCATCCCCTCCATGGAAGTGTCGATGGATATGCATCAGATTGGCCTGCGTCAGCAAATCATCGTCCCCCAATATCTCATCTGGACCACCCTGAGCAGCCATACGGTGATCTTCCCCAAGTACATATATCTTCTGAGCTACTATCTGGGCCACTTCCAGCTCATGAATAGCCAATACCAAGGTCTTACCCCTGTCTGCCAGGGAGAGTAAAAAATCTATTACCCATCCCTGGGTACGTGGGTCGAGGTTTGCTGTTGGTTCATCCATGAGCCAGATCTGTGGGTCGAGGGAAAGCAGAGAGGCCAATGCGACCTTTTTTTTCTCTCCTTCACTTAACTGATAGGGGGCACGCTCCCTCAGGTGCCAAATACCCATGGTTTCCAAGGCATTTTCTACCCGTTGCTTTATCTCATCTTCAGGAAGACCAAGCTGCAAAGGCGCAAAGGCGACCTCATTCCACACCGTTGGGGAAAAAAGTTGAACATCCGGGTCCTGGAAGAGCAATCCCACCTTGCGACGAAAGGAAAAGGCAAATTCTTCATCCCTGAACTGCCTCTCCGTAAGAGGGACACCAAAGGCCTTACATTCCCCGGTAGTAGGAAAATAAAGCCCATCCATGATCTTTATAAGGGTCGATTTACCGGAACCGTTCACCCCGAGTATTACCACCCTCTGCCCAGGCATTACCTGCAGGCTGATATCATCAAGGGCTGTAAGCCCATCCATATAACTATAGCCCACATTTTTTAACTCAAATACAGGTTCTTCGGTCATATAAGGCCCTTTTCTGAAAACACGATAGCAATGAGAATCAAGATGGAAAAGGCCACCCAGAGTGCATCCAACCAACCAAGACGCAGTTCCTCAAGGATCCTGGCCTTACCATTCCAGCCACGTGACAACATGGCTAGGTACACCTCATTACCAAGATTATATGACCTGTTCAACAAGAATGCCGTCCCCCCTGCTATCCAACGGCGTTTCTCCCTTGCCGGTGTATGCCCAACGGTCCGGCTCCTGCGTGCAAGGAACATCTCCTCTGCCACCCTCAAGAACAGGAAGATGTACCTGTATGTCATGGCCAACATCAATATACCCATCCTGGGAAAACGAAAGGCAGAAAGGGCACTCAACAGACGCATCCACTCAGTGGTAAGCACAAGAAGGACCGCAAGGGAGACCGAATCCGCCACCCTGATGACAAAGAGGGATGCCCCCTTTAGGCCCTGTTGTGTTATCGTGATCTCTTGGGGAATGTGGACCAGGCCCAGGAGGGATATGGGATCGGAAAAACGGAAGATGGTAAGTACAGGCCTGCCTGGTGTAATGACATTGAAGATTGCAGGGATTGCTATAATACCAGCAAAGATTGGTATAAAAAACCAGACACGTTTGAGGAAAAACCCAAGCGGCACCCGGGAAACAATGGCGAGAAAAAGGGAGAATACATAGAGACCCAAGAGGGTCTCCATGCGATGGGCCATGCCCGCACCTATTAGAAATACCATTAACGTTACGAGCTTGGCCCTTGGATCGATACGCTGTAAAAGACCTGGAAGCCTCGCATAGCGATGGGTAAAGACCGCCCTTTGTAGGGCCTCGGTCAACTCCGCCAGGGTCCGTGCTACAAAATCCCTTCTATGAAATAGCAAGTTATTTCTACTTCCTGGCGAGTATCCGTCCCATTACCCAGGTTAACAGGGCGATTATGGCCATGCCACTGACCGCAGCTACTATATAACCAGGTACATCACCCAGACCAGGGATGGTATAATCGGGCAAAGGGGCATTCCAGGTTTCTGCAAAACGCTTGAGCCCTTCGGGAACATACCCCAAAAGTTGGTTGAATTCGTCAGCCCCCCATTCGCCCCATGCACTTCCAGATGCAATCAGGCCTATTGGAGATAGAAGGGCCAGTACACCCAATCCTATCCACAGTCCTATCCATGATCCCCTGTTTTCACTCATGCCGTCACCTCCTTTTTAAAGCTGTTTTTTACCGGCAGAGGTGCCGATTTTCTAACAAAGGCCAGGACCGCATCTGTTACAACGGCTTCTGCCACGCCAGCCATGGTAAGATGGGCGAGTAACATGGCAGGTATTGCCTGAGAAAGCCCATATGGACAATAAAGAGGGGTACCGTTTGCTGTATGGAACAACAAAGGCTGTATCCCAAGCTCCAGACCGGTACACAGGGCTGCGGCGTTGATCCCGATATAACTTCCTACCGCAGCACCGATCCACTGCCGCTTGGAACCTGATGGAGCATTTGCGCTTATCAGACGGTAGACATAATAACCAACAAAGGGAAGCACGATGGCCATATTGAAACAATTGGCACCAAGGGCCAGGATACCTCCGTCCCCGAAAAACACCGCCTGAACCAGGAGTACAATGGAAATCCCCATAACTGCGGCCCATGGCCCCAGTACGATGGCCATAAGAGTTCCACCCACCGCATGGGCCGTGGTTCCACCTGGGACAGGGATATTAAACATCATGATAACGAATGAAAAGGCGGACAAAATGGAAAGAAGGGGCACCATCCTGGCGGTAAGGGTCTCTTTTACCTTTTTAACAGCCATGAACCAAAATGGAGCACTGGCGGCATACATCACGGCGCACGTAGAAGGGCTCAGGTATCCATCGGGTATATGCATCTTTTCTCCTCCTCTGGGGCTCTTGAAGACCAGCCTGTCACCAGGCAGGACTGCCCCACTCCAAGATGGAGATATCTTAATGCCCTGGAGAATTATCGTCAATATTTTATTTTTGTGTTACGCTTAAAATACAGCCACTTCTGCTACTTATATCTCCTCCTTGAGTGCGCCTGATATCTTTACGAGCATCTCCTTGGCATCTCCGAATATCATCATGGTCTTTGGATCATAAAAAAGCTCGTTATCCACACCGGCAAAACCAGGACTTAAGCTACGTTTTATAATGATTACGGAGCGGGCCTTATCCACGTCGAGGATCGGCATACCAGAAAGGGGATTACCCTTCTCACGGGATGCTGGATTCACCACATCGTTTGCGCCAACTATGAGAACCACATCGGTATTCTGAAATTCTTCATTTATTTCATCCAGGTCCTTTAACATATCATAGGGAACGTTGGCCTCTGCCAGGAGCACGTTCATATGCCCGGGCATCCTGCCTGCAACCGGATGGATTGCATAGCGGACGCCTACACCTGCCTTTTTCAACAATTCGGCCACCTCCTGAAGGGCATACTGACCCTGGGCAACAGCAAGGCCATATCCCGGCACTATTATGACAGATTGGGCATTTGATAGCATCATGGCAGCATCAAGTGGGGTATAACGGGTAACGTTACGTTTGGCAGCCCCTGCGGCCGGACCCGTCTCCTGGCCCACTGCCCCAAACAACACGTTTGTCAGGGAACGATTCATCGCCTTGCACATGAGGTCTGTCAGGATGAGTCCCGATGCCCCTACCAAGGCCCCGCTTACGATGAGGACATAGTTATTGATCACAAAACCCGATGCTGCAGCGGCAAGCCCGGAATAGGAGTTAAGGAGTGCTATTACAACCGGCATATCTGCCCCACCGATGGGGAGCACCATGGTTATGCCTATGACACCAGAAAGGACCACAATGGCGGCCAATATGGCGAGGCCATGGCTTGCAGGATTGAGTACAAAGAATACGCCTGCACCCAGTACAATCAAATGCAATAGGGCGTTGAGGGCCTTATGCCCAGGAAACACAACCGGTGCCCCGCTTACCAGGCCCTGAAGCTTACCAAAGGCCATCATGCTTCCAACAAAGGTCAACATTCCTATGAAAAGACTGAGGACTATGGTAATCGTGGTGGCAGGATCGGTAAGTGTTGGGAAACGTATAAACTGGGCATAGACCACAAGGGCCGAGGCTGCACCACCAAAGGCATTGAAAACCGCTACCATCTGTGGCATGGCCGTCATCTTTACCCTTCTTGCTGCCACTGCACCTATGAGTCCCCCAATAATTATCCCTGCAACAATATAAGTATAATCAATGATCTGTTTTTCAAACAGGGTCACCACCACGGCAATGAACATACCTGCCATGCTCAACAGGTTTCCCCGACGAGCCGTTCTAGGAGAGCTCAAGAACTTGAGTCCCAGTATGAAACAACATATGGACAACAGGTAAAAGAGATCTATCAACATGGGTCAGCTAGTGCCTCTCTTCCTTCTTGAACATCTCGAGCATTCTGTCCGTTACCATGAACCCTCCAACGACATTAATTGTTGCAAACACTATGGCAGCAAAACCTAGAAGGGTGGCAAGCCCGCCCCTGCCAGCGCCTGCACTGATTAAGGCCCCCACCAGGGTGATGCCAGAAACTGCGTTGGCGCCTGACATCAAGGGCGTATGAAGAAGGGGGGGAACGCGGGTTATGAGTTCGAACCCGGCAAATATGGCCAATACAAAGATATAGATGGAAACGATGAGTTCACCGGTCATTTTTTATCCTCCAGGTAGTGTCTTACCGTCTTGCTGACGACCTCACCCCTGTAGGTCACCAATGCATTGGCGTTTATTTCGTCTTCAAGATCCACGCTGTCATCCTTCCCGGCATACAGGTTATTGAAGGCATTAAATATATTCTTTGAGTACATGAGACTTGCATCAAAGGGAAGCTGTGAAGGCAGGTTTACCGGGCCGTGGATGATTACCCCATCCCTTTCCACCGTCTTTCCTGCAATCGTAAGCTGACAATTGCCCCCCTGTTCAGCCGCTAGATCTATGATTACAGATCCTGGTCTCATACGCCTGACCATTTCTTCTGTAATAAGTAGCGGTGCCTTCTTTCCATATACAAGGGCTGTGGTGATTACCACGTCGGTACGGTGAAGCCGTGCCCCAATGGCCTCCATCTCCCTTTTTATAAATTCCTCCGGTGCCTCCTTTGCATATCCATATTTGGTTTCCATATCCTGTGGAAGTTCCATCTCCACAAATCGTGCACCAAGACTTTCCACCTGTTCCCTTACTGCCGGGCGTGTATCAAATGCCTCCACCTTGGCCCCCATTCGGTGAGAAACCGCAATAGCCTGAAGGCCAGCCACCCCTGCACCTATCACCAGCACGTTTGCCGGTTGAATAGTGCCTGCAGCTGTCATGAGCAGGGGAAAGAACTTGCCAAGAAAATTGGCCGCAAGAAGTACTGCCCTGTACCCCATGACGGTGCTGAAGCTACTAAGGGCATCCATACTCTGGGCACGGGAGATACGGGGGATAAGCTCCATGGCAAAACCGGTCAGCCTATGTTCCCTAAGTTTTTCAATGACCTTGACATCGGATGTAGGGGACAGAAAGCCCATTATGGTGGCGCCTTCCTTCATCATGTCGAGCTCATAATTAGAAAGCTCATCATTATGGCGTGGTGGATAGATCTTAAACACCACATCGGCAGCCGAATAGAGGGCGTTTGCACCATCTATTAGCTTGGCACCAGCGGCTTCATATTCCCCATCCGGATAAAAGGCATCAAGGCCAGCCCCCTTTTGAACTAGCACCGTATGCCCCCTTGAAGTCAATTGTTTGACAGTCTGGGGAATGGCCGCCACACATCGACAACCCTCCTGGATTTCCCGAGGAATGGCAATTACCAAATCCGCCTTCTTCAAAAAAACCTCCTTGCTATTGGCCTGTTGTCTAGGGTTCACAGTGCCCGAAGCGCCTTCAGGCCATGCCATGTGGCATCAAGAAAGGGGGCAGCACCTTGCATCCTTGAAAAACCACCACTTCCTGTCCTACAGGATATTATGAAGGCCCTTGCCCCTGCTGGATCATTGGGCGCCTTACCCAACAGGGCAAGACCCCTAAGACATGCATGCGAATTTTCAATAAAAGACGTGGTTCCTGGCATGAAACCGAATCCTCCGTCACAATTTTGACAATTTTGCAACCAGGCCGTGATCTTCTCCCTGGCCTCAGATAAGAATTGTGTGCCCTGCCCCAAAAAGGCCCACATCTTGGCCTCACGCGCGGTCTTCCAGCTCATGACCTTTACATTGGCAAACACCTTCTTGTGGATACCGGCCGCCATGTCTTCATCACCAATAAGCTCCCGTGCAGCCCTGCAAAGATAATAGGCCCGTTCCAAGAAGAGATCATCTCCTACAAGGCCTTGCAATAGATCTGCCAGGTATTTCTTATTGGAGGTAACGCCAGCGATCCTGCACCCTGTCAGAAGCCTGTAAATCAACTTTCCAGATATTGGAGGATCTTCAAGTTGATCCTCGAGATAATTCTTAAGGGATATGTCCTGCCAAGGGGATATGAATGACTGGGCATGGCCCTGGGACCTTGCCATCTCGAAAATAGACAGGGCATAAAAGGTATCCTCTATAGTGGCTGGTAGAAGAGGGGTAGCACCATAGCCACCTGTCTCCTTGCGCCTTGCTGCCGTAAACCTTACCACGCCGTCAAGAACATCATTGGGAACCATCATATTCCAAGACCTTAATACATCCTTCCCCTGAATAACAATCCTGCCGCAGCTAGGCTCACTATGCCTATTAAGGCCATGGGCCAGTACTGTGACCATAGGAGATCAAAGGAGGCGCCTTGCAGGAATATTGACCTCACAACGATCAAAAAATATCTCAATGGATTCAGGTAAGTAATATCCTGGACAAATTTTGGCATATTGGCAATAGGGGTCGCAAATCCTGAAAGGATCACCGAAGGGACCAAAAAGAGAAAGGCCCCCATCAATCCCTGCTGCTGGGTGACTGAAAAGGCGGATATCATGAGCCCGATCCCGATGGCGGATAGCAAAAAGGTGAAAAGGCCAAAATACAGGGCTAGGATGCTTCCCCTAAGGGGTATGTGAAACCAGGTTACTATTACCAGGATAATGAACGTGGCCTCCAGGGTACCTATTATGAAACCGGGCAGAGACTTACCTATCAGGATCTCGACCGGGGTCATGGGGGTGACCAGGAGCTGGTCAAAGGTGCCTGCCTCACGCTCCTTTGCCACCGACAAGGAGGTTACCTCAATGGTGACTACCAGGGTAAGAAGTGCCACGATTCCAGGGATTATGAACCAGTGAGAATTAAGTGTTTCATTAAACCACGATCGCACCATCAACCTGGCAGGCGGGACGCGATGTCCATGGGAGATGGCCCACTGTTCATTGAAGTCTGCCACTATAGAGTGGACATAGTTGAGGCCTATGAGGGCCGTGTTGGAGTTCCTGCCATCGAGTATCACCTGAATGGTACCGGTCTTGCCACGGTGCAAATCCCTTGAAAACGTAGGACCTAGATGGATCACCATGAGCACCTTGCCAAGGTTGATCAGGGGGGCTATCTGGGTGTCATTGTCTATGGATGTATAGAGCTTGAATGTCCTTGAACCTGCAAAACGTGCCAAGAGTTCCCTGGATGCCTCTCCAGGGTCTTCGTTGTAGACGGCATAGGGCACGTTGTTCAAATCAAAACTTGCCGCATAGCCGAATACTATTATCTGGGCTACAGGTGGCAAGATCAATACCATCCTGCTCTTCTTATCCTTGAGAATGGCCAAAAACTCCTTTAGCATCAAGGCAAATATGCGCTGCAGCATGTGCCCCCCTACTCCAACCTCTTTTTTGCCTTCCTGCGTATTATCAGGATAAAGACCGTGCCCATGACCACAAGCCACAGACAATTCGAGAAAAAGATGGGCCAGATATCCCCGGCAAGGAATATACTTTGCAAGATGCTTACGAAATACCTGGCAGCCACCAGGTGGGTAAGCCACTGTATAGCCCTTGGCATCGAGCCGATGTCGAATACAAAACCCGAGAGCATGAATGCAGGCAAGAAGGTAACCACTATGGCGATCTGACCTGCTACGAACTGGCTGCCAGCGGCCTGGGATATAAGAAGCCCCATGAAAATGGCAGTAAGCATGAACAGGGCAGAGCCACCCGTAAGGGCAAGAAAAGACCCCCTTAAAGGTACGTGGAATATGAATATGGCCATGGCAACTGACAATGCCATCCCTCCCATGCCCAGTACGAAGTAGGGAATGACCTTTCCCAGCAGGATCTCCTGGATCTTGACAGGGCTGACGATGAGCGCCTCCATGGTGCCCCTTTCCCATTCCCTGGCTATCACCATGGCAGTGAGCATGGCCCCTATGAGGGTCATTATCACGGCAATAAGGCCAGGGACCAGGAAGTTTCTGCTCCTAACAGCGGCATTGAACCATATCCTGTAATCCACCTTGGCAGGGATATCGAGCGGCCTGCCCTTCTCCATGGAAAAACGCCCAAGCCACTTGATCCAAACCCCTGTAACATAACCAATGGTAATCCTGGCCTGGTTGGCATCTACACCGTTTACAATCACACCTATTGGGGCATTGCCAGTGCTAAGAAGGGCCCTGCCAAAATTCCCCCTAAGCCACACGATTCCATCGATACGGCGTTGTATTAGGGCCTCCTCTGCCTCCTGGATGTTGTTCATGATCACCGGGGAAAAATATTCCGATTGCCCGAACCCGCTTACAAAGTCATAGGTGGCCTGGTCAGGCTTGTCGATCACCATGGCCATGGGCACGTGTTGGGCATCCAGGGACACACCGTAGCCGAATATGAACAGTAGCACCACGGGAAGCACAAAGGCTATACCGATACTTGATGGGTCACGGATGATCTGATAGCTCTCCTTCTTGACAAGGCCCTTCAACCTCATCATGCTGATGCCGCCACCAGGTGCCCGGGGCCGTCTCCTTTTCATTACGCACTGCCCTCCTGCCCGTGCATCTCGATCAGTGCAATGAAGGCATCCTCCATGGTCGGATTGGGATTTTCAGGGGTACGGAACCTGGCCTTCATCTCCTCTGGCGTTCCAGCGGCCAGGATTTCTCCCTGTGACATGATAACCATCCTGTCACAATATTCCGCCTCCTCCATGAAGTGGGTGGTTACCATCACCGTCACGTTGGCCTCGGCCAAGGCGTTTATATGATGCCAAAATTCCCGCCTTGCCAGGGGATCGACACCAGAGGTGGGCTCGTCAAGAAAGAGGATCTCAGGCTCGTGCATAAGGGCAACGGCCAGCGCAAGCCTCTGCTTGTAACCAAGGGGAAGGGTTCCACTTCTGGCATCCTTTAGGTTGGAAAGGTCGAAGGATTCGAGGGCCCAACCGATACGTTCTGCTTGACGCCTTCCCTTGAGACCGTACGCACTGCTGAAAAACCTTAGATTCTGATAGGTGGTAAGCCCCCCGTACAGGGAAAACCTCTGGGCCATGTAACCTATCCTGGCCCTGGCCTTGGCCCTTGCCCTCCTGAGATTGTGGCCTGCAACCTTAAGCTCCCCTTCCGAGGCCGGAAGCAGGCCGCAAAGCATCCTGAAGGTGGTGGATTTTCCTGCCCCATTAGCCCCGAGAAGCCCAAATATCTCCCCTCTCTTTACCCTAAAGCTTATGCCCTTGACCGCATAAAAATTCCCGAATCTGCGCTTAAGATCCTTGACAACTATTACCTCTTCATCCCTCGAACCAGCCACCCTGGACGGGGATATGGCCCGCTGGACCATTGGTCTTCCTTCGCTTTCCCTTTTCTTCTTTAAAAGAGTGATAAAGGCGTCTTCGAAGCGGGGTTCAACCCCATGGACGTCAAACTCTACCCCTACCTGTAGCTGTCTCTTTACCTCCTGGGGCTCCATGGCATCTACGGTTACGAGTCTGACCTTCTCACCAAGGATGAGGGCATCGATAACCTCAGGCCTTTCACTGAGCACCTCCTGGAGCCTGCGTTTATCACCCCCGTATGGGGTGAGCATGAAACTGTGTCCCTCGAGCGCCTTGCTGAATACATTGGGCTTGTCTTGGCCAAGGAAATGGCCTTCATGGATGAGAATTACGTCCTGGCAGCGCTCGGCCTCGTCCAGGTATGAAGTGCTAAGCAGCACACTCATCCCCTCCTCCTCGACCTGCCGGTAAACGATATGCCATAATTCCCGCCTGGACAGGGGATCGACACCCACCGTAGGTTCATCCAGTATCAAGAGGGCCGGGGGCTTTATCAGGGTACATGCAAGGCCCAGTTTCTGTTTCATCCCTCCTGAAAGACGGCCAGCAAGCCTTCCGGTAAAGGGGCCAAGGCCAGTCATTTTCATCAATTCTCGGTACCTGCTAGGCCTTGCCCTCCTTGGCACACCCTGGAGATCGGCATATAGATCCAGATTCTCCTGGACGGTGAGATCTTCATAGAGACCAAATCGTTGGGGCATATATCCAACGGCCGTCTGGACCTGGAGAAAATCCCTGGTGGAATCCATACCCAGGCAGGTAACCCTACCCTTATCAGGTACAAGAAGGCCCACGACCAAACGCATAAAGGTGGTCTTACCTGCTCCGTCAGGGCCTATCAGCCCTGTTACTATTCCCTCTTTTACCCTGGCAGAAAAATCATCCAGGGCCACAACTCGGCGCTTACCCAAAAGAAAATTCTTGGTAACGCCCTCTGCCTCCAGGCAATATTTATCCTGTGGATATCTGTTTTTCGATGCCTGGGTCTTCATGCCCATAGACGCCTGCACAACCATACTAGAGGAGCCTGAAAGTCGCGACCCACCATCTTGGACCTGTCTATTCATCCTGGCAGTAGGTCTGCGCTGATACCTCTTCACCTGACTTGGGCTTGGGCTGGTCTAGCCTGATGGTGACGGTGGCAGGCATTCCAAGGCGCAGTTCGTTTCTGTGGTTACACACGTATACCCTGACCTGATATACGAGCCTTGTCCTGAGTTCCGGCGTTTCTACATTCTTGGGGGTAAATTCAGCAACCGGGGAGATGAACCCTATCCATCCCTTGTAGGACTTACCAGGGTAACTATCGGTGGTGATAGTGGCCTTCATGCCAAGGGCGATTTTCCCAAGATCTGGTTCAGGTACATATGCCCTTACCCACATGGGATCATAAAGGGCCACGGTGAATACCGGCGATCCGGGAAAGGCCATATCCCCTGGCTCAAGTATACGATTCCTGATTATCCCATCGGCAGGCGCGTATAACTTGGTATCGGCCAATTTCTGCCTTGCAAGATCCAGGGCAGCAGTAAGGGCGGAAAGCTTAGCCTCTGCAGCGGCTATATCCTCCTTCCTGGGGCCTATGACCAGGAGATCGAGGAGCTGCTTGTCTGCATCGAGCTTACCACGGGCCGCCGCAAGCCTAGCCTTGGCATCATCTAGTTTCTGCCTGGGTACATACTCGGTTTCTGCCAGGGCCTTTATGCGCTGGTATGTAATCCGGGCATCGGTAACCATTGCCTGGTCAGCCCTGACCCTGGCCTTGGCCTCCAAGATCTCTTGAGGCCTTGAGCCGGCATGGAGCCTGGCAACTATCCAACTTTGTGCATCCATTTCGGCCTTGAGTTGCTTTACCGCAGCATCGTACCTGGATGGGTCCATTATACCCAATAGCTGGCCAGAGCGTACTTGATCACCCTCATCTACCAGAAGCCTCTGTATGCGACCGGTATCGTGAAATGCAAGCTGTATCTGCCTTATATCTATATTGCCATAGAGATGCAGTACCCCGGTTTCCTCCTTCCGACCATGCCTGAAGAAATAGATGCCTGCCGCCACGGCAATGACGATTACCAGGAGAAGGATCCCCTTTCTGGCCTTTTTGATATCCATGACTATCCCTCTTCCCCCTTCCTAAGAATCCCATTGATTGCTTCGACGTCCACCTTGCTAATAATGCCTACAGCCGCCTTGAGCCTGACCCTGGCAAGGATATGGTTATAAAGGGCAACATAGTAATCCCTACGGGCTGCAAAGTAATCATGGGTTGTATCCAACGTGTCTATAATGGTCCTAGTGCCCAGTGCATACCCCTTGTTGGTGGCATCCATGGATATCCTTGCAGATTCCATCCGTTGTCTTGCTGCCTCCAGCTGGGCTACGCTATCCCTTAGGCCCAAGAAGGCGCTTTCCACAGAGATCGTCACATGGTCCCTCAGTTGATCCAATCTGTGCCGGCTCTCTAGGGCCTTGGCCTCTGCCTCCGATGTCTTTGCCGAGATGGCACCGCCCAGATAGAGGGGGACGGAAAGAACCAACCCTACCTCGGTCTGGGTATCCCTGACATCTGGCAGGAAACCACCATTTAAGAAACCAGCACCGGCCTCAAGGTCAAGCCTTGGCCAGCGCTCCCTCCTTGCAAGCTCTATCTGTTGTCTGCTCGCCTCCAGGACCTTCCTGGCCCTGGCCAGCACGGGTTGGTTTTCAAGGGCGGACTTTATCCATGGTTCCATGGAGGAAGGTTGGGGTCCAAGGGGGGTAAAACTTCCTACGTCCCGCAGCACTCCCACGGGGCGATGGGCTAGAAGCTCTAGTTCCTTTCTGGCAACGGATAGTCGGTTTTGCGCTGATATGAGCTCTGAAGAGGCGGCATCATAGCGGGCCCTGGCCTCCTTAACCGCAATTACATCACCGGTTCCCACCTCAAGATACCTTTTGGTCCTGTCCAGGATCGTCTTCAAGAGGTCCTTCTCCCTCTCGGCCACCCGGACATCGGCTCTGGCCTGTAGGACCTTGAAGTATGCCTTAAAGACCCTTAGAATTAAATTCTGCTTTGCACCTATGACCTCGGCCTCCTCGGCCTTTAACAAGGTACCGGCCATCTTGAGGTTCACATAGGCCTGGCCGTCGAACACGGGCTGGACAAGGCGCACACTGTAGGAATCCCCCCAGTAATATTTTCTTATTTCATCCGGCCCAGCCCCTGAAAGCCTGGTATATTTCCTTGAAAGTTCAGCCCCTGTGGTCAATTTGGGCAGTAGCTTGGACTTTGCAAGTGGCACCTGCGCCCTTACAGCATTTAGCCTGGCCTTGGCCGCGGCAAGGGCAGGATCACTGGCCTCTGCCGCCTTATAGATCGTTAAGATGTCATCTGTAGATACCGCATGCGCAGGACCAGCCAATTGCAGACAAAAAACCAAAAAGATTAAGATCCCCGTGTGATTAAACCGCATGTATCCCCCCATCTTCAATCCAAGCTTCCATGCGGCCCGTACCTTGGTGCCGCACCCCCAATACATGAAGATACAGCCCATAGACTCTGTATTTTCACG
Organism: Deltaproteobacteria bacterium; assembly: GCA_015489365.1. Lineage (GTDB taxonomy): Bacteria > Desulfobacterota > Dissulfuribacteria > Dissulfuribacterales > QOAL01 > S143-34. The sequence goes on along the minus strand of WFZW01000068.1, from coordinate 3,694 downwards.
GTAAAAACTCAAACCTTTCATCCCTGCCTCAGCACACAAAAGATAAGGGCTTGATGGAAACTTGCCACCCTTTCCTACCCTCAAGTAGTGTCATGATATCACAAACATACCCAAGATGGCTCTGTTTCCTACGATTACAGACATGGCACTACCAATACTTCAACGCATCCATAGTATATGATTTTCTTCCAGGGGTACCAGGGCTTCAGGATGAGATGGGATAAGCCGTGGGGTATAATCCGAAGAAGGTCGTCTCTTGGGAATAGAGGCCCTGTATAAAAAGCCATTTATCGCACCAGCTAGTCTCTCCGAACGCTTCATGGGCCAATGTTCTGGCCCCTGCTCACCGTCTAGGGGCTCTGCAAAAAGTTCTACCTCAACCGCCCCGGGATCAAGATCGTCTAGGTAGATCTGGACACAAAAATCGTATGTATCGTCGGCCTCTTTTACCTGAAAATGGCCAAAATGCACATTGTTCCAGTGCCGTCTTATTTCGGCCCGCCATCTTTCTATCTCGGAACCGATCCTTCCTCCCTGCTCGATACGCTTCCGGAAGTTGTCAGCAGCAGGGATGTAAAATTCCTCGGTATACTGGCGAAGCATCCGGTTACTGGAAAACTGCGGGGTCAATCTGGCCATGCTTGTTCTCATACGGTTGACCCACGGAATCGATATCCCCCTTGAATCCCTGTCATAAAATGCAGGTATTATGTCGTTTTCGAGCGTATCGTAAAGATCCATTGCCTCCTTTGCATCCCATTGGGGATCGGCATCGTGTTCCTTGCCATCACCTAGGGCCCAACCAACCTCCTGGCAAAAGGCCTCGGCCCACCAACCATCCAATTCCGAAAAATTTATACCACCGTTTACCAACACCTTCATACCGCTCGTTCCACTCGCCTCCCATGGCCGCCGCGGGGTATTTATCCAAAGATCCACTCCCTGGACCAACTTGGAGGCAATGATCATATCATAGTCCTCTATGAACAGGACCTTCCCGAACACCTCAGGCCTTCTGATATACTCGGCCCACTGTTTTATCATTCTCTTTCCTTCAAAATCCTCGGGATGGGCCTTCCCAGCTATGATGAGTTGCACTGGCCTGGCAGGGTTGTTCAAGATCCTGGTAAGCCTATCCTGGTCATATAGTAAGAGATTCGGCCTCTTGTAAGAGGTAAATCGCCTGGCAAATCCCATTGTTAATGCGTTGGGATCGAGTAAATCGGCACACTTGGCAATGGCAATCTGTTTTTCACCTACCGCTGCCCTTTGCCTGGCCACGCGTTTTCGGCAAAATTCTATCAATTTCAGCCTACTGCGTCCCCTGAAATTCCACAATGTTTCGTGGTCAAGCTTGCTAAGGTCCGTCTCTACCGTGTCCAGGGTCCCAAGCCACCTTGCCTTTCCACAAAAACTTGTCCAAAGGTCGTCGGAGTCCTCTGAATCCCACGAGGGCACATGGACAGCATTGGTCACATGGCCTATAGGGACCTCTTCCTTTGGCCACCTTGGGAAAAGCGGCAGGAATATCTTCCTGCTCACCTCACCGTGCAGGCGACTGACACCGTTTATTGCCCCGCTGCCCCTCAGGGCCAAATAGGCCATATTGAATGGCTCGGATGTATCCCCAGGGTTTGCCCTTCCAAGACCTAGAAGTTCATCTAGCGGTATATCAAGGGCCTCGGCCAGGTGTGAACAATAACGACTGAACATAGGGGCTGGAAACCGGTCGAAGGCGGCATCGACCGGCGTATGGGTAGTAAAGAGGTTTCCCACCCTGGTACAACTGAGTGCCTCCCAGAAGGACAGGCCCGTGGCATTCATGAGAGAAAGGGCCCTTTCAAGAACCACAAGCGCTGCATGGCCTTCGTTTAGGTGACATACCTGGCAGTTGAGCCCCAGGGCCTCAATAAGTCGCCATCCCCCGATACCCAAAACAATCTCCTGCTGGAGCCGGATCTCGCTATCACCTCCATAGAGCTTACCGGTGATACCACGATCCTTGGGACTGTTTAAGGGATCATTACTGTCCAGTAAAAGAAGCCTTACCCGCCCCACCTGGACCTCCCATGTCCTAAGCACAAGATCCCGGCCAGGTAGGGATACATTTATCCGGAGCCAATCGCCATTTCCGTCCCTCAACGGCATTATTGGCAACATGGCAGGGTCATTATAGGGAAAAAACTCGAGCTGGTTACCCTGGGCATCTAGGGCCTGCCTAAAGTAGCCCTGTTGATAGAGTATACCAATACCCACCAGGGGAATACCCAGGTCACTTGCGGTCTTGAGATAATCCCCTGCCAATATACCAAGCCCCCCGGAATAAAGTGGAAGGGCCTCGCTCAAGCCGAACTCCATGCTGAAATAGGCAACGGTGCCCAGCCGCTCTGGGCCATAGGCCTTGGAAAACCAGGTGGCCTGGGCAAGATCTTTCTTCCTCTCCTCAAGCTGTGACTCGAGCTCTTTAAGGAAGTTCTTATCCCTTGCCAGGGCCTCAAGCCTCTTTTGACCAACGCTTTCCAGTATCAACCAGGGGTTGCCCGTAGCCTCCCATAGATCTGCATCGATGGCCTTCCAAAGGACATCAGAGGCATGGTTCCAACTCCACCTCATGTCTATTGCAAGCTCTGACAATCCCTTCACCGGCTCGGGAAGGGGACGTAACAGATATCTGCTGTAATACACCTTTGATTACTCCTTCTTCAGGATGATCCTTGCATCCGCGACCACACACCTCTTGGAATTACATATGAGGGGATTGATATCAATTGATTCCATATAACCTTGAATGTCAATGACGAAACGGGAAAATCTTACCACGGCCTTCCCGAGGGCATCGATATTCACCGGTTGTTTTCCCCGGTAGCCCTCCAGGAGGGGGCGCCCCCTGAGGTCCTGGATCATGGAATTTACATCACTTTCCCTCAAAGGGGCCATCCTTATAGTGGTATCATTGTATATCTCCACGGCCACCCCACCCATTCCCAGGATTATCACGGGACCGAATTGAAAATCTATCTTGGCTCCCAGAATGAGTTCTATGCCTTGCAAGACCTCCTCTACCAGGACACCTGAAAATCCATCGATCCTGGATAACGTGGAATAGGCATCCTTGAGTTCCTGGATAGAATTGATTCCGGTGATGACCCCTCCAACATCCGATTTGTGCATTGCAACCGGGGAAACCACCTTGGCCACTAGGGGAAAACCCCTATGCCTGGCAAATTCAAGGGCATCATCAAGATCCCTTGCCCATACGAAATCAGGGCAATCCATGCCAGCCTCCCTCAAAAGCCCCTTTGCCGCCGGCTCCATGATCCAGCCCCGGCTCCTTGCCTTATCAACTTCCTGTATGAATCGATCCTTTATCAACAAACCTGGCACCTCCTAAGGGCACTCGCCATCAGGATGGAACTTTCCACTGAGGGAGCCACCGGTATCCCGTTTAGTTCAAATCCCTCAATAATCATCATATACTTGTCTTCATGGGGCACATAGGCAATGAGGGGTTTACCCTCGCGCCTATACACTGCACTCAGCCTGGCACCTATATCCGCTGTGATCCCTGGAAGATAGGGAAGCAACAAAAGTACGATGCAATCCACCTCGTCGCTCCGGCTAAGTTCTGCCACAACCTCCACAAAATCGTCATCAACCGCACTTCCTGTAAGATCGAGTGGGTTGGCCAGGGATG
>WFZW01000067.1 GCA_015489365.1 Deltaproteobacteria bacterium | reverse complement strand
CCCTTAAGGATATTATCCAAGACTGCGTCATTTTTGTGGCATTTTGACAAGAAACTATTTTTTATTGACACGTTGATATGAGTTACTCTGAAAATACAGAGCCTATGGGCTGTATCTTCATGTATTGGGGGTGCTGCACCAAGGTACGGGCCGCGCGAAAGTTTAAAATGGGGCGCAAGTTTACGGAAACCATGTACCTCGAATTTCGACCTATAAACTGCACAACCCAGGACAATGTACGGCAAGGCCTTTGATTTTCACGAACAAAAGTGCAACATTTTTGTTTCACCCTTATTCAAGAAATCGATATCGATGAGCGATTCTTTATAAATTCTAAAGGGCGCCTGGGCGCAAAAATTTCAAGACCACATGGACGGCAGCTACGGACAATATGTATGTCGTGAAACTTGGCAGGCGGGTCTTTATCCCTTGGGATAGCGAAAGTCAACAGAACGCAATCCGTATCTCCTCATGAGGCGTTGTAGCGCCTGTCGTTCAAGGCCGCATTTCGCTGCAGCAGCCGTTACATTGCCGTTGCAGGCCGTTAATGCCTCGCTTAGATACGCCTTGGAAAACATGGATAGGATTTCTTTTTTGGCCTCCCTGTAAGGTAGGTGAGACATGCTTGGGATGACCCTGCAGTTGCCATCTTCTGCATGTCTTGTAGGGACATCCTCTGGGAAAATGGTGGGGCCAGTTGCCAGCAGGACACTTCGTTTTATGGCATTTTGCAATTCTCTGACATTTCCCTTCCATTGCCTGTTCATAAGGTGGCTCAAGGTTTCCTTGGCAAAGGACATCTTCCCCCGACCATATTCCACAGCATACAGGTTGAGGAAATGCTGGGCGATCAGCGGGATATCCTCCGGTATCTCCCTGAGGGCAGGCATTTCAATGGTTACGACGTTCAACCTGTAGAAAAGGTCTTCCCGGAAGAGCCCCTTTTCTATCTTCATCTCAAGATCCTGATTGGTAGAGGCTATCACGCGTACGTCTATCTTTATACTTTGATTCTGGCCAAGGGGTCGGATTTCCTTCTCCTGTAATACCCTCAGGAGCTTCGTTTGGACCGAAATGGGAATATCCGCGATCTCGTCAAGAAGTATTGTGGAACCGTTTGCCGCCAGGAAAAGCCCTTGCTTGTTTCTGGTTGCCCCTGTGAAGGCCCCCTTCGTGTAACCAAAAAGCTCACTTTCAAGTATTTGTTCAGGAAGAGCTGGGCAGTTGACGGTGATCATGTGGCGTGCAGCCCGGCTGCTCATGGCATGTAGTGCCTGGGCGGCTAGCTCCTTTCCTGTGCCACTTTCACCCCGTATGAGCACCGTAACATCGGTATCTGCTACCCTGGTGATCAGGTCGAGTGCCTGTGCCAATTTCTCTGATTTTCCTATCAGCCCATGGAATCCACCACGATTTTTCAGTTTTTGGTGTAACCTTTGATTTTCCCTCAGAAGCCTGGTCCTTTCCAGACAATGTGAGACCGCATGTGTTATTTTCTTGATTTCAAAGGGTTTCTCGAAAAAATCATACGCCCCATCTTTAAGTGCTCTAACCGCATATTCTATCGTGGCGTAGCCGGTCATGATGATTACAGATATCGTGGGATCGAATCCTTTGACCTCCCTCAAGAGGGTAAGTCCATCGATATCAGGCATCTTTATATCGGTAAGGACCACGTCTGGGTGCCAGTCCTTCAACCTGCTGAGTGCCCTTCTGCCGGAAGTAGAGGTCATTATGTTGCAGCCACACTTACGGGAAATAACCCGTTCGAGCATGGTCAACATCTCTTTTTTGTCATCTACTATCAAAAGTTTCTGTGATGCGGCAGGGTATAGCGGCATAATCCAGACCCCTGATGGTCTTAAGAATAGGAAATGAAAAATCAATTAACCCAAGCCTTCATGCAAGCCCGTATATCTATGCCATACCCGGCCATGAAAACCCAGCCCTCATCCAGACCGCATTTTCGGATAGGATGTGGGCAGAGGGAAGAAAGGCCATGAAGAAGTCTTTGACGAGGGTTACTATGAAAAATGTGGCCCAGTGAGGATCGGGTTCCCATGGCTATGATATCTGTCCAATAAGAGGGCAGGTATGGATATTTGATACAATTTTAGCGTATCTTTTCACAGGCGCAAGCAGGTCTTTGATGACAATGAAAGCAGGCGCATAATCCATGGTAATAGGGGAGGGCTAACATTTTTTGATCCTTATAGGCGTGAAAGCTGACTCCTTTGGCTATATCTTCATGCCCAAGGGGCAGCATAGGTACGGGCAGCATGAAGGTTTGGGATGAGATCGACTAACTTTCTACCCAATAATTGGGTGATTCCTTCGTTATGATTACATCATGCACATGGCTTTCCCTAAGCCCTGCAGGGGTAATCTTTACAAAACGGGCGTTTTTTCTGAGATCTTCAATGGTTGCACATCCAAGGTAGCCCATGCCTGCCCTCAATCCGCCTATTAGCTGATAGATGGTCGCAGAAAGTGGCCCGCGATAGGGTACACGTCCTTCAATTCCTTCCGGTACCAGTTTGGCGACACTCTTTACTCCCTCCTGGAAGTATCTATCCTTGCTACCGTCCTTCATGGCCCCAAGGGAACCCATGCCCCTGTATACCTTATATTGGCGGCCCTTGTAGAGTTCGAGTTCTCCAGGGCTTTCGTCAGTCCCGGCAAGGAGGCTTCCTATCATGATACTATGTGCACCCGCGCCGATTGCCTTCGTTACATCCCCTGAAAACTTTATACCGCCATCGGCAATGACAGGTTTGCCATAGCCCTGGGCCACTATTGCACAGTTATGGATTGCCGAAAGCTGAGGCATGCCCACCCCTGCCACGATACGGGTAGTACAGATAGAGCCTGGTCCCACCCCTACCTTGATTGCATCTGCCCCTGCATTCAAAAGGGCCTCTGCCCCCTCAGCGGTTGCAATATTGCCAGCTATCACCTGTACATCCGGGAAGGTCTTCTTGATGTCAATGACTGCATCGATCACGTTCTTAGAATGTCCATGGGCTGAATCCACCACAACCACATCCACCCCGGCCCGTGCCAATGCCTCTACATGTTCCAGCCGATCAGGTCCCGGGCCTACCGCGGCCCCAACCCTTAGCCTTCCCAGGTCGTCTTTACATGCCAAGGGATATTTTTTTATCTTTTCTATATCCTTTATGGTTATGAGACCGGTCAGGTTGCCGTGATCGTCTACCACCAGGAGTTTTTCGATCCTGTGTTTGTGAAGAAGGGATTTTGATTCCTCCAACGTTATCCCTACGGGGGCGGTTACCAGGTCCTTGCTGGTCATGACATTTTTGACCTTTTGGTCCATGTTGGTTTCGAAGCGCAGGTCTCGGTTGGTTACTATCCCTACCAGTTTTTCACCCTCTACCACAGGGACACCGGATATCCTGTAGGCCTCCATGATCTTTTGGACCTCCCAAATCCTCTGATCAGGAGACACCGTTACAGGCGCTACTATCATGCCGCTTTCCGATTTTTTGACCTTTTCGATCTCCCTGACCTGATCCTCTATGGGCATGTTCTTGTGAATGATACCAATGCCACCTTCCCTTGCCAGGCTTATAGCAGTATCTGCCTCGGTTACGGTATCCATCGCTGCACTAATAATGGGTATGTTGAGTTTTATCGTCGGGGTTAGATAGGTGGATACATCTACCTCTGCTGGCAGTACACTCGAGTGCGCTGGCACTAACAGTAGATCATCAAAGGTATATGCTTCTGGTACTGGATGGTTCAGCATTATTGCAATACTCCTTTTCGATTGCGCGAATCAACAGGCCTGTTAGAAGGCCTCCATCGCAGATAGTAATAACTGGAAATCCCTGCATATGCATGAACGTCCTTATTATCCATGCACCTGCCAGGATGATGTCGGCCCTGGCAGGTTGAAGGCCAGGAATATCACTTTTTTGTTTGATTGTCATTTTTTTTAGTCGATCGATCCAATGTGTTATCTCATCAAGGCTTAACTTCAGCCCTCTTATTCGCCTAGGGTCATACTCCTTCATTCCAATGCTCATTGCCGCCAAGGTAGTGGCGGTGCCACCTATGCCCACAAGCAAAATCGGCCTGTGTCCAACTTCATGGATCAGGGATGAAAGGGCAGAGTTGATATGTGCCTCCATATCCAACAACTCGGATGGTAGCGGGGGATCATGTCGCAGAAAGCTTTCCGTGACGTTCACTGCACCCAGGCCTATACTGTGCCTGATTGGATCGCCACCCTTCCTTGTCAGGATAAATTCGGTGCTGCCACCACCGACGTCGATTATTCCGGTATCTGCGTCCATGCCAGGTAGTGTGTGCATGACCCCCAGGGCAGCTATGGCCGCTTCGCGTTCCGCTGGGATGACTTCTATTTCAATGCCTTCTTTCTTGGCAATTTGGATGAAGCGATCGGCATTCACCGCGGTCCTGAGTGCAGCCGTGGCCGATGCATAGATCTTATCTACGTTATATTCGTCCATTATTTCCTTGAATCGTTTCAGGGTTTCTATTCCCCTCTGCATTGCATCTGGTTGCAGAATAGGTTCCTTTGAAAGCCCGCTTCCTAACCTGACATTCGCCATCCTTGATGTCATGGTTTCTATTCCGGTCCCATTACATCTGATTATTGCCAATCTAAAGGTCTGTGATCCCAGATCCAGGACGGCTATTCGTCTTTCTCTATTGTCCTCTAGCATATACTATCTGTTCCCTTCTTAAGGTAACCTGATGTTGTCTGCCAGGCACGGGAATAAGATACGTACCCGTATACGAGCTGGTATGAAGTTTCCACTCCGGATAGGCAGGATGATCCGTGGTATGAATAAAAATACAACTGGTCATGGATGTGAGAGGGGTGTGTAACATGTAAGTAGGTTAGTGCCCTTTCAAGTAAAATTACCAAGCTACCGAAAACTATATTACAAACAAGCGCCCTTATCTAAAAATACATTTTTTGCTCAGTTATGGACCCGCAAGGGCATACATGGACAAAAGGTAAGATGTTCCCAGAGGTACATTTTCATACTTCGTTGTGCCTGCCCAGGGATTTGGATTACCGTGAAGATCCATCCTGTCCCTGGTCCATGTTTTCTATATCCAGGGGATAGGTGTGAGGATCACCGGTTACACGAAGGCGGGGATGTCCACTTCCTGAATATGAACAAGCAAAGAATTTTCTCCCTATACGTGCCAATCATCATCCTTGGATAGGTCAAGCCCTATGCCTTCTAGCCTTCTCATAGTAGAAGATAATAAGAAGTTGTCGGAAATCTTCAAAGAGGCACTTTCAGAATATTTCGAAGTCGGGCAGGCCTATAGCCTCCGCCAGGCAAGGAACATGCTTAAGGATTTCGATGGTTGTCTGTTGGACCTTCAGCTGCCCGACGGCGAGGGGCTTGAATTAATAGCCCCTTTTAAGAAGGCAAGACCTTTATCTGTAATAATTGTAGTAACCGCCTATGGTACGGTTAGCAAGGCGGTAGAGGCAATAAAATCAGGGGCCACAGATTTTTTAGAAAAGCCCGTGGATCTTGAGCAACTCGTTGGACGATTCCGGGACCTCATGAGCGTGAAGGGGGGTGGGGATCTGGTAGCTGAGTCCAGTCTGATGCAGACCACACTGGCTATGGCGGAAAAGGTGGCACCAACCATGTTCCCAGTGCTTATCACGGGAGAGACCGGTACAGGCAAGGAGGTCCTGGCACGGTATATACATGACCGCAGCGGAAGGGAGAGATTCATCAGCCTGAATTGTGCCAACCTTCCGGCCGAACTAGCCGATTCTATGCTGTTTGGTCATCTCAAGGGCAGTTTTACCGGGGCTAATGAATATCGCCAGGGTCTCGTGGAGGCGGCTGACAAGGGTACACTGTTTTTGGATGAAATCGGTGATCTTCCCCTGTCGTTACAACCCAAGATACTTCGCTTTCTTGATTCGGGGAGATACTTACCGATCGGTAGTTCCAGGGAGGCACACAGCAGTGCAAGGATACTGGCGGCAACCAACAAGGATTTAAAGAAGGAGGTGAGCGCAGGAAGGTTTCGTGGAGATCTCTATTACCGGCTTTCTGCCTTTCCAATACATATACCTCCACTCAGGAAGAGAAGGGAGGACATCTTGCCCCTTGCAAGGTTGCACCTATCAAGGCTTGGCAGACAACTTGGAAGGCAGGTGGACCTATCCGAAGATGCAATTGCCCTACTCGAGTCGTGTAATCTTCCTGGTAATATTCGTGAACTCTTCAACGTATTGGACCGGGCATTCATACTGTGCAATGGATCGATAACTTGCTCGGATATCTCAGGATTTTTGGATGGTGTCCCACAGGGTGATTCATCCAGTGATTTTTGGACCCAGACCAGGGCAAGTGCCATCGAGAAGGAAAGGGAATTGATAGTCGAGGCCCTGGCTAAGGCACGGGGAAACAAGGCAGAGGCCGCAAGGATTTTAAGGGTAAGTTATAAGACGCTTCTTAAAAAGATGAAAAAATTGGATATTTGATCGACAAGAAGCTATCCCATGCAGACAAGGAGCAGGCTCAATGGTAATTGACACGGTGCCCCTTGCTTTGTAGACTGTGATCCAAACGTTCAGGTGCCCTATACCTTCCATCAGGATGTGTTGTGGGCGGAACGAACAACAAAGTTCGACAGGTTGAAGTTGATGTCCTTGAACCTGATTATCAGTATGTATCTTTTTTGAATGCCATGTGCCAGGTGCTATTGAATACAAGGGGAGCTTGATGGGATGTTTGGGCTAGGGATGCCGGAACTACTTGTAATTTTGGTTATCATTTTGATAGTCTTTGGTGCTGGTAAATTGCCCCAAATAGGCGAAGGCCTTGGAAAGGGCATCAGGAATTTCAAGAAATCAGTAAAAAGTGAAGAGGAGAACCACGGTAATGACAGCTCCCCCAAATCCGACGATTCATCCGGTGAAAGCCATTAGTTTTTGTCCCTTCTGTACCTCTATTATCTTTCCGATTCGTTAATTCCGAATAGGCATCCATGAAAAAAACTGCTACTTATTCCCAGGAGAATCCTGTTATTCGCTTTTTTTCCTCCGTGCATCTGGCGATATTCCTGCTAATTGCACTGGCCGTTACCTCCATTATTGGTACGATCATTCCCCAGGGGCAAAGCCAACAATTTTATCTGGACAATTTCGGACCGACCATGTCCAAATTGACGAAGATCCTGCATCTGAATGATACATATCATTCATGGTGGTATCTGTCGTTGCTTGCCCTGTTCAGTACCAATCTCATTGTATGTACCTTGAAGCGCCTGCCCTTCACCCTGAAACTCTTCAAGAAGGATAACCTCGCCGTAAGTTCCGATTATCTGACGCGCATGCCCTATAAGAGGATCTGGAGGGTAAAAGATGGGGTGCTGGATAATGAGCTCATGCAAAAATTGCTTTCCACTTTTCAGAAAAAGGCTGGCAGTTTCCAGAAGAAGCCCAATGTGGATGGTGGCACACTTTTTCTCGTGGAGAAGGGAAAATGGAGTTATTGGGGACTCTACGGGGTGCATCTTAGTATCTTGATCATATTTTTGGGGGCCGTATTCGGTTCCTTTTACGGCTTCAAGGGCAGGATCATGCTCATGGAAGGAGAGACCACCGATCATGCCGTGAGGTTCGATACGGCAGCCCCCATTCCACTGGGTTTCTCCATAAGGTGTGACCATTTCTTTGTTTCCTTCTATGATAATGGGGCGCCCAAGGAATTTAGATCGGACCTGACTATCCTTGAGAAGGGGAAGGAGGTCCTGCATAAGGCCATATTGGTGAATGACCCACTGGAGTACAAGGGAGTAACCTTCTATCAGGCAAGTTATCAGGCCATTCCAGAGGTGACAATCAGGGTGGCTTCATCCACTGGCATCCAGCGTTCATTCATCATTCCGGCATTTCAGAAGGTTTCCTGGCCTGAATCCAGCATGACCCTGGCGCTTTTGAAGTACATCCCCAATATCCATGGGGTACCAGCGGCACGTATCTGGATTGGGGATGGAACCGGCCAGGGGCATGCCTTGTGGGTCTTGCAGGGCCGCACGGAAAAATACACGAGGGGCGATACCACATATGAACTTTCCCTTGTCAGTGCTTCCGAGAGATATATGACCGGGCTCCAGGTCAAAAAGGATCCTGGGGTTTGGATCGTATGGCTTGGTTGTACTGCCCTAATCCTGGGGTTTGCAATAGTATTCTGGGTACCGCACCGCCGGAGCTGGCTGTGGGTGGGACCAAAGGATGGTGAAACGCAGGTGATCTTGTCTGGCCAGACCAATAAGAACAAGATTCATTTCGAAAAGGACTTTAGGGAATTAGAAGACTCGATTAACTCTGTCTTGGGGAACCAATAAATGAATCTATCCAGTTCCTATCTCTTAAGCTTGACCACATTTATATACTTGGGGGCGGCTGCCCTCTACATGATCCACTGGATCTTCAGGGTAAGGCAGGTTGGTGTCCTTGCCACAGTGGTAACCGTTGGCGGATTTTTGGTCCAGACCGCTGGCATTATTCTCAGGTGGACGGAGTCCTATCGCCTGGGATATGGCCATGCGCCGCTTTCAAATCTATATGAGTCCCTGGTCTTTTTCTCATGGGTTACCATATTAGTATACCTGGTTATCGAATGGCGTGTGAAGAGGCGTGTCATAGGGGCGTTTGCAACGCCTTTTGCCTCGCTTGCCATGGCATACGCATCATTCAGCCCAAAGGTGGCGGATTCTATAGAACCACTGATACCCGCCCTTCAAAGCAACTGGCTTTTGGCCCACGTCATAACCTGTTTTCTGGGTTATGCCTCCTTCGCAGTGGCATGCGGCCTTGGGATCATGTACTTAGTAAAGATGAAAGGTGCACACCATGATGAAAAACCGGAAAGTGTAATAGGTAGTCTTCCACGGCTCAAGGTCCTGGATGATCTCATGCACCAGACCATAATCTTTGGTTTTTTGTGGCTTTCAGTAGGGATCATTACCGGTGCAGTCTGGGCCAATCAGGCCTGGGGAACCTATTGGAGTTGGGATCCGAAGGAGACCTGGTCCTTGATTACCTGGTTTATTTATGCTACGGCTTTACATGCCCGTTTCGTAAGGGGATGGGCTGGCCAGAGAATCGCATGGTTGTCCATCATAGGTTTTCTGTCCGTCATCTTCACCTATTTTGGCGTCAACTTTTTATTGTCAGGACTGCACAGTTACGGTTCTGGTTGATGCCTGGTTTCCAAAAGGGGCCTGTGAATTCAACATCCCGGTCATGAGTCCTTATAAAGAGACCAAAGGAGGCCTAATATGTTTGGTCTTGGTACACAAGAACTTCTCGTAATCCTTTTGATAGCCTTTTTTATCTTTGGAGGTAAAAAACTGCCTGAAATCGGTGCTGGCCTTGGCAAGGGGCTTAGGTCATTCAAACAGGGCCTTAGTGACCTGGAATCCAACGAAAAACCTGCACCTTCTGCAGGGCAAGACACGGCGAAGGATGTCCCGGCAGGGAAAAAGGCCGCCTGATCCACGGGATAAGTCCTGGACTTATAGGCAACAACACGAAGGGATAGGCTTGATGGTATCCTGAGATGCAGGCCATGGTGCTGGCTGCAGGCCTGGGTTCCAGGCTCGCCCCGCTTACCCGTTATATCCCAAAGCCCCTGTTCCCGGTCTTAAACCTGTCGAACATAGAAAGGATCGTAAGAGGACTTGCCCGTGAGGGCTTTGATAGTATCTACATAAATGCCTTTCATTTGGCCGAAAGTATCCTTTCGTGGGCCAGCGACCTCGATCTTCCAGGTGTTAAGATCCATGTACTGCGTGAGGTCAGGCTACTTGGTACAGGAGGGGCCCTGGCCAATGCTTATGATCACTTGGACAGGCATGCCCCTATTCTTGTAATAAATAGTGATGTCGTAACGAATATCAGCCTGCTGCGTACCTATGAGATCCATAGGCAGCTTGGTTGTCTTGCCTCCCTTGTACTCCATCAGCGTTCTCCTTGGAACAAGATCAGGGCTGTGGGTGGGTATATTACGGAATTTGGCTATTATGGGCCTGATGCACGTGCCTTTACAGGTATATCCGTACTCGATCCTAAACTTGTTGGCTTGATACCACGGGATAGGGTTTCCCTGATAGATGTGTTTGAAAGGGCCATACAAGCAGGTGAGAGGGTCCTGGAGATTGATGCGGATACTGTCTTACCCGATTCGTCACGGCACGTATGGGAAGATATCGGTTCACCGTCGGGATACCTGGGGGCACACGAGGTGTTGGTAAAGATGGGTCGGGGAAACAACGGAACCCTGGTAAGTGCCTCGATAGTCCCAGATGACGTCCGTTTTTGTGACTGGGCGGTAATCGGATCTGGTGTCTTTTTTGGATCCAATGTGACGATCAGGAGGAGTATAATCTGGGACAGCGTACATATACCAAGGGACTCAGTGGTCGAGGACTGCATCTGCACCCCCTTTGGTATCCTTGGTAGGGATGGAAAGTGGAGGGGAAACTGTGAATACCCATGACGTGTTTCCAGATGCTCCGGTTTCCGGGTCATAGGCCCTTATACGTACAATAAATCGTCCGGCAGGAAGTGGAGCTACAGGTCCTATAAATTCACTGGCCCTTCCAGAGAAGGTCATGTCGATGGTCTGTAATAGTGTATCATCGCTAAGGATTTCTGCAAAGATTTTAAACCGTTCTGGTCTAAACCTACCGCCGGAACCGATAGGGCACCCGCATTCCCCAATGGTGACATAAATCCTCAGCGTGAAGCCGCCATCGGATATCACAACGGTCTGTCCCTTAAGTGGATAGGTGGCCTGGATAGAAAGATTCATTCCCGTAATGCCCCGGTCTTCAAAAGTTCAAGCTCCCTTTTTTGTATGTACGGATAAAGCCTTTCCTTTTCCTTGGAACTGATACGAAACTTCAATGCCACCTCAAAGGATCTTTTGTCATATCGCCCGGCTTCCCTTATCCGTATAACCTCTGCCTCTGAGAACAATAGGCTGTTCCAAGGCTTTTCGGCGGTCAGCATGAGTTCAACGGTGAAGGGGCCAACGATGGACCTCAGGGGAGGTGGGGTCATCCTGCGCGGATCGTCCAGGTAGAAGGCAAGGCCTCCCAGGCTTATATCCCTGATCTTGCCAGTGACGCTGGGCATCAATCTTGTTTTTTCGCCGCATTTTATCCTCTTCATGAGGATGATTCTGGAACCCAGGGGGCATGAGACCCTGAAATACTCGCGTTTTTCCACCACAACTATGACATCGGGGACCGGTGTGAAGATGCCGTTGCTGGTAGAGGTTTTTACCCGTGTCTTCAGGATGTGCCATGGGCGTTTGGGTGGCCTGTAACGTATTATCATCGGCCCGATATCATCCTTCCAATTTTCAGGCCGATCTATCTCTAGCCCTCCTTTGCCAGCTTCGAGTATTAGGGTAGGTGATGACCTGTAGCCCTTGGATAGCAGTTCGATCCAGATGTGCCCATCCCGTACCTTGGCGGCCTCCTCAATTATGACATCAGGGCACGTGGTATATTTGAGGTAATCCCTGTGGTATTCCCATCTATACCTGGATGTCTCTGAAGGTGTGAAATTGTCCAGCATCACTTGTCTCCAATTTCCGCCCAGTTCCTTCCCCATCCAATAGAGACGGTTAGTGGTATGGCTAGCACTGCTGCATTTTCCATTTCATTTTTGACCATGGAAGCCAATTCTTTGACATGTTGCTCTGGGACCTCAAATACCAGCTCATCATGGACCTGAAGGAGCATCTTTGCATAGCGGTAATCTCCCTTTATCCTCTTGAAAATCCGCAACATGGCAAGCTTGATGATATCCGCGGCACTCCCTTGAATCGGCGTATTGATAGCGGTTCTTGCTGCGAATTCCCGCACGTTTTTTACCCTGCTCCTTATATCCGGGATATAACGGCGCCGACCAAGTAACGTGGTAACATAGCCATCCCTTCTTGCTTCTTGCACAATTCGGTCCATATATGCCCGAACACCGGGATATTTTTCAAAATAACGGTCGATAAATTCCCTTGCTCGCCTTCTGCTTATCCCAAGCTCCTTTGCCAGGCCAAACATGCTCATACCGTAGATTATCCCGAAGTTAACTGTCTTGGCCACCCTGCGCATCTCTGGTGTGACCAGCTCCTGTGGACAGCCAAAGACCTCAGCTGCAGTGAGGCTGTGTATGTCTTTTCCCTGCTTGAATGCATTGATTAAGGCATCGTCTTGGGAGAAGTGGGCCAGTACCCTGAGGTCTATCTGTGAATAGTCTGCAGAAAGCAGGAAATGCCCCTTTGGTGCTATGAATATGCGTCTTATTCTCCTGCCCTCTTCGGTCCTGATGGGTATGTTTTGCAAGTTTGGATCACTCGAGGAAAGGCGGCCAGTTGCGGTAACGGTCTGGTTGAAGGATGAGTGTACCCTGCCCGTTTGCGGATTTATAACCCTTTTGAGGCCCTCTACATAGGTGGATTTGAGCTTGGAGAGGTTGCGATATTCCAGGATCTTGCCAGGCAGAGGGTGAAGTGATGAAAGCTCGCTGAGTACCTCTACATCGGTTGAAAAGCCGGTTTTTTTCTTGGTCCTCTTTTTTTGTGGAAGTTTGAGTCTCTCAAACAGCACCTTGGCCAGTTGTTTGGTTGAATTGACGTTGAATTCTTCGCCTGCAAGGGCGTATATCTCCTTTTTGAGCAACCTGAGTCGCTGTCTAAATTCCTTGGAAAGTTCGGAAAGGCCTTCCTTGTCCACCATAATTCCAGCCATCTCCATATGGACGAGGACCTGAATCAATGGTACTTCAACCCCTTCAAACAGATCCCAAAGCCTTGCCTGGCGGAGCCTTTTCCATAATTCCTCCATGACCAGAAAGGTTACATGGGCATCCTCGCATGAATAGTCCTTGGCCAGTTCAAGGGGTACGAAGGCAAAGTTTTTTACCCTCTTCTGGTTTGCCGTGACCTCCTTGAATGATATCATCTTGTGGCCCAGGATCTCCTTTGCGATTTCCATTAGGTTGTGTTGATGTTGGGTAGGGTTCAGCAGATAGGAGGCTATCATGGTGTCACCGGCCGTCTTGTCAAGCACTATGCCATGGTTGGCAAGGACGATGAGGTCATACTTGATATTTTGCCCCACGATACGCCCAGCCCTTTGACTCAGCACTGGGGCAAGTACCTTTTTTACAGTCTCAAGCGATAGTTGAGGCCGGTCGGTCTTGTGACCAACGGGCAGGTAGAAGGCCTCCGGTGGATTAAAGCAGATGGATATTCCCACTAGCTCGGCCAACATGGGCTGTTCACTTGTGGTTTCCGTATCGATCACCAGACGTTTGGCTGCCAACAGATTGTCTACAAGTCCCTTGAGATCCTCTTCAGACTGAACGAGCCTGTAGCTTTCAAAGGAGATGGTCCTGCCAGGTACGAGATCCTTTAAAAACTTCGAAAATTCCAACTCCTCGAACAGCTTCCGTAGCCTTGATTGATCCGGGGGCTTGACCCTATAATATTCCAGGTCCGTGGGCACCGGTACATCAAAGGCTAGTGCTACCAGGGTCTTCCAGAGCGAAAGTCGGTCCTTGTTGGCTATGAGCCTCTCCTTGAGTTTGTTCTTGGGAAGCCCTGACATGTTTTCCACGAGGTGCTCCAGGGATCCATGGGCCTTTATGAGCTTTAGTGCGGTTTTTGGACCTACGCCAGGGACCCCTGGAATGTTGTCGGATGTATCCCCTGAAAGCGCCATTACGTCCAGGAGTCTTGGCGGATCAATTCCGAACCTTTGCCGTATTGCATCCTCATCGATTATCTCGTCCTTCATGGGGTCCCATATGGTGACCCTTTCAGAGACCAGTTGCAGGAGATCCTTGTCCCCGGATACAATGATAATCGGTTGTCTGGGCATGCCCTTTACCAGGGTGGCAATTATATCGTCTGCCTCATACCCTTCCACCTCGAGTTGAGGCAGCCCGAGTGCCTCTACCACCCTTCTGACATAGGGGATCTGGACACTCAGGTCATCCGGCATGGGAGGCCTATTTGCCTTGTATTCTTCGTACAGGTCATGACGGAAGGTCGGCCCCTTGGCATCCCAGGCGATGGCCATGAATTCGGGCTGTTTCTCCCTGATGATCTTCAGCAGCATATTCGTAACACCGAAGATCACCTTTGTGGGGAATCCTGTACTTGTGGTAAGGGGCTGCCTGATGGCAAAATAAGCCCTGTATAGATAGGAGCTTCCGTCAACCAAGTAAAGGGGGGATTTTGAGGCCTGGGTCTGCATAGTTTGACTTTTTGGATTCTGTTAAGTATCCTGCCCAGCCGGAAAAGTAAAGGGGGAAGAGTAGATATGTCCACAGTAATAGTGGTAGGAACCCAATGGGGTGACGAAGGAAAGGGAAAGATAGTAGATCTGTTAACCGAATACGCCGACGTTATCGTCAGGTTCCAGGGTGGAAACAATGCAGGCCATACCCTGGTAGTGGATGGGGAAAAGTTTATATTCCACCTCATACCATCCGGCATCCTTTACGAGGATAAGCTTTGCCTGGTCGGAAATGGTGTGGTGCTCGACCCTGTCGTCTTGATCGAGGAATTGGAAAGCCTTGAGGCAAAGTCCATAAGGGTTGGACCGGAACGGCTGAAAATAAGTGCCAACACCCATGTGATCATGCCCTATCACAAGGCCCTTGATCACGCCAGGGAAGCTGCCAAGGCAAAGGGGAAAAAGATCGGTACCACTGGCCGGGGGATTGGCCCCTGTTATGAGGACAAGATAGTTAGAAACGGCATCAAGATCGCTGATTTGATGGACTCAGGCCTGTTCAGAGAAAAGCTTGAGGATAATGTCAAGGAAAAGAATTTTATCCTAAGCAAGATGCTCGGGGCCAAGACCCTTGATGTCGAATCCATCTATTCAGAGTACCAGGAATACGCGCAGCGGCTTGCCCCCTATGTCGACAACGTCTCTGTTATAATAGACAGGGCCAGATCTGCATCCAAGAACATCCTCTTTGAGGGGGCCCAGGGCACACACCTTGATATCGATCATGGTACGTACCCCTTCGTGACCTCTTCAAATACCATAGCAGGCGGGGCATGTTGTGGCGCAGGCATAGGACCTAGCAAGATCGACAAGGTGGTGGGGATCTGCAAGGCCTATACCACTAGGGTTGGTGAGGGTCCATTTCCCACTGAGATAGAAGGTGGGGCCGGCGATTATATGCAGGAGAAGGGGGCCGAATTCGGGGCAACCACTGGAAGGCGCAGGAGGTGTGGTTGGCTGGACGGCGTAGTCCTTAAGGATTCGGTTCGTCTAAATGGCCTTGATGGCCTGGCCATAACCAAACTGGATGTGTTAAGTGGTCTTGATCCCCTTCAATTTTGTAAGGAGTACGAGCTAAGGGGACAATTCATCCAGAATATGCCTGCCAATATCCGTGAGGTGGAAAACGTCAGTCCAGTCTATGATTCGTTGAAGGGTTGGAACGAGGATCTCTCCAAGGTTGGCTCACTAGACGACCTGCCTGAGCCGGCCAGGGATTATCTTAGAAAGATAGAGGACCTTGCTGGTGTGCCCATTATGTTGGTTTCGGTGGGGCCAGAAAGGCACGAAACCATCCTGCTCCAGAATCCCTTCGAGCCCTAGGCTTGTTATCCTTGTACCCGTTTAGTGTAACGGCTCAGTATTTATCAAAGGCCATCTTTTACCATGAATCCGCATGGATCTACATGGACAAATATTTTTCATCGTGTCCAACAGGGCATGAAAAAGGTTCCAGATGCGCTCTGACATCCGTTCTGATCAATGGTCGGACTGGAGATGGCAGTTTGCGAACAGGTTAAGGGGGATCCGTTGCCTGGAGGATCTCATGGGCTCCCTGGAGGGGGGACGTAAGTGCTATGATAAACTTATTTGCCGATACAGGTGGGCAGCAACACCATATTACCTCTCCCTTATAGACTGGTCCGATCCGAATGATCCGATAAGGCGCCAATGTATTCCCGATCCTAAAGAGATTACCTTTTACCTCGATGGATCCGAGGACGATCCTCTAGCCGAGGAAAGACATATGCCAGTGCCTCATCTCATCCACAGGTATGGGGACAGGGCCCTCTTGTTGGCAACCGGGATATGCGCCACCTATTGTAGGCACTGTAATCGTAAGCGCTTTTGGGCAGGTAGGCCTAGGGTGATCAATCAAAGGGCACTGGGTGGCATAATCAGGTACCTGTCGAATCATCCCGGTATACGTGAGGTCATTGTTTCAGGTGGCGACCCACTCACAATGGGGTCTGCCCACATTGATCGTGTTCTGTCTGCCCTGAGGACTGTGAAGCATCTTGAGGTCATACGGATAGGAAGTCGTGTGCCCGTAGTCATGCCCATGAGGATCACCAAGGGACTCTGTCGTATACTTGCGCGGCATAGGCCCCTTTGGTTGAATACCCATTTCAACCATCCCAGGGAGGTAACCAAGGAGGCAGAATCGGCATGTGATATGCTCCAGAGGCATGGCATTCCAGTTTCAAACCAGACGGTGCTGCTAAAGGGGATCAATGATGACAGTGAGATCCTAGGAGACCTTTTTTGCAGGCTTCAGGCAATCATGGTCCGGCCCTATTATCTTTTTCATTGCGATGCCGTCAGGGGTACTGATCATTTCAGGACAGATCTGTACAAGGGTATAAGGATAATGAAGACCCTTCTTGGAAACATAGGGGGGCTGTGTCTGCCAACATTGGTGATAGATCTGCCAGGAGGTGGAGGAAAGGTGCCATTGAATCCTGATTACCTGACAGGAATAGACGGAGATGAGGCGGTATTTAAAAACCACGAAGGAAGGACGATCAGGTATAAAAGTCCATGGGGTGCTGATTGCCCTGGATGATAAACCAGATGCAGGATCCCTACAGTCCCTTCGAATTCTGCAATCCTTATCGATTGGGGGGCTGTATAAAGTGATCATCCCTTTATGCAGGCCATGGGTCTTACTAGGGCCACCTTTTTTGCCAAGCCGGCATTATGGGTTGCCTCGACCACCCTTACCACATCCTTGTATGCATCAGGGGCCTCTTCAGCAGCCCCCCTAAAGCTTGCAGTCTTTATGATAATCCCCCTGTGGGCAAGGTCAGAGACGATACTTTTACCCTTCCATCTCTTAAGAGCGGCCCTTCGGCTCATGGCCCGTCCAGCACCATGGCAGGCCGAGCTCCATGCCAGCCTTTCTCCCTCATCCTGTCCCGCTAGTATGAAGGAGCAGGTTCCCATGGTACCGCCTATGAAAAGGGGCTGCCCAGCCGTCCTGAACTGTTCGGGCAATTCCTTCCTGCCTGGTCCGAAGGCACGTGTTGCCCCCTTTCTGTGGACATACAGGCTCTTGATCATACCCTCCACCTTATGCTCTTCGATCTTGCATGTATTGTGGCTGACATCATACAGTAGTCTCGTTGTTGCCCCTGGAAATTGATCATGGAATACCTGGCGAACGAGGTGTCCTATTACCTGCCTATTTGCCAGCGCACAATTTATTCCGCACGCCATTGCCTTGAAATAGCGTTTCCCTTCGGGTGAGTTTATGGGGGCACATACCAGCTCCCTTTCACGGATGGGAATGTTATATTTTTTAGCCGCCTTGGCCAGTACCTGCAGGTAATCTGTACCTATCTGGTGGCCCAGCGCCCTTGAGCCGCAGTGTATGGCCACGATTACCGCGTCCTCTTCCAGGCCAAAGGCTGCGGCAATGTTAGGTTCGAAGATCCTTTCGACATATTGGATCTCCAAGTAATGATTACCAGAGCCAAGGGTTCCCACCTGTCTATATTGTCTACGCTTTGCCGTATCAGAGACACAAGATGGGTCGGCCCCTGGCATGGTTCCGTGCTCCTCTATATATTCCAGGTCATCGCGTTCTCCGTAGCCTATGTCTACGGCCCACCTGGCACCTCCAACCAGGACTTCATCCAGTTTGTCGGCTGAAAGCCTTATCTTGCCTTCAGAACCCACACCGGATGGGACGACCCGGAATAATTCCTCTATCAAGGGATCAAGCCGCTGGAGAACCTCTTGCTTGTGAAGGCCTGTTAGCAGTGTTCTAACCCCGCACGAGATATCATAACCCACCCCTCCTACAGAAATCACACCGCCTCTTTCCGGATCAAATGCAGCTACTCCTCCTATGGGAAAGCCGTAGCCCCAGTGGGCATCCGGCATGGCAAATGCGGCCTTTACTATTCCAGGCAAGGAGGCAACGTTTTTGAGCTGTTCCTGGACCTTGTCATCCATCTCAGACAAGAGCTGCTTGTCCGCGTACAATATGGCAGGGACCCTCATGGGGTCTTCCCTTGGAATTTGCCACGTGCAGGTAGCGAGTTGAATGAGTCCCTTGGTGTCCATCTCTTTTTTCCTTTTGCCTGTCTGTTACACAAGATCTTTTTATACATCTACCACGCATTGTGCCAGCCACAGGCCGTTTTGTTTGCGAACCGCCAATTGAGTAAATGTGGCTCCCTTGACCTCAATCCCCCGTCTATGTTTATTAGGGTCAAATCTTTCGCCATATGCCAGGCCTTCAAGTGCCAGGTTCTGTATGTGGCACTTGAATCTGGAAAAGACCATGTTTCGAATACCAGCCTGGGCCAGCAATTCATTCAGCCATGCCACAAATAGCCCTTCGCGATCTATGGATTCGCAACTTATCTCTATTTGTTTTTGGGGGGTGACTCGGTCAAGATTCTCAACAATGATGGAAAACATAGCAATAGCGGCATTTTCAAAGGCCTCCTCAAGGGTTTTTCCCCATCCCCTTATCCCGATGTCAGCTAAATGATCGAAGGTTTCAAATTTCCCAGCCGCTATACCTTTTTCCATTCCTTTCGTCCCCATTCTATCCATCCCCAGGTGGAAAGGCCGGTGAAGACCACGAAGAGTGCTGCCTGTGCGTAGATTCCATGATATATATTTACCACGATCCATCCGATATTTGCCACGGTATAGATGGCAAAACAGGCCCTTTTCTTCTTGATATTCAGTATTGCACCAAGGATACTGATAAAGGTCAACGTCCACGGGAATATTTGGTCCATGAACAGGGAGTTGTTTAAAACGCTTAAGCCGGTCACTTAAGAAAGGTAAGCATCTGTTTAAATTGCGGGGTGCCAGCCCGTTTTAACAGGTCATATATGGCCATTTCAGTGGTTATCACGGGTATACCCAGCTGTGTCATGCGTCTGATCGCCGCCCTGCTATTTTGTTTTTCCCTGGAAGAAACGGCATCCTCCATGATCCATGGCCTGTATCCTGCCCGTATAGCCCCAAGTGCTGTCTGATATATGCAGATATGGGCCTCCACACCTGTTATCAACAGGGTGTCCACTGCTTTTGACAAATCATTCAGGGTCACTTGGACCTTTGGATTGTCAAGTGCGTTGAATTCCATTTTGTCGATCTTCTTAAGATCACCAAGAAGCCTCTCTATTCCCTCCACATACCCGCCCAGCCCTTTTACATATTGTGTGGTGGCGATTACAGGGAGATTCAGTATCTGGGAACAGTTTATCAGGAGCGAAATATTTTTTTCAACCCTCTTTGCCTTGTGTATGGCCTTCATTAGCCGTTCCTGGGGATCGATAACCATAAGGCAGCACCTTTCTGGTTGCAGGCTATCAAGATGCAGGTGGCTCATTTTAGGACACCCTCCTATTTCTGTATGGGTATTACATGGCATGAAGATGGATGTAAAGATCCGTGTACACATGCCCCCTTGGGAATTCCAAGGGGGCCGGTAGATGGGGATTCTATTATAATGTGGTTTTAAAAGGTCGTTTTACGGCAGGCGCTCCTACTTTCTGAGCGCCTGCCAGGCAGGATAGTTTACTGAAGGGCCTTTCTACCTTCTATAAGCCTTTCTATGACGGATGGATCTGCCAGGGTGGAGGTGTCACCGAAGTCAGAGGTATCTCCTGCGGCGATTTTCCTCAATATCCTTCGCATGATCTTGCCACTTCGCGTCTGTGGTAGTTTTGCAGTGAATTGTATGACTTCAGGGGTGGCAACCGGGCCTATTTCCTTTCTTACCCATGTCCTAAGTTCCTTTCTAAGTTCCTCGGAGGGTTCTATATTGGCCTTCAATGTAACATAGGCGTAGATTGCCTGGCCCTTTATAGGATGTGGCATGCCGACTACCGCTGCCTCTGCCACGGCGTGGTGGGCAACCAGGGCAGATTCGATCTCAGCAGTGCCCAGACGGTGCCCAGAGACGTTTATCACGTCATCGAGCCTGCCCATGATCCAGAAGTAGCCATCCTCGTCCCTTTTAGCCCCGTCATCGGCATCATAGACACCAGGGAAACTCTGGAAATATGTCTCCTTGAAACGTTTAGGATCCCCAAACACGCCCCTTAGCATTCCAGGCCAGGGTCTTCTTATAACAAGATGTCCACCCTCGTTAACCGATGTTCTGGTTCCATCCTCCCTTAAGACATCGGCCTCTATGCCAGGCAGTGGCAATGTGGCTGAACCGGGCTTGAGCGGTGTGGCAAAAGGCAGGGGAGAGATCATTATACCGCCTGTTTCGGTCTGCCACCACGTATCTACGATGGGCAATTTACCCTTCCCTATGTTTTCATGGTACCATATCCAGGCCTCTGGGTTTATGGGTTCTCCAACGCTGCCCAGCAGTCGCAATGTTGATAGATCATGTTTTTGGGTCCATTCGGTTCCCTCCCTCATGAGTGACCTGATAACCGTTGGAGCGGTATAGAATATGTTGACCTTGAATTTTTCAACTACCTTCCAGAATCGATCCGGTGCAGGCCAGGTTGGAACGCCTTCGAACATCAAGGAGGTGCCGCCAAGGCTCAGGGGACCATAGAGGATATAGGTGTGTCCGGTTATCCAGCCGATATCTGCCGTGCACCAGAATACATCGTCGTCTTTCAGATCAAAGACCCACTGGGTGGTATGGGCGGCATATGTCATATAGCCACCCGTGGTGTGGATTACCCCCTTGGGTTTGCCAGTACTGCCACTGGTATACAGGATGAAAAGGGTATCTTCTGCCCCCATGGTAACAGGGTCACATTTGTCGGTTATATCCTCGGCATTGATTTCATCATGCCACCAGGTGTCACGGCCATCCTCCATAGGAACATCATTTCCCGCCCTCTTTACGACGATACAGCCTTCTATGCTTGGTGAATTCCTCAGCGCCTCGTCGGCATTGGGCTTTAATGGTATGGTTCTTCCAGCCCTAAGGACAGCGTCCGAAGTTATAAGGATCTTGGCTTGGCAATCATGGATACGATTTTGAAGATTGCGGGCACTGAATCCGGCAAACACGACGCTGTGCATAGCACCGATCCTTGCACAGGCAAGCATGGCTATGGGCAGTTCAGGGACCATTGGAAGGTAGATGGCTACTCGGTCACCCTTCCTAATGCCCTTTTTTTTGAGTACATTGGCAAAGCGACAGACCTCACTGTGGAGCATTTGATAAGTATAGACCTTGACATCATCCTCGGGCTCACCCTGCCAGATCAGGGCCGCCTTGTTCCTTCTACCATCCGTCAGGTGCCTGTCCAGGCAGTTATATGAGGCATTCAACTGGCCACCAATAAACCATTCGATATGGGGCTTGTGAAAATCAGACCTCAAAACGGTCCTCCACTTTCTTGACCAGCTGATGAGCTCCTCAGCCCTGGTTGCCCAAAAATCTTCTGGGTTTTCCATGGACCACTTGTACAGCCTCTTGTATTCCTTCATACTTTTTACATAGGCGGTTTGTTGGCCCTTGCGCGATGGTCGAAAGATACGCTGTTCACTCGTCAGGCTCTCGATGTCGATCCTGTTGTTGCTCATGTTTGTTCTCCTTGGTGGTTGGAATTATATATTCTATCTCGGAAGATACATCCCATTACCGGTTGCATCTTCATGGTTAGGAATGCAGCACCAGAGGTATGCAGGCCACATATGGTTACTTTGAAGGAAAAGACGCCAACACGAAAAGTATTTCATAGTGTAATTTTTTTGTCAAGGGGCTCTTCTTTTAAAAGATGTTGATATATCAATAGGTTGTGCTCAGCCATCTGTTCTCCTGCTGTCGTTAGCTTGTAAGAAAAGACATGATCTTCCCCAAACATGGTATTCTCATGATGTGTTACCTGGGGTCTCCCTCTTATTACCATCCTCCACCTTTATAACAGTATGGACGTTTCCCCTGGGATGGAAATCCCCTTCAACGCGCAAGAACTTGGGACTCAATACCTTGAACAGATCCGAGAAGATCCTATTGGTGGCTTCCTCATGGGATATGTATACCTGCCTGAATTTGTTGAGATATAATTTTAGCGACTTGAGCTCTATTATCGATTCGTCTGGAACATAGTGGATTCGGATGGTAGCAAAATCAGGATACCCTGATCTGGGACACAGACATGTGAATTCAGGGAAACTGATATCAATCGTGTAGTCCCTTTCACGACTTGGATTTGGCCATGGTTCCAACTCCGCCTTTTTTATTTCCTCCTCACCATATTTCATGGATTTCCTCTGGCAGCCTCCTTGATTTTCATGTATTTGTGCATCTATTAGGCCATGGACCTACAATGGCAAACAATGACAAGTAACGGTTACTTCTGACCTACGGCTAGAGAATAAGTATTCGGATCTTAGGATGCAATGTGTCCCTTAAACTTTCATGCAGTCCGTACCTTTGGCACCGGACTCCAGACATGAAAACACAGCCCTCATCTGGAATATATTTTCCTTGTGAGGTTCCTGCACAGGTCTTGACAGGCCGAAAAAACCAGGACAAGGCCTATAGGATCTCATGGACAGGTACTAATTCCACCTTTTTCCTTATATCTGGTAATCGGCAGTAAAGAACTTTTAGTGTAATCCTTGATGGATGACCGATGGCTATCGCCTTTCCCCTCTTTTGTGCGAGCCGCACAAGTCGCGACAGTTCCTTGTTGATGCTGGAGACGTTCAAGGTATGATCCAGGAAGACCGTCCGTTCTGCTGACGGGATGCCCATTGCCCTGGCGGTCTTCAGGGCAATCGTTTCCCTTGTGGTCCTTGAGTCTACAAAGAACATATTTCGTCTCTTGACCTCGGCTAGGACCCATTCCATTGCCCTTTTATTCGCTGTAAATCTTGAGCCCATATGATTATTGACCCCTGTAGCGTAGGGAACCGCATTGAGGTCCTTTTTCAAGGTCTTCAGGATGGTATCAAAATCCATGTCTAGCCTCAGCGTGCCAGGGCCTGGGTCCAGGGACTGGTTCATGGCCTCAAGGGGTAGGTGGACCAATATGTCATGTCCCCTATTCTTCGCCAGTGTTGCAAGTCTCTTGGTATTTGGTGCAAAGGGTAGGAAGGCAAATGACAAGGGTGCCTCAATGTTGATCAATGCCTCGTCAATGGCAAAGTTGTAACCCATGTCATCTATGATGATAGCGATCACGGGCCTTCGTGGAACAGGTGGGATCTCTTTCTTGATCGGTGGAGGTGGCGGGGTGATGGGGGCAGGCCTGAAATCCTCAAAGGGAGGCCTACTGAGGTCCATGGTTGGACGGTCCGGGAAGATATAGACAATAGCCAGAAGGGCCGAGACGACACCCAGCGCCAGGACGGCCGGTAATAGACCTGGAAACCGCCTTTTTGTCCTGTGGGCAGACCCCTTGCCTGCCCGCCTTTTCTTTGTCGTCTTCCGACCTCCTTGGTTCATGCCAAGCATGTATTCCCTGCGGGCTTCACGGATCTTCACCCTGGATCAAGGTGGCCTGTGAATTTGCCAGGGATGCAAAGGGGAGATGGATGCAGAGCCTACTTGCCAGGGACCTTCATCTCGGAAAGGATGGTCCAGGCCTTTAAAATCCTCAGGGCCTCCCTGAGCTGATTGTCCATTGGCATCACTATCCCATTCTTTCCCGAGGTTACATTGTCATCCTTTTTACCGTGTTCCTTGTCTTCTATCCCCGGTAGGTGGCCCTTTAGATCCCGTTCCTTGATGAAGTGAAATCCATTTTTCTTCCCCTTTTCTTCCATTTTTGATTCCGGTATGAAGGGTACCACGATATCAGGGGTAATTCCCTTTGCCTGGATGGATCTGCCACTGGGAGTATAGTAAAGGGCGGTGGTCAAGCGTACTGCTGCTCCATCATCTATAGGGATGATGGTCTGCACCGATCCCTTGCCGAAGGTCTGGGTCCCGACTATCACGGCCCGTTTGTGGTCCTGCAGGGCACCGGCAACGATCTCAGAGGCGCTGGCACTGCCTTCGTTGACAAGTACCACCAGGGGATAATCGTGGTGGTGCTTGTTGGGATGCGCCTTAAATTTCATGTTCTGTTGGGGGATACGCCCCTTTGTATAGACTATAAGGCCACTGTCGATAAACTCATCAGATACCTTGACTGCCTGTTCCAGGAGTCCGCCGGGATTGTTTCTCAAATCTATTATGAGGCCCTTGAGGTGGGTTTCCTTCTCGAGTTTATCCAGCGCCTTTTCAAGATCAGGATCTGTCTTGTCTTGGAAATTCGTTATCCTAACGTAACCGTATCCCTTCTCAAGTAGTCTGGAGCGAACACTCTTTATGGGTATGACATCCCTTGTAAGGACGATATCCTTCAATCCGGTCCATCCGTTCCTGAAGATGGATATGGTAACCTTGGTGCCCCTGGGGCCACGAAGGAGTTTTACTGCCTCAATGAGGGTCATATTCTTGGTGGTCTTTCCATTGATCTTCAAGATCTTGTCATTGGCCTTTAGCCCGGCCTTGAAGGCCGGTGTTCCCTCGATCGGTGACACTACGGTCAGTATACCGTCCTTGAGGGTTATCTCGATCCCGATACCCGTAAAACTGCCCTTGGTCTCTACCTGTAATTCTTTGAAATCGTCTGGTCTCAGGAACGAAGAATGGGGATCCAGGGAACTTAGCATCCCTTGTATTGCCCCATAAATGAGTTTTTGTGGTTTTACTGGCTCAACATAATTTCTCTCCACAAGATCCAGCACCGAGGTGAAGAGCTTGAGCTGAGAATACACCCCATCTTCCTTGGCAGATGCGATTTGCAGGGCCTGATATCCACCTATGAGGACAAAAAGTAAGGCAAGCACTGAGACGCTCTGCCATAGATGCCGTTTATAGAAAGGTTTCATAGTATCAGATCTCCGGATGTATGTAGTTGTTTTTATAACTATTCAGTATAACAGTTCAATATTTGTCGCCCGTATCCTTTGCGCCGCACCCTTAAATACATCCTGAATACGGGCTGTATCTTCATGCCCAGGGTTACGGCTACAAGGGGTTGCGGGACACAGAAGCTTTGTTTGTGAAGGGTCTGGAGAATGATGCGATTTTATATGGAATCAGTCCCTGACCTCAAGCCCTCTTAAATCCAGCCATTTTAATGGATTCAAATAATTTTCTCCATGCCTTATTTCAAAATATATACCTTTCCTGGTCCATGCGCCGCCACCTGTGAGGCCTATTATCTCCCCTTCGGTAACATGGGCCCCAACATCCTTGAAAAAGGTCATCCCCTGGCTGGTCAGGCTCAGGTAACCATGCCCATGATCCAGTATTATGACATTGCCATATCCCTCGACAGGGCCGTTGAATATAACGGTTCCATCGAAGATGGCCCTGATTTCCGTGCCGACAGGACAGGAGAATATCACCCCCGGGGCCTTGTGGCCATCCTTTTGTATAGGCACGGAAACCTGTCCGACAACTGGTGGGGTGAGTTTTCCCTTTTGGGCTGCGAAGTCGAAGAGGGTAGTCTGGTTATCCAGGCCCTGTTTTCTGCCACTGTCTTCTTGGGAAAGGCGGGCGATAATCTCCTTCAGGGATGTCCTGGCCCTTTCAAGTTCCCGTATGATTCCCCTATACCTGTCTCCCTGTGAACGTAATTCCTCGATGAATGCGGTTTTTTCCTGCTTTCGTTCTTCCAGGGTCAGGGCCTCAGCCTCTATCCTTTTAACCAATTCCTTCTGTTGTATCTGTTTTTTCTGGAGTTCCTTTTCCCTTGCCGCATATTGCCTTAGCTCTCTCTGATATCTATCCCTGAGTTTTTTGTCATGTTCAAGTATAATCTTCAACATTGTCTGCCTGGAAAGGAGCTCGGGCAATGTATGTGCCTCAAAAAGTATGTTAAGAATGCCTGTCGTTCCCGTCTCTCTAAGTGCCCTGAGCCGTTGTTCTACCTGGCTCCTGAGCGTACCTAGTGCCTTGGCCTTGTCGTTCAGATCCTTTCTAAGTTCAACCAGATCAAGTTCGGTCTTTGTCCACGCTGCCTTCGCCTGGTTCAGTTTTTTCCATTGAAGGGTTATGCGCTTGTCCAGTAATTTTAATTTGCGCAGTGCAGCCACTCTTTCTGCCTCAACCCTTGTAGCCTTGGCCTTGTTGCGTTTTATGTCCGTTTCCAGGGACTGGAGCCGCCGTTTCTGTGAGGACAGCTCGTTTTGTATGAGATCCTGCTGGGCAGGGGCCGTGGCTGGCCATAGGAGTCCGGTTAAAACGAAGACGAGCAGGACAGACAGCCTTCTGATCACAATCTCAGGAACCTCCGCATGGCAAGTGCTGTTCCCATTACACAGAGGATTACACTGCTTGAGATTATGGCAACTACATATTGCCAGGGCAGGAAGGACAGCTCGAAATTTTTGAATAGGGCGGAAAGACCAAGCATCCTTTCAAGGTATACATAGGTGCCAAACACTATTGACAATGCCACAGCCGAGCCGGCAAGCCCTTGGAGGAACGCCTCGATCAGAAACGGGCCCTGGATAAAGGAATTCGTGGCCCCAACGAGTCTCAGGATCTCTAATTCCTCTTGCCTGGCATAAACGGTCAACTTTATCGTATTGGCTACCACGAAGGCCGCGGTCAGCATGAGTAGCAGCCCGCCGATTACTACTGCCTTCTCAACTATCCTTGAGAGGGCCTCAAGCCTGTCTATCCATTCCTGGCCATATTGGACCTTGGATACCTCTGGCCATTGTTCGATTACACCTGCCACCTGTTTTATGCGGGTCAGGTTGAAGACGGCGCGATTGATCTGGATTTCAAAAGATGGTGGTAGGAACCGGGGATCAACCCCTTCTAGTACCTCTTGCTCGTCCTTGAGATAGGAGCGAAGCCTTTTGAACGCCTCTTCAGGGGATACATATTTTACGGTCTCAACCCCATCCAATCCGGCTATCCTCTGATAGAGCAGCGGAATGCGTTCTTGTGGGAGGCCTTGCTTAAGGAACACGACGATGCCAAGTTCATTTCCGAATCTTTCCACGAAGTGTTGGAGATTAACGGAGAACAGGCAGAAAAATGTCAGGATGAGTAAGGAAAGGCTAACGACCATGGTCGTCATCATCTGTGTGGGAAGATATTGCCTGATGTCAGTCAGGGCGCGTCTTAGGAATATCGATATCATCATTTGGCGGATTCCAATTTGCCGTTTTTCAGCCTGAGAACCCTCCTGTGGGTATTTTGATACAGGCGTTCATCATGGGTCGCAAACAGGATAGTGGCTCCTCTTGCATTCAATTCCTCCATTAGCATCATCACCTCTCCAGTGCGCTTCCTGTCCAAATTGCCAGTAGGCTCATCCGCGAGGATGATAGGGGGTCTGTTTACAACGGCCCTTGCGATTGCAACCCGTTGCTGCTCACCACCGGACAATTGAATCGCCTTCCTGTTTAGTTTTGTGCCAAGACCCACGCCTTCTACTACCTGTTTGACCCTCTTTTTTACCTGATCAGGTCTAAGACCTATGACCTCAAGGGCAAGGGCAACGTTTTCAAATACCGTGTAATTGTACAATAATTTGAAATCTTGAAAGATTACGCCGACCTTTCGCCTTAGCAATGGGATCTGGGCACCTGAGAGTGTATCGATATTCATTTCATCTACCGATACCTCACCAGTAGTTGGTCTTTCTGCACAAAAGAGCAGGCGAAGGAGCGTACTCTTTCCAGAACCACTCGGCCCAGTGAGAAAAACGAATTCCCCCTTCGCTATCTCTAGATCTATGTCCACCAATGCCAAATTACCCGGACCGAATCTCTTTGAAACCCCCTTGAGGCGGATTGCAGGGGTATCTCCTTCTCTCATTCCTTGTTCTTCCTTCTGATATCTTTAGGCCATTTACAATGCAATACCTTGTAGGCCGTATCTTTATACTCGGGGTAAGAAGCCAAAGATTACACAGGTTGATTAAAGCTTAACAGCTTAGGATTTTAAATTTTTTGCAAGAATTTTGCCATAAAATTTTACTGTGAAAATATCTCCTGATTAATGGCTGTATTTTCATATCAATTAATGGGGATTGGCTTAGGGGTTACACATCAGACTGTAGACCTACCCTGTGTCATGCCGCTTTGGTTGAGATATAGGGTGGTTTGATAGTTAAATCTTAAGTGACCTCCATAGCGTCATTTTTTCGTGTCCTTGGTGGATAAGGTGTCAAGAAGTTAATCTTTCGGCCGCCAAGGCCGATTAAGGAATAGAGGGAACGACCCATATCTGGACAGGAGAATATAGAATATCATCTTACTGTGAAAATACATCCTGGGCGAGGGCTGTATTTTCATAATATTCAAGGGGTGCGGCACAGGCTTACAGGCCGCATAAGGGTTTTATGGCAAAGATAGACGCATTTTTCAAGTTATTGCATGACCAGGGCGCCTCTGACCTCCATCTTGCGGCAGGTGCTCCTCCGATTCTCAGGATACGGGGCGATCTTCAGAGGGTAAAATACAAGACCCTCGACAATGATGAGTTGAAATCCATGCTCTATGAGATCGCCCCGGAGGAAAAGATAAAGCACTTCGAGGAAACGGGTGACGTGGACTTTGGCTATGAAATTCCAGGGCTTGCCAGGTACAGAGCCAACTTTTTCATGCAAAAAAACGGGGTGGGGGCAGTCTTCAGGGAGATTCCCAGTGAGATCCTGAGCGCGGAAAAACTTGGGCTGCCCAAGGTGATGACCAAATTGGCCATGCTGCCAAGGGGACTTGTCCTGGTCACAGGCCCCACAGGAAGCGGAAAATCGACCACCTTGGCAGCTATAATAGACCATGCCAACCGTAATCGCAGGGACCATATCATTACAGTGGAAGACCCGATAGAATTCGTGCATGAAAGCAAGTCGTGCCTGGTCAATCATCGGGAGGTCGGTACCCATACCAAGAGTTTCAGTGCAGCACTCCGCGGGGCCCTTCGTGAAGATCCAGACATAATACTTGTAGGTGAAATGAGGGACTTGGAGACGATCTCCTTGGCCATTGAGGCTGCTATGACAGGGCATCTGGTAATGGGAACATTACATACTATAAGTGCAGCCAAGACGGTTGATAGGGTCATAGAGATCTTTCCAACCCATCAGCAGCCACAGGTCAGGGCTACCCTTGCAGACGCATTGAGGGCAGTAATTTCCCAAACCATGTTTAAGAGGATAGACGTAAAGGGGCGCTGTGTCGCCTTTGAGATATTGATCGCCACCCCAGCGGTCAGAAACCTGATACGGGAGGGGAAGACCTATCAGATACCCTCTTCTATGCAGACGGGCAAGAAATTCGGCATGCAGACCCTGGATGATGCTATTATGGACCTGCTCCAGAAGGGTTGGATAGATCCGGATGAGGCCTATAACAAGTGCGTTGACAAGGGCAAGTTCAAGCCATTTGCCAGGAGTGCCCCTGCTGATTTCACGGAGGTGGGCTAGCGATGAGAAAGGCAGAGCTCGACCAGATACTAAAGGAGATGCTGGGTTCACATCCCAGGATCTCCGATCTCAACTTTACAGTGGGTCGTCCATTCCAGGTAGCTGCCGATGGCAGGCTCCACAAGGTGAATCTGGATCTAGTTACTGGTGTGCTTACCCCGTTTCAGACCGAGCAGTTGGCGCTTTGTCTCATAGATAATAGCAGGCGTCTACTGGTGGACCTGTTTTCCCACGGTTCCTGTGATTTTTCGTATAACCTGGAGGATGGTCCTAGATTTCGTGTAAATATCTTTTCCCAGAGGGGTTCCTATAGCATCGTCATGCGTAAGCTGGAATCAAAGGTGCCGACCATATCGGAACTTGATCTGCCTGAATGTTTCAGGAAGATGGCTACCGAAAAGAACGGCATTATTTTGTTCACTGGTGCTACTGGCACGGGTAAAACGACCTCCCTTGCGGCTATCCTTGACGAGATCAATAGTACACAGGAGCTTCATGTGGTAACCCTGGAAGACCCTATCGAGTATGTACACAATCATAAAAAGGCTACCTTTAATCAGAGGGAACTGGGTCAGGATTTCGACACATTTGCCAGTGGACTCAGGGCAGCATTGAGGCAGGCACCAAACGTGATCTTCGTTGGTGAGATCAGGGATAGGGAAACAATTGAGATCGCCCTCAATGCGGCGGAGACTGGTCATTTGGTATTTAGTACCGTGCATACAGTGAGCGCCGGACACACTATCAACCGCATACTGGGTATGTTCACCACCGACGAAGAGCGTCAAGTCAGGTTCAGGTTGGCGGATACCATGAGATGGGTGGTAGGCCAGCGGCTGCTTCCAAGGAAGGAGGGGGGGCGGGTAGCCATCTTCGAGATCATGCGGAATAACATAAGGGTCAAGGATTCCATAATCAACGGCGAGAGGGAGGGTAAGACCTTTTATGAAATCATAGACGGCGGGCAGGCGTATAATATGCAGACCTTTGACCAGCATATCATAAAGCTCTTTCAAAACGGCGTGATAGACGAAGATGTGGCCCTGGCCTATGCGAGTAGCAAGGCAAAGGTCAGGCAAGGAATGGATCTGGTCAAGGCATCCAGGGGAGAGGAGACCTCTGATATCGGAGAGCTCAAAATAGACCTGGAATGGCATGAAAAGAGACCATAGGGGGAAAACCATGGAGGTAATCTGTACAGGGTGTTCGAGACGCTATAAGGTAGATGACAGCAAGATCCCTCCAGGGGGTGTTGCCTATCTTGCCTGTCCCAATTGCAAGGAGAAGATAGAGGTCCGGTCAAAGGTCAAGGAGAAGGCGGGCAGGCGACAAGATCCAGTGGATAATGCAAGTACCGACATGCGGGCCTCCTCTGGTTTTGAGTTTTTCGAGCCTGGAACCAAAACGGCGTTGGTATATTGTCCGCAATTAGAGGCACGCGATGAGATCATAAAGGGGCTGTCCTCCATGGATTTTGAGGCCAGGATGGTGTCAAACGTGGAGGATGTGCGTTCCAGGTTGAGATATCATCAATACGATCTTGTAGTATTGTATCAGCAAGGCCCTGATCCTGATAAATATTTGACAGAAATCCTAGGATATTTCAATTCACTGCCGATGGAGGTGAGACGGTACATCTTTCTCGTTTACATATATCTTTCCGGTAATAGGTTCGATTCGATGCAATCGTTTTCCCTCGGGGTGGATATGACCCTTGGTCCCTTGGATGTGGCCTCGCTTCCCAAGCTGTTATACGAGGGCCTAGATAGTAGGGACGCGGCATACCGGATCTTCTTTGAATGTAAAGACAAGGTAGATGAAGAGATACATTGATCCTTCCCTGTATCTCTAAACTTCCATGCGGCCCGTACCTTGGTGCCGCATCCCCAATACATGAAGATACAGCCCATAGACTCTGTATTTTTACGGTAATTCCTTTCTATCTCCGGGCCCTACTACCTTCTGCTGCATCTCCTTTTAACATTGTCGGTTTTCAATGTGTCTATAATATTAGTAAGTTACCACTTACTCGATATCCAGAGATCGGCGTTCCGTGTGTTCATGCGGTCTAACAGGGTGCATGTATCCGGATAAAAGGTACAAGATGTGTCCTTGAAGGATACGATCCGGGTTTACGACTTGAATTTGAGCCAGTTGAGGTTAATGTGAAATTCTCGAAGGACAGGCTGCAGTCCTCCTAATATGGTATTTTTAAGGTCTCCTGGTGGGGCATCGAGGCAACAGGCCATATGAAGGTTTTATCCGAAAACGCATTTTTGATCGGCCATGGATACACAAGGACATACACGGACAAAGGACAAGATGTTTCCAGGGGCACTTTTTCATGCTTCGTTGTGCCTGCCCTGGGAATGGCAGTTGCCGTGAAAATACATCCCGGCTAAGGGCTGTATCTTCATGCCATGGGGGGCAGCATAGGAGATGCGGGCCGCATGAAAGTTTGGGATAAGATCTGAAAAGGAATCGGTTATCAAAATGGACAGTAATCCTATCAACCGGCGAATATTCCTCCGGATCATAGCGGGAACCGGGCTCGGTTTTTTGTACCCAGAAGGGGCGACGAAGGCTGCCGATAAGCCAATTACCACAGGGTCGGGCCAGGCCAGGCCCTTGCTTTCCGGTCCCAAGGACTATAGACGGCTGGTGGGAAGCCTTGAGGGCTTTTCAGCTGCCTTGATTCAGGAACACATCCGTATCTACAGTGAATATTATCATGAGTTCGAAAGGGAAAACTCCAGGACAAGGTTCATAGACCTAGCCACATCAGATTCATTGAACAGCAACTGGAGAGATCATTGCCATGCCTGGCTGAATCTGAGAAATGGTGTCATACTCCATGAAAACTATTTCGATACACTTACCCCGCTTTCCATGGGACCTGGAGATAGGTTGAAAAAGGCATTGACGGAGGCCTTTGGTTCCTTTGATCAGTGGTGGGTAAGATTCAGGGCCACTGCCCTGGCGGTCCAGGCATGGGCAGCATTGGTATGGGATGAAATGCTTGGCCGTCTCGTAGTGATTGGTATCGACAGCCCAAGCCAGTGGGCAATTGGAACGAGGCCACTCCTTGTGGTGGATATGGCCGAACATGCCTATTGCCTCGATTACGTCGGACGGCCCGTGGCCTATCTGGATGCATGGCGCAAGCGGGTAAACTGGAAGGTTGTCGAAGCGCGGTTACCCAGGGCCATTGGATCTTGAATAAAGGGGTTCGAGGGTAGTTTTTGAGGAAATGGAGGTGAATATGCAAGTTCGCAAGGCAGTAGTACCAGTGGCTGGCCTGGGAACCAGGTTTCTACCTGCGACCAAGGCCATACCCAAAGAGATGCTCACCGTGGTGGACAGGCCAACCATACAGTACATAGTCGAAGAGGTGGTTGCCTCTGGCATAAAGGAGGTGGTATTGGTCACAGCCTCTGGGAAGTCCGCCATAGAAGACCATTTTGATTATTCCTTTGAGCTGGAGACCTTTTTGTCCCAGAAGGGCAAGCTGGATCTACTGAAGGAGGTTCGTCATATCTCCCGTCTTATCGAGGTGGTTTCCGTGCGGCAGAAGGAACCACTGGGCCTGGGGCATGCGGTAAAGGTGACGCAGCCGGTCATTGGCGACGAGGCCTTTGTTGTGGTACTGGGCGACGACCTGGTGGAAAGTGAAGTCCCTTGTGTCTTCCAGATGCTAAAGGTCTTCGAAAGGGTAAATGAGGCGGTGGTCGCGGTCCAACAGGTGCCGCCTAGTGAGATCAATCGTTATGGGATCGTAGAAGGTGAGGAGGTGGAAGAGGGTGTATACCGGGTGGAGAGACTTATTGAGAAACCTGAACCAGGGACCGTACGTTCAAACCTTGCGGTCATAGGTCGTTATGTGCTTCGTCCGGAGATCTATGACTGTCTCGATCGTACCCTGCCTGGTGTTGGGGGCGAGATACAACTTACGGACGCATTGGATATACTTCGCAAGGATAGGGCACTCTATGCCTATGAATTCAAAGGAAGGCGATTTGATGCCGGTGACAAGTTCGGTTATCTCCAGGCCACGGTAAACTATGCCCTGGATCATCCGGAACTGGGTGGCATCTTCAAGAGATACCTCGTGGACCTGGTCAAGGGGCTTGATGCCTGATGCCTCTTTTGTAGAAATAGTCGTTCCGCTTCCGCTGAATGATCCCTTGACGTATAGGTGGCCGTTTACCGACATCCGGCCGGTGAAGGGCTGTCGGGTGTTGGTACCCGTTGGTGGCAGGCGGGTTATCGGCCTCTTATGGGGCACAGTATCCAGACCGGGGATTGAAGAGGACAGGTTGAGGTCGGTCATCTCCGTTTTGGATCCTTCTGCCATCCTTCCTGAAAGGCTCCTTGATTTTTATCAATGGGCAGCCTCCTATTATTTCTATCCACTGGGATTGGCCCTTTCTGAATCCCTTCCTCCGGGTTTTTTTTCAGCCAGAAAGAAAACGGTGGAGAAGATAGCCTCTAGGCCGGTAAAGGAGAAGGGGGCCAGATTAAAACTTGATGCCTGGGATTCAGGTGGTGGTTTCCCGTTAACCAGTGAGCAAAGGGGATGCATAGAAGAGCTCTGTAGCCTGATTGAAGGGCACGGGTTTAATCCTGTGCTACTCCATGGAGTGACAGGAAGTGGAAAGACCGAGGTCTATCTCCAGGCTACCAGGCATTGTATCGATTGTGGTAGGAACGTCCTCGTCCTTGTGCCAGAGATAGCGATGACCGCCCAGGCTGTAGGAATTTTCAATGATCGTTTTGGAAACCAGGTGGCTGTGCTTCACAGTGGCCTGACCGATTCCCAAAGAAGGGATGAATGGTGGGGGATTAAGAGGGGTAAGAAGCGTATAGTGGTAGGGACGCGTTCAGCAATCTTTTCGCCTATTTCCAATCTTGGCCTGATCGTGGTGGATGAAGAGCATGATCCATCCTATAAGCAGGAGGAAAAATTCCGTTACAATGCACGGGACCTCGCACTGGTACGTGGCAAAATGGACGAGGCAGTCGTGGTACTTGGTTCAGCAACACCTAGTCTTACGAGCTTTTTCAATGCAATGTCAGGGAAATATCGGTTGATCAGCATGAAAGGGCGTGTTGCAGAGTCGGTCCTTCCCAGTGTCACCATCATAGATAGACGTAAAAAAGACAGCGTAACAAAGGCAAAGGGGGGTAGCAATTCCCCTTCAAGGGGGGATTATTGGCTTTCGGATCGCCTCAAGGAGGCGATAGGAGAAACCCTAGCAGACGGGGAGCAGGTCCTGATATTCCTGAATCGGAGGGGGTTTGCTACCTATGTCTTCTGCCCTGAATGTGGCCATGTATTTAGGTGCCCGAATTGTGACGTGTCTTTGACCTGGCACAGGCATATCGGACTGGAAGGGGTGGGAAACGGGTCCAATTTTGATGCGGGAAATGGTGTCCTGTGTTGTCATTATTGTGCTTCGAGGTATCCGGCCTTGCCGGTATGCCCAGTATGTCATGGGCATGCGATAAGGGCCAGGGGTTATGGTACGGAGAAGGTGGCTGATGAACTGGCCAGGATGTTCCCCGATGCCAGGGTTGCCAGGTTGGATCGTGATGTCTCTTCCAGCAGAAGGAGGGTTGAGAAGATCCTAAAGGGTTTCCGCTCAGGGTCCATCAATATGTTGGTGGGCACCCAGATGGTGACCAAGGGCCATGACTTTCCAGGGCTTACCCTGGTAGGGGTGCTTTGGGCAGACATGTCCCTCAACGTTCCTGAATTCAATGCGGCAGAGAGAACCTTTCAGCTTCTTACGCAGGTAGCAGGAAGGGCAGGCAGGGGAAAGAGACCCGGCAGGGTGCTAATTCAAAGTTTCATGCCTGATCATTACGCTATAGCCCTCGCCAAGGAACAAGATTTTCGAAGATTTTTTGATAAGGAGGTTAAGGCCCGACAGGAGCTTGGTTATCCACCCTTTGGACGCATGATAAACCTAAAGTTGTCAGGCAGGAAAAGGGCAGTGGTGGAAAAAAGTGCCATGAGGTGTGGTATCCTGTCAAGGCGGGTGATTCGTCAAA
The DNA here is from genome assembly GCA_015489365.1 of Deltaproteobacteria bacterium. Taxonomy (GTDB): domain Bacteria; phylum Desulfobacterota; class Dissulfuribacteria; order Dissulfuribacterales; family QOAL01; genus S143-34. Next base: position 1,108 of record WFZW01000067.1, on the reverse strand, counting down.
TATTGGCCAGGGGGGAGGGGGTAGAGGTCCTTGGTCCTGCCCCGTCGCCAAGGGCCAGGATCAAAGGAAGATACCTGTATCAGGTGCTTCTTAAGTCACCACGTCTGGGCAACCTTCGCCTGATATGCCAAGCGGTATTGAGGGAGCGGGCCGAGTTTGTTCTACCCGGGGTGCGTTTGGAGGTAGATGTTGATCCCCAAAGTCTTACATGATGGTTTAACTATAGATGTTCATAGGGTAACCGCCATGGCATCCGAAGGTTTTGTCCGAAAATGCATTTTTTTGATTGGCCATGGACACAAGGACATACATGGACAAAGGGCAAAATATTCCCAGGGTACGGGCTGCATGAAGGTTTGGTTTGAAGTACAAGGCAGGTACGGGGAAAATACGACATATTAATCCTGTGGAGAGGGGATAGATCCAATGGTGGACCAAGATAAGAACAAGACTAAAAAAGAGGATATGAAATTCATTGCAGCCATGTTGTTCTTAACCGTCCTTTTTTCAGTACGCAAGGGTGAGGTATCAGATATGATACTCGATACCTTGCGTGGCGTTTTTGTATGTATATTTTATGGTGTTGGCACGGTTTTCTTGATAATTGGCATCACAAAGAAGGCCTTCAAATATCATCCTACCCGGATGCAAATCATGAAATGGGCTGCGGCCCTGGCGGCATTTTTTGCAGTCAGCCAGTTCGTGCACGAGGGTTTCCTCATGTTGACCGGCCAGATGCCAAAGTGATGATTCCAAATTTTCATGCGGCCCGTATTTTCTATGCTGCACCCCAGGGCACGAAGGTAGAGCCCTTAGCCGGGATATATTTTTACGGCAACTGCCTTCCCATGGCAGGTACAACGAAGTATGAAAATACGCCACTGGAAACATCTTGCCCTTTGTCCTGTATGTCCTGTGTCCATGGCTAATCAAAAAAATGCGTTTTCGGATAAAATTGTGCAGCCATGTCCTTACCTTTCTAGGGGTTGACAAAGGCAGTAAGTGCCATCATAATGCCTCCACTCGAAACGTGCCGAGATAGCTCAGTCGGTAGAGCAGTGGACTGAAAATCCTCGTGTCGGTGGTTCGATTCCGCCTCTCGGCACCA
>WFZW01000066.1 GCA_015489365.1 Deltaproteobacteria bacterium | reverse complement strand
GTATCGATATTCTTGCCAAATTTCCAGATTCTACCTCTTATGTTCATAAAAAACCTCTTAACTCCTCATGGCTACGATATGGAGCTATCTTAACGTAAAACGGTAATCTTAGAGTTGATCAGGGGTACCGATATACCCAAGGACTGCACTTGCCGCAGCAATGGCAGGATTGGCCAGGTACACCTCGCTTTCAGGATGGCCCATGCGCCCGACAAAGTTCCTGTTTGTCGTCGCAAGCGCCCTTTCTCCCTTGGCAAGTATACCCATGTGTCCCCCAAGACATGGTCCACAGGTAGGTGGACCTATGACAGCACCTGCCTTTAGAAAGGTTTCAAGGTATCCCCTTTCAAGCGCCTCCCCATAGACCGAAGGCGTGGTAGGTAATACTATCAACCGAAGACCCCTTGCTACCTTGTGCCCGGATATCACCCTTGCAGCAAGCTCCAGGTCCTCTATCCTGCCATTGGTACAAGAGCCTATCACCACCTGATTCAGTTCCACATGGCCCGCCTGGGAAACAGGCCTTGTATTCTCCGGCAAGTGAGGAAAGGCTACCTGTGGCTCTATGTCGTTGCAATCATACTCGATCACCTTCTTATAATGTGCATCGGGATCACTTGTAAAGAAGGTATAGTCACGCTGTGTCCTGCCCTCCACATACTGCCTTGTGACATCATCGGGGTTTATAAGCCCAACCTTGCCACCTGCCTCTATGGCCATGTTGGACATGGTGAACCTGTCTGACATGCCCAGGGAGTCTATCACAGGCCCGGTAAATTCCATGGCCTGATATAGCGCCCCGTCCACACCAATGTCTCCAATGGTATAAAGGATGAGGTCCTTACCACCTACCCATGGCCTCAGCTGCCCGTTGAATACAAACTTGATGGTCTCCGGCACCTTGAACCATGTCTTTCCTGTCATCATTGTGGCGGCAAGATCCGTACTTCCCACCCCGGTGGCAAAGGCCCCCAAGGCACCGTAGGTACAGGTATGACTGTCTGCCCCGATGACTACATCGCCAGGAACCACGATACCCTTTTCAGGTAAAAGGACATGCTCTACCCCGGTATCACCACCATCATAGTGATGAACTATCCCATATTCTTTGGCAAACTCCCTGAGCATAAGTGCCTGCTCAGCGCTCATTATATCCTTATTTGGTACGAAATGATCGGCAACCAGGGCCACCTTCCCCTTGTCAAAGACCGATTGCACACCGGCCTTACGAAAGGTCTTGATGGCAATCGGCGCCGTAATATCGTTGCCAAGGGCAAGATCCACTTCTACCTCCACAAGCTGACCAGGGCTTACCGAATCAAGGCCGGCATGGGAGGCCAGGATCTTTTCTGCTATGTTCATGGACTTGCTCATCTTTTAACTCCAATCATAGATACCAAACTTTCATGCAGCCCGTATACTTCCGTGCTGAACCCCAAGGGTGTGAAGATACAGCCCTTATTTACCGTGAAAATACAGAGCCTATGGGCTGTATCTTCATGCCTGGGAAATGCCTGATATAGATAAACGTGCAGACCATGAAAGTTTATTTTTTATATTCTAACCGGTTCAAGGCATTAAGATAGGCCCTGACACTGGCAGTAATGATGTCTGGATCAGCACCTTGCCCTGTCACCACCTGGGAACCTTCCTGGAGCCTCACGGTCACCTCACCCTGTGCATCGGTGCCGCCTGTGATCGAATTCACCGTAAATCTGAGCAACCGGCTCCTTGTCTTAGTGAGGTTGGCCACTGCCTTGAACGCTGCATCGATCGGACCAGCACCTATACAGGCGACAACCCTATCCTTACCATCGATTTCTACGCCCACAGTAGCAGTAGGCCTGATACCGCTTCCGCCAGCCACATGTAGATAGGTCAATTTGTAACGCTCAGGTATACGCAAAACCTCTTCGGCAACCAGGGCATCCAGGTCCTCAGGATAGATTTCCTTCTTCTTATCCGCAAGGTCCTTGAATCTAGCAAAGACCCTGTCCACTTCCTCCTGGGATAGATCATAGCCCATCTCATCAAGCCTGGCCTTGAGGGCATGGCGGCCCGAGTGTTTGCCAAGAACCAACCTGCCCTTTGCCAGCCCTATGTCTCTGGGATCCATGATCTCATAGGTTGTCCTTTCCTTTAGGACCCCATCTTGATGGATACCAGACTCATGGGCAAAGGCATTGGCCCCCACGATGGCCTTATTTGACTGTACGCTCATGCCAGTCAAGGTGCTTACCAGCCTGCTCGTGGCCGTTATCTGCCTGGTTTCTATGCCTGTCTCGAAGGGAAGGCAGTCATGCCTGGTCTTTATGGCCATGACCACCTCTTCCATGGCAGTGTTACCAGCCCTCTCCCCAATACCGTTTACAGTGCACTCCACCTGCCTGGCTCCATGATTTATGGCCGACAAGACATTGGCCGTGGCAAGGCCCAGGTCATTGTGACAATGGATACTGAGCACGGCCTTATGGATGTTGGGTGTATGATCAACTACATATTTTATCATACGCCCAAAATCCCAAGGTATTGCATAACCAACGGTATCAGGGAAATTAACCGTTGTGGCCCCGGCATCTATAACTGTTTCAAAGACCTTGCAAAGGAAATCTAGATCGCTGCGGCTGGCATCCTCTGCTGAAAACTCTATGTTGCTGGTATAGCTTGCCGCATGTGCAACGGCAGATCTTGCCATTTCGAGGACCTGTTCCCTGGTCTTATTGAGCTTGTATTTAAGATGTATATCCGAGGTGGCAAGGAACGTATGTATTCTTGGATTCTCACCCTGTTTGATTGCCTCCCAGGCGGTATCGATATCCTTTTGTGAGGCCCTGGCAAGGGCCGTAACCTGGAGATTACGCAGCTCCTTGGCAAGCCTCTTGACGGCTTCGAAGTCCCCTGGAGATGCCACGGGGAATCCAGCCTCCAGGACATCCACGCCCAGTTTCTCTAATTGACGCCCAATCTGGAGCTTTTCGTCCACATTGAGTGACACACCCGGGGATTGTTCCCCGTCCCTCAATGTAGTATCGAAGATTATTATCCTGTCGCTCTCATTCATTGTCTTTGTCGATATCCACGTTGCTGCCTGGCTTTGCAGACTCAGGTGCATACTTTGGTTTTGAAGAAGGCATAAACGCCTTGAATGACATGATCATAGGTCCTGAAAGTACATAGACTACAGACAAGACAAAAAGTATCACCTTCGGTTCCAAGGCAATGATCATCATGGCCAATATGAGCCCCACCATGCCGGAGAATGGATGCCGGTAAAACCAGGCGATATCCTTGAAGCTCTTGTACTTAACATTGCTCACCATGAGAAATGACAGTCCGTAGACCATGAGCAGGACTGCATTGTGCCGTACAGGTCCGAGGATACCTAGTTGTTGGCAAAAAAGTATGGAGGTGGCTATCATGCCAGCGGCAGATGGACATGGAAGCCCAAGAAAATCCCTCTTGACCCCGGAATGGGCTGTGCTCAAGGTATTAAACCTAGCCAATCTCAGGGCAGTAGTGGCCACGTACAGAAAGGCTGCTAGCCAACCCAGGCGCCCGAAGCCCTGCAACCCCCATAAAAATGCAAGTATGCCAGGGGCGACTCCGAAGGAAATGAGATCCGCCAGGGAATCATATTCAGTACCAAACTTACTGGTTGAACTGGTCATACGTGCCACCCTGCCGTCAAGGCCATCAAAGATGGCTGCAACCAGTATGGCCACGGCCGATGTCTGAAAATTTCCATCTATAGCGGCTATTATGGCATAAAAGCCACTAAACAGGCTGGCTGACGTAAAAAGGTTGGGAAGCAGGTAAATACCTCGTCTTGTTTTCCTGGATTGATTTTCCATCGACTTCGACTCCTTCATCGTTCACACCGCCTTATTGACACGGCGTTTGACATGACACCATGCTCACTGACATCTGTGATGCCCCTTTGCCAAGCCTGGTCCCTATCAAACCGTAATTACTGATCCACATGCAGCCAGAACGAATACCACTTCCTGTGCATTTTTTGAATCCGTTACAGCATACAACCTTTCCGACAGCCAGACCAGTCAATATGGATATACCCATGGTCCATAATGGCGACAAAGGCCTGTGGCCATATGGTGTAGATGTGGTTTGAAAGATGCCTGAATTAAATAGTTTACCGTGAAGATATGCCCTTGACCAGGGCCCTATCTTCACGTACCAGGATGCGACATGGATATACGGGCCTCAAAAAGATTTGAGATGATACATGGGGATCAGCAAGGTCATGCAAACCGGCGTGCCTTACCGGCTGGACAGGAAGGAATTGCCTACTTTTTCAGCCAGCTCATCATGTTCCTCAGACGCGAACCCACCTCTTCTATCGGGTGTTCCTTTTCCCGCTGTCTCATGGCGTTAAATGCAGGCCTGTTTACCTGGTTTTCAAGCAGCCATTCCTTGGCAAAGTTTCCTGTCTGGATCTCCTCGAGTATCCTGCGCATTTCCTTCCTGGTCTCCTGGGTAATGACCCTTTTACCACGTGTGAGATCGCCATATTCAGCAGTATCGCTGATGGAATAGCGCATCTTGGAAAGGCCACCCTCATAGATGAGATCAACTATCAATTTCAATTCATGGCAACACTCAAAGTACGCGATCTCAGGCTGATAACCAGCGTTTACCAGGGTCTCGAAACCTGCCTTGATAAGTTCACTTACACCGCCGCAAAGCACGCATTGCTCTCCGAACAGGTCAGTTTCCGTCTCCTCCTTGAAGGTGGTTTCGATGACACCAGCCCTGGCTGCACCTATTCCATTGGCATAGGCAAGGGCCAATTGAAGTGCCTTTCCACTCGCATCCTGGTGAACTGCAACCAGTGAGGGCACTCCAGCCCCTATTTCATACTCCCTGCGAACCAGGTGCCCAGGACCCTTGGGGGCCACCATGGCCACGTCTACGGTTTCTGGAGGAACTATCTGGCCAAAATGGATGTTAAAGCCATGGGAGAAAAGCAACATGTTGCCTGGCTCGAGATTGGGCTCTATGGCCTCCTTGTAAAGTGAACCCTGGACATGATCCGGAACCAGAACCATGATGACATCGGCCTTACTGGCTGCCTCGGCCGCACTTACCGGGGTAAACCCATGTTTTACAGCAAGGTCATAATTGGCAGAGCCAGGACGCTGGCCCACGATTACAGAAAAACCGCTATCCCGCAGGTTCTGGGCATGGGCATGGCCTTGACTGCCGTAACCTATAATCGCTATCGTTTTGCCCTTTAAGGCGTCCTTGGGCGCCTCCTCCTCGTAATAGATCTTCATGGTCTCAGGATTCTCCTCTCATGCTGTCTTTTTTTCTCTTATTATGGCTATGGTACCTGTCCGGGTTATCTCCTTGATCCCAAGCGGCTTGAGTAGCTCTATTACCGCCTTGAGCTTGGATTCAGGCCCGGTTATCTCTATCGTGTATGTCTTTGGGCTCACATCTACCACCTTGCACCTGAAGATATCACACATTCTCAGGACCTCGGCCCTTGTCTCGGCCTCTGCCCTCACCTTTATGAGCGCCATCTCCCTTTCGACAAAGTCGCCCTCGGATACGTCCACTACCTTGTAGACATCAATGAGCCGGTTTAACTGCTTGATGATCTGCTCTATGATGAAATCGTCACCAGAGGTCACCAGGGTTAGATGGGAGAGTGTGGGATCAAGCGTGGCCGCAACGCTCAGGCTTTCTATATTGAAACCGCGGCCGCTAAAGAGCCCGGTGATCCTGGACAGGGCACCTGGGGTATTCTCTACCAAGACAGACAGTGTATGTTTCATAGGGAAAAACTCTCCTTCCTGTCGGATTATACCAGCAGCATTTCGGTGGTTGCCTTCCCTGCTGGAACCATGGGGAAAACACCTTCTTCACGGGCTATTGCGAACTCCATTATCACAAGCCCATCGGTCTCAAGCCCCTTCTTCAAGACCTCCTCTACCTCTTCGGGTTTCTTTGCCCTGAAGCCTGTGGCACCGTAGGACTCCGCAACCTTTACAAAATCCGGCGTGGTCTCGAACTTCGTTGCTGCATAACGCCTTTCATAAAAGAGCTCCTGCCACTGACGGACCATTCCCAGGAACCTGTTATTAAGGATAACTATCTTGACAGGCAGCTTTTGATCCATGGCAGTGGCCATCTCCTGGATGTTCATCTGGATACTGCCGTCACCGGCCACATCCACCACCAACTTGTCTGGAAAGGCCATCTGCGCCCCTATGGCCGCGGGGAAGCCGTAACCCATGGTGCCCAAGCCACCCGATGTCAAAAAGGTCCTTGGTTTGTCAAACTTATAGAACTGGGCAGTCCACATCTGATTCTGCCCAACTTCAGTGGTGATGATGGCCTTGCCCTTGGTCATTTCATAGAGCTTCTCGATTACATATTGGGGCTTTATTACCCCGGGCTCCTCCTTGTAACTGAGTGGATGCCTCTCTTCCCATGCCCTTATCTGTTCAAGCCAGGATTGATGCTGATCACACCAGGCTTCTTCAGGACGCCCTGCCCTCTTGACCTCATTGACGAGTTTTCTCAAGGCCTTCCTGCAATCCCCCACTATGGGCACATCAACCTTCACGTTTTTCTGGATGGATGTGGGATCGATATCTATATGAATGATCTTGGCAAAGGGTGCAAAGGCCTCAATCTTGCCAGTCACCCTGTCATCAAACCTGGCCCCTACAGCGATTATCAGATCTGTATTGGCCATGGCCATGTTGGCACAATATGTCCCGTGCATGCCAAGCATGCCAAGATTCAGCTCATGGGTCCCTGGAAATCCCCCTAGTCCCATGAGGGTCATGGTGACCGGTGTACACGTTCTTTCGGCCAACTCCCTCAATTCATCGTGGGCATCGGAGATAATAACGCCACCCCCTGCATAGATAACGGGTCTCTTGGCCCTTTCCAGCACACGGTAGGCACGTTCAATCTGTTTTCTATGTGGTTCTATTACAGGATTGTATGAGCGAAGTTTTATCTTGTCTGGATATTCAAATTCCGCCTTTGCATTCTGAACATCCTTGGGCAGATCGATGAGAACCGGCCCTGGACGACCTGACCTGGCGATATAGAAGGCCTCCTTTATTATACGAGACAGGTCTTTTACATCCTTCACAAGGTAATTGTGCTTAGTGCAAGGCCTGGTGATGCCTACGATATCCACCTCTTGGAATGCATCATTTCCTATAAGACCGGTTGGAACCTGCCCGGTAAAAATAACCATGGGAATGGAATCCATATAGGCCGTGGCTATACCTGTAACGGTATTCGTGGCACCAGGGCCAGAGGTTGCTATACAGACACCTACCTTTCCTGTTGCACGGGCGTAGCCGTCTGCCGCATGGGCTGCACCTTGCTCGTGTCTGACCAAGAC
>WFZW01000065.1 GCA_015489365.1 Deltaproteobacteria bacterium | reverse complement strand
GGTAGAAAGACCATGTCAAACCAGCAAAAATATTCAGCGCAACGTACGGCCGGAAAAATCATCCTGGCCCTTTTCAAGACATGGGTATTTTTTGCCCTAGTGCTGTCCTCAACAGGCGAGACTAGCCAGGTGTTGGCGGCCAGGATAAAGGATATTGCCACCCTCCAGGGTATGCGAATCAATCAACTGGTTGGCTACGGGTTGGTGGTAGGGCTGAATGGGTCGGGCGATGGCACCCAGGCACAATTTACCACCCAGTCCATAGTCAACATGATGGAGCGCATGGGCATTAATGTAGACCCGAAGCAGGTGAAGGTTAAAAATGTTGCTGGTGTAATGGTAACCGCCAAGCTTAGGCCATTTGCCAAGATAGGACAACGGATAGATGTAGTGGTCTCTTCAATGGGCGATGCCAAGAGCCTCCAGGGAGGAACCCTGCTGCTTACACCGCTTAAGGGGGTCGATGGTAAGGTCTATGCCCTTGCACAGGGACCACTCAGCATAGGTGGATTCGCCGTGGAGGGGGCATCCGGAACGGGGGTACAGAAAAATCATCCTACCGTAGGCCGGATTCCCAATGGGGCAACGGTGGAACGGGAAATTCCCTTCGATCTCAATGGAAAATCCAGTATAAAAATCAGCTTGAACAACCCAGATTTCACCACGGTAACCAGGATAACCGAGGCCATAAACGATACCCTCGGCGCCGACCTCGCCCGTCCTGTCGATGCGGAGACAGTGAACCTGACGGTGCCACCGGAATATCAAGGTAATGCAGTCGGGCTTATGGCCTCCATCGAGAACCTGGAGATAGACCCTGACACCAAGGCAAAGGTAGTACTGGATGAGCGCACCGGCACGGTAGTAATGGGAGAGCAGGTACGGGTATCGCGGGTGGCAATAGCCCATGGAAACTTGAGCATACAGATCAAGGAAACCCCGCAAGTTTCTCAACCGCAACCATTTGGCCAGGGGCAGACGGTAGTCACCCCCAAGAGCGAAATAAATGCCAAGGAGCAAGGCGGCAAGCTGGTTGTCCTGAGATCGGGAACAACCATAGGCGAACTTGTAAGGGCGCTCAATGCAGTGGGGGTGACCCCCAGGGACCTGATTTCCATCCTGCAATCGGTCAAGGCTGCCGGCGCCCTACAGGCGGACCTGGAGATTATCTAAAATTTTTATGCGGCCTTAGCCCATGGGCTGCAAACCAAAGGAAAACACGCCCAAGGCGTATCTTTACAGGGGAAAAGGCGTACAAGATTATGGAACCTTTGTCATTGATTCCTGCTCACTTACTCATCAATGGAACCCGAAAACGTGATTTTCAGGACGTATTAAAGGCCGACAAGGACAACGAGGACCTAAGAAAGGCCTGCACCGGCTTTGAGGCCATCTTCCTCAACAAACTACTTCAATCCATGCGCCGTACAGTGCCTAAAAGCGGTCTTCTAGATGGAGGATTGCAAGAGGATATATACAAGGGCATGTTCGATGAAAGGCTTGCCCAGGCGATGGCACAAAGGGGAATCGGTATCGGTGACATGCTTTATAGGCAGTTGAGCACCAAGACAGGAAAAAGGCTTAGTAATGACAGGTAACCATCTATCGAATCCGACTACATGCCATCTTGTTACCATGCCCAAAAGATTTTGGATATTATGTGATCAGACCCTCAAGGCATGGCAACAACTAAACCTCATCCTTGATAGGGAGAGGAAGATCCTGCTATCGAGAGATCTCAAATCCCTATGGACCATCATCGGTTCAAAGAACGCGCTGGCACAAAGGATCAAGGGGCTTGAATCGGATCTTGATTTCCTGGCCCGGCAAATACTCACGAATCGAGGGATAAATAACACGCCCTCCTTAGTTGCACTAAGGGATATCCTTCATCCCATGGAGGTAGATAGATTCACGCGTTGGAAGACAAGGCTGGAACTTGCCAAGGCCCAGGCATACAGGACCAACAAGGCAACCCTGAAATGGATCACGCAGGAGATGAATCTTGGGAGACAGCTTATCGAAATCCTGTGTGGTAAAAGGGGACACGAAAATTACACAACCTATGCACGACCTGGTGATAAAGACAACGGCACCACGGCAAGGGCCCGGCACGATAGCCCAGGCGTCAACACCCAGGTCCGGGGCGATCTGTACAGGCATGGGGTCTGCTCATACCAGATCAATCAACTTCATGGAAAACAGGATGGTGGAATTTAATGCCCGGTTTATCGAGCCTGCTTAACATAGGAAAGGTAGGACTTCTTACACACCAAACCAATCTGCAGACCACAGGGCACAACGTGGCCAATGTCAATACAAGGGGCTATTCACGTCAGGAGGTGACACTGGAGGCCCGTACCCCCTCCCCTTCGTATATCGGTCCCCTTGGCAATGGCGTAAAGGCGGTGGAGATAACCAGGGACTTTGATAGATTTATTACGAACACACTCTTTGATAAGACCTCGGTAATGTCTGGTCTTGAAACCAGGCAATCTGGTATGAAGCTCATAGAAGGGGTCCTCAATGAGGTGGATGAAAATGGGCTTAATGAATTGATGAATCAATTCTGGGCAGGATGGGATGACGTTTCAAACGATGCCGAGGCAATGGCCGAAAGGACTACCTTGCTTCAACGCGCATCACTTTTAGTGGATCAATTAAGGGACAAATACAACTCGCTCATCCAGATGTCCCACGATGTAGATTTGAATATAGACAGTAACATCAAGGACATCAACCAGCTATCAAAGCAGGTGGCCGAGCTGAATGTCCAGATTGTAAGCGCAGAGGCCAGTGGGCACTCTGCCAATGATCTCCGGGACCAAAGGGATGATCTGATAAAGAAACTTTCTGGCCTCACCGATATCCACTACTTTGAGACGGAAAGGGGATCGGTGACCGTTTTGATAGGCCAAGGCAATCCCCTAGTAGAGGGGGATAGTGCCTGGCAACTGGATTTTCGCGAAGGAAAGGTATACTGGTCTGGGAAGGATGGACAAAGCGTAGAATTGACCACCAGCGATGTTGAAAATGGCGAGCTAGGAGGTTGGATCGAGATAAAGAGCCGAATTTCCCCAAGAGATACCTCTATACTCACCTCTTCGCAGATCAACACAACAGGTGGAAAGGCGGTCAAGATGAGTACGCTTTGGGGAGACATCGACGGTGTTACCGAGACAGGCCCATTCACCATATCCATTTCTGGTACGACCCAGGAGGGGTTGCCTGTCACAGGGAGTTATGATAGCGGCACTGATTATGATAGCGATGGCATCAGTGGCACATTGGCGGACTTTGCAACATTCGTCGAAAACCGATTCCTGAACGCATCCCCGTCTGCCCAGGTAAGGGTTAGTGTAACACAGGATGGAAGGTTGAATATTGAAGACCTAAGCCCAGGGGATCACCCCATATCCTTCCAGGTAGATGGTATCTCGGGCGGTGTAATCGGACTGGACCTGGGTAAATTCGATGGCTCCTATCCCCTAAATTATGTGGAACAATTAAACAGGATTGGCAGGGAATTGATCAAAACAGTCAACAGCCAACATGCGCAAGGGGTAGGACTTATAAGGCTCCAGGAGACCACGGCTACCAATGAGGCAATAAATCCATCGGAACCAATTTCATTGAAATCCTCAGGGCTTGAATTTTCAGAGGATATCCATGACGGGGAATTCGAGATATGGCTCTATGGACCTAGTGGGGACGTCATAGACAATGATCCCTCTACCCCGCTCGTCAATGACCCTGTACGGATACAGGTTACGGAGGGAAGTGGGGGCACGTCCCTAGAGGACCTACGTGCAGCAATAGATGGCATAAATGGCCTCAGGGCACGTATCCTCAATGGGAGGCTCGTAATAGGTGTGGATGATCCCAACATCGTTGGTTCCTTTGCCTTTGGAAGGGACACATCAGGCGCCACGTCGGCCCTTGGGCTGAATAGCTTTTTCACAGGATACGATGCAGCTACCATAGGAATCAATGAGAAGATCCAGGAAGACCCTCGCCTGATTGCCGCGGCCCAGGTAGGGGCGTCAGGGGCCGGCACAGCCATCAGCACTGTATCTGCCAGGGAACCAGCCAGGCCCCTTGGCATCTCTATTCAAAATGGTACGGTCAACGTATCGTTAATAGACCCGCAGGGCAGCGTACAGACAACGAAGAATATCACTATCGACCGAAACACTACCTCACTGAAGGATGTCGTTGAGCAGATAAATCAAATCGATGGGATAGATGCTACCATAAAGGAAGGGTTGTTAGAGATATCCACGGATAGGCCAGGCTGGAGCGTGTCTATAGATGATGCGGCCACAGGTGATACCCACTTCCTTGAATACCTTGGTATGGCATCTCCTGTGTCCGGTTCGAATCTCAAGGGCACTTTCCACGTGGAACGTACGTTTGATCCTGTTTCCTCCTATGATACCAATGTTTCCCCGGGCAATTTGATCATTGAGCTTACGGATAACCAAGGGGCGGCCACGCAGGTCAACGTTGCCCTCACTGCAGATGGCCTGGGTCGGGTCCAGGAATCTCTAGAAGATATCGCAGCAGCCATAGACAGTAACAGCGGCATAAGCGCAGAGGTAGTGGATGGCCGTCTTCGCATCTCTGCCGAAGGCAATACCACTTCACTGAGATTCTTGGATGATACCACGGGATTACTGGCGCATATGGGGCTTAACACCCCTGCTGGTGGAGACCTATCACCGGCCAACAATCAAAACGCCCTGGCCATAAGGGGGCTTAACAGGCAGCCAATTGCCGACTTGGACAATGCCACCATAGGCGAGGCATATCAAGGACTAATAGGTACCGTGGGTATCCATTCACGGGGATTCCAACAGGATTATGATTTCAGCAGGGCAACCGTTGACCAACTCCAGGCCAGGAGGGACGAGGTTTCTGGAGTCTCGCTAGATGAAGAGATGGCGGATCTCATAAAATTCCAACATGCCTATACGGCGGCTGCCAAGCTGATCAAGGCCGCTGATGAAATGTTCATGACCCTGCTGGAAACCAAATGATAGAAGGATTTCTTAAGGCATTATGCGGCCCATACCCAAGACATATCTCAAGTACCCAATCCTTGGCAACGCACCCATGGAAAGAAGGATCCAACCTATAAAGTATCGTATTTATGCGCATGGATTACTAGAAATGTTGCAGGGATTATCAGTATAGAGATTGCCGGAGGCAAGTTATGAGGGTAACGATGAACACACTTTATGACCAGATCAACACGGATCTTTCGAGATTGGTGGAGAAACAGGCCAAGACAAACAGCAGTATATCCTCGGGCAAGATCTATCGTATGCCTTCAGATGCCCCGGTAAAATTGACACATGCGTTGGAGGTAAGGGGCACACTGTCCGAAATAGATCAATACAAGAGAAACATCTCATATGGCAAGGGATGGGCAAAGGCTACTGAAACGGCGCTCAGACAAATCACAGATCGCCTGGGCCGGGCCAAGGAACTCGCGGTTGAAGGGGCAAATGATATACAAAATTCTAATGACAGGAAGGCTATTGCCTCTGAGGTCAAGGCCATTCGTGATGAGATAGTGGCCTTGGCAAATACAAAGATGGGGAATAGATACGTGCTGGCAGGTTCAAAGACAACCGGTTATCGACCAGGCCAACGCCCATTTTCCCTGGATAGGGATGGCCACGTTACCTATCTGGGTAATCAGGAGGATTTCTCTGTAGATGTGGCCTCGGGCCAGCAACTGAAGATAAACATCGATGGGCAGACCGCCTTGGTTCAAAGTGGAATCTTTGAGACGCTGGACCAACTCTACGACGCGCTAAAGGCAGATAGCCGCCCTGATATAGAAATCGCCCTTGGGGATCTAGACAAGGTCATCACCCACATAAGTGACCAGAGCGCAGTGCTTGGCGCCATACAAAACGATCTTGATAACCGGGATGATATTACGGATACACTAGGGCTTACGGACAAGACTTTGCTTTCGTCCATAGAAGATACGGATATCATAAAGGCAATATCTGATCTAAAGGCCCTTGATACGGGCTATAAAGCTGCACTTGCCTCGGCCTCAAGGGTTATGAACCTTAGCCTGGTGGATTTCCTGTAATACCTACAGGTACTGTGGCCGTACATACTAGTACGCACCTTGTGAATGCAGCATAAAGGTTTATCCGAAAATACAGGCTCGCATGGGTTCCATCTTCATGTCAGGGGTGCGACCCAAGGGGTATGGTCTGCATGAAGGTTTGGCCAGACAAGAAATGCTATCATGTTGATAGATAACCTGCCAGGGCCCTGGCAGATCCCTGTACCCGAGTGCCATGGAGGGCATCATGCTTATCTTAGCAAGAAAGTCAGGCCAGAAGATCCTAATAGGCGACGATATAGAGATATCCATATTGGAAATACGGGGTCGCCAGGTACGCGTTGGCATAAAGGCCCCCAAGGGGCTGTCAGTATACCGGGAAGAGGTCTTGCAAAAGATATTAGAAGAAAACATTAATGCTGCCAGCTCAACTACCGATATAGAAGATAGCGAATTGCCCTTCAGGATTAATGCCTGATTTACCGTGAAAATACAGAGTCTATGGGCTGTATCT
The DNA here is from genome assembly GCA_015489365.1 of Deltaproteobacteria bacterium. GTDB lineage: Bacteria > Desulfobacterota > Dissulfuribacteria > Dissulfuribacterales > QOAL01 > S143-34. The sequence goes on along the minus strand of WFZW01000065.1, from coordinate 35,734 downwards.
TCATGTATTGGGGGCGCACTAAGGTACGGGCCGCATGGAAGTTTGGATTTCCTGCCAATATTGCCTGTTGAGATGGCCTACAGGGCAAAGGCCCAACTGATCACAAGATCAAAGCTAAAAATTTGTTGTCTACATGTGGTCACATGACACGTATTAACTTGTATCTTCAAATACTCAAGATACGAAAAGGGGCCCAACGGCCGCTTGGAACCGCATACATACAAGGCCACACGGATACGGAAACAAAATAGGCTCTTAAGATGCCGCAGCTATGAAAATCGATACCAGCCGCTTTGGAAACTTGGAAATAGATGAAAGTAAGATAATCACCTTCAAACAAGGTATACCAGGTTTCAAAGAAGACAGACGCTTTGTACTACTTCCACACAGGGATGGCTCCCCGTTTACCTGGTTACAGTGCATTGATAGGCCTGAACTTGCCTTTATAACCATTAATCCAGCCTTCGTATGTCCGGATTATAGCTTCAACATCCCTGATGAAATCATTGAAGATTTGGATATAAGGGATACCAACTCCATAGAAACGTTGGTCCTGGTCACCGTAAGAAAACAGAGAAGTGATGTACCACCCAAGGTTACGGTCAACCTACTAGGTCCCATCATCGTCAATTGCAGGAATATGCTGGCAAGACAGCTTGTTCTAGATCCCAAGAGGTATCCAGTACAATTTGAGATCCGCCTGAAAAAGGGCTTGCATGTGTCATCGACAACCTGTAATCAGCCCTAGGAATCTTCTTGGGATCTTATGAGCCCGTAGGCCCTTCCAACCCTATAGACCAGATTCATAAAACCCTTAGGCAGCGGCACAGGCCGCTCCTCCATAAGTAGGCCATAATCCCTGGCTCTGCTCAGCATTTCCTGGTTTCCATTATCCAGGTCTTCCTGATAATTGCAAAGAAAATGAATCCGTAGGGCATCGGTAAGAAGGATCCTCAGATCGGCAAATTCCGTTGCAATATTACCTAATTCCTTCTCGATCCGTTCAGAATTTGCCGCTGCAAACCCGGCAAATTGTCTCTCTGGATTTGGAGTATCGAAAAGGCGATTGATCATAGCCCCTGACAACATGGCTATATAACCAGATTCCTCATGCGGGTATCTATCGGCCAGATACCTCTTCAATCGCACAAAAAGGATCATCCTTACAAGATCCACCCCCTCTCTTAAGGCAGGGATGAAGTGCTTTTCAACCGGTTTGTTTTTTTCCATGATAGAGATCCCCTGTACTTTCTAGCCTTAACGTACATAACCTCGTTAAGCAACACTTAGCCCAAAACTTCCATGTGGCCCGTACCTTGGTGCCGCACCCCCAATACATGAAGATACAGCCCATAGTCTTCTGTACTTTCACGGTAAAATGCATTTCTGATTAACCATGAATACGCAGGACCTACACGAACGAAAGACCCAATATTCCCAAAAGGGCATCCTCATATTTCATTATAGCCCTCCTATGTGCCTGATTATAGAAAATGACATGACCTTGACAGAGCCCCATAAGGCACCTGAAGCCACCTGGACTTGGCCATGGCAGAATGATACAGTTGACAAGATAATTAAATTAAAAATTTACATGCAGAACTTTACCATGAAAATATACCCTGCATTATGGCTGTATCTTCATATATCGGGGGTATCGTAGAAGGTTTAGTTTGCATGAAAGTTGGTAGAAAAGGTTGGCATTGTACCTAGGAGGTAGTTTCGATGGATAAGAGGGCTTACTTTTTACATATTTTAACAATAGCATTGCTATTTTTGCCCAGCACCTACATGCTAGCCGAAATTGCTACCGCAGCGTGTAATACAAAGGGTTGCCATCAAGGCATAGAGAATATAATGCCGCCTGATTCTAATATGGCCCGCTCCATCAAGGCCCTAGGGATGAAGTATGACGATCCTGCAGGGTGTGTCGTGTGTCATGGCGGCAATCCCAAGGAGAACTCAGTCAAGTCCATTGCCCATAGCGGTACACCAGAGGGCCTTGAAAATGCCGGAGGCCCCAAGACCTTTTACCCTGATCCCGGCTCCATATGGATCGCCCAAAACACCTGTGGACTTTGCCATCCAGGTTATATCCGCCGTGTCAAACTTTCACTCATGAACACCGAAGCTGGAAAGATCTCAGGCAATTTACATACTTGGGGATTCAAGAAGACTAGAAACTGCCAAGTACCCTATGGCAACTATGAAATAAAGGATACCGACGGCCCTGTACCTATGGTAGGTAGCAAGGCATACAAGGACTACATGCAGCTACAGATCGGTAAGTATCCAAGGCAATATCCCCATAGCCTTACCAGGCTCCCCTCTGCCGATCCCAATGAAATCAAACGAGACCCACGTTTGGCCGCCTTGACCTATCAGCGCCATGAATGTCAACGCTGTCACGTTGGAGTACGTGGCAGGGAAAAGCGGGGCGATTATAGGGGAATGGGTTGCAGTGCCTGCCATATTCTTTATGCCAATGATGGCTATTACGAGGGTAAGGATAAAAGCATAGACAAAACTGAACCCGGCCACATATTGAAGCACAGACTGGTTGGTACCAGGAGGACAGGAGGTATCCCTGTAGAAACCTGCAATACCTGCCATAACCGTGGCAAACGGATTGGTGTATCGTTCCAGGGCCTGATGGAATTTCCATATGGATCTCCATATGACAAGCACGGCAAAAAACAGCCGAAGCTCCATACCAAAACCTATCTTTTCATCTCTGACGACCTTCATCATCAATACAGGAGTCGAAAAGGAAACCCAAAAGGGGGCCTTTTATGCCAGGATTGCCATACCAGTATCGATGTTCATGGTGATGGAAACATCGCCGGGACTACCTTGGCACAGGTAGAAATCGAATGCACCGATTGCCACGGGACCCCCACGGATTATCCATGGGAGTTGCCCATAGGTTTCGGGGATGAAGCTGGAAAGATCTTGAATAACAGGCCCAGGGGTGTAGGACTGAAGAAGAATCGACCCGAAGACGAATTCGGCTTTCCCTATGCACCTGAGGATGGTTTCATACTTAGCGCCAGAGGAAACCCCTTGGGTAACGTCATCCGCAGGTCCAACAGCGTAATACTTCATTCTGCCACGGGACAGGATTTCAAGGTCCCTCTGTTGAAGGATATTGCCATAAGAAACGGTTGGAAGACCCTGTCGGCAAAAACGGCCATGGTCTCGGTCAAGACCCATATGGACAAGATGGAATGTTATAGCTGCCATGCATCATGGGTCCCCCAATGTTATGGCTGCCACGTAAAGGTGAGCTATGCCTCAAATGCAGGACATATACCCATGGGAACCGATTGGACTGCAAATGGTAATGCCCACATGGAAAACGGGACTACTCCCGATGCCCCGCTTGGTACCAGCGGCCTTGAATCCCCGGGAAAGGTTTCAGAATCAAGATCCTATCTTCGCTGGGAGGTGCCAATTATCGGCTACAATGGCGAAGGTAGGATATCCCCCCTCATGCCGGGATGTCAGGTAGTTTATACCGTAATAGGTCCTAACGGGGAAACCCTTGTCCACAACCGGATTGAAAAGAGCCCGGATGAGGCAAGGTTCATTGGCCAAAAAAGGGTACCCCTGGCAATCGACATGTCTCCAGTTCAACCCCATACCGTGCAGAGACAGGCCCGCACATGCGAATCCTGCCATGTGGATCCAAAGGCAATGGGGCTCGGCATATCCGGTGGTACACTTGGAAGATACGACAAGAACGTAGTAGAAGATTTAATGAACGCCAGGACGGATAAGATCATACCTCGTCACTATCAGATTCAGATCCCAGCGATACCTCAATTGACCTTTGACTGGTCAAAGATTCTGGATGCAAACGGCACGCAGCTCGTAACCGTTGGCACGCATTGGCCATTGAGTCGGGCATTTAATAAGCAAGAGCTTGATGCCATGAGAAAGGGCGGGACGTGCATGGGATGTCATAAATACATGTCTGATGTATCCCTATGGGAAAGGATTGCTACCGATAAGAGGATCGACCAGGCCCAGCATATCAGGATGATGATGGATATCATGACACAGATCGGTAGGAAAGGGCTTAAATAGGCCTGCTTGTCATGGCCTCAATCCCCATGGATCCGGACTTTCAATGTATGAGCCTGCTTGCAACCTGCCCCAGGTCCATCGAAGCCTGTTCCATGACCTGTTGACGCCGCAAGGTAAACTCCTTCGCCCGCTGGAGAACCACTGGAATATCCAGGATGAGTGCAATAGATCCATCGCCCAAAATGGTAGCCCCTGAGAAACCCGGCTGATCCGTAAGATATTCTGCCAACGGCTTTATAACCACCTCCTGCTGGCCTTTTAATGACTCTACCCCGAGGCAGGCCTCTATATCACCCTGTTTTACCCTGACCACGAACAATTTCTCTGGGTTGGCGCTGGCCCCGGTACCTCTAAAGACATTTGCCAGTCGAATGAGTGGCAGCGTATCCTGACGGACAGAGATAATCTCGTAACCCTCGATGGAACTGATTTCGTCAGGATAGATCCTGAATGTCTCCTTTACAGATGCAAGCGGCACGGCCATTACCTGCTCGCCAATACCCACAAGGAGGGCCTTTATAATGGCCAGTGTCAGCGGGATACGGATAAGAATCTCGGTCCCTTGGCCCTGTTGTGAACGGAGGGTAATAGTTCCACCCAGCCTTTCCACATTGCGCCTCACTACGTCCATGCCTACACCACGACCTGCGGTTTCCGATACCTCTCTGGCAGTAGAAATCCCAGGTAAAAAGATCATGTTCCAGACCTGTTCATCTGTAAACGACAACCCAATATTCTGATTAATTATGCCCTGTTTTACAGCCTTCTCCAGGATAGCAGCCCTGTCCAGTCCCTTGCCATCATCCATCACGCTGATAACGACAAAATTTCCCTCCTGGTGAGCAGAAAGCCTAAGGCGTCCTGCGGCAGGTTTGCCCAATTTCTCTCTAAGTTCAGGAGGTTCTATACCATGGCCAATGGCATTCCTGATGATATGCTGGAGGGGATCGGCCATCTGTTCTATCACCCTCTTGTCTAGGTTTGTTTCAAGGCCTTCCATGTCAAGCTCAACCTTTTTGCCAAGTTTCAAGGCCAGATCACGAACCATACGGGGATAACGGTTGAAAAGCCTACTCACCGGAAGCATCCTCATCCTCATGACCCCATCCTGCAACTGGTTGACTACCCTGCCCAGTGCGGATGTATGCTCGGACAGCCGGACCATTATGCCCTTAAATGGCTTGAGTTCCTTGCTACTCAAGATATGTCCTTCAAGCCACTGGCCATAGAGCCCCTTGATCTCCTGGGAAAGCTGCACAAGTGCCGAGCGCAGGACTACTAGCTCCCCCACATCCCCAAGAAGCCCCTCGACCTTGTTCAAGTCGATTCTTACAAGTTGAGACCCCCTTGATGATCGATCCTTGGATGCCGAGCGAGGTCTTGTAGAATTGGCAGAATCCTTCCTGGCGGCATCCTGTGACGCGGAACCGTTATCATGTAATCCATGGATGGCAGGTTGGGGCGGGATCTCTTCCCCGCTCTTAGAGGGATCAATCCTTGCTTCATGCACCTTAGAGGGGCTACTGGTGACTTGTGATGCAAACGGGGTATCCGATTCCCCTGTCTCAACATCGGCAAATAGGTCGTCGATAGCCTCTTCAAGTTCCATTACAGAGGGGCCTTCTTCTGATGTTTTTTCCATACCCTTAGGTACCATTCCAGGTTCGGGCCCCTGTGCATCCAGTTTGGCCGAAAGACCTGGAAGCAAATCTAGAAGTCGGTGCCAAAGTTCTCTTAATGGTGCAGTATCGAGTTTTCCACTATTCCCGCTTTCTGACAATATTTCAGCTAATCTCTCGCCCCATTCATCTAATATCGCCAGTACCTCTCCATAATCCATATAATGGGCCGAGGCCTTGAGGCGTTCGATGGCGCTACTGCATGCCTCAAGCCATTCCTCGTCAGGATCACTTGGGACATTGGCCAATGGACCCGAGACCTCAGCTACGAAATCAAGAAAAATCCCATATAATTCATCGTCTTCTTCTATCTTATCTTGCGATTCAGATGTATCTAGGCCTGATTCAAGGCATATGTCGAGTCCCTCTTCGATAATCATATGGATACGTTCGATAATATCTGATACATCCAGCTTGTCAGCAGTGGCAGTGGCATTCTCGTCAATTGATCCAGCAACGGCCTCCAGGGCATCCATTAAATCCTGGTCTCCAACATAGTTGGTCACCCTTATCATGTCCCTGACAATGCCGTTGATGGCATGAAGAGAGGCATCATGCGAGTTTGCCAGACGCTCAAGCTCTCCGTAGAGATTCTTCATCTCGTCCCTATATATACAGAGCAACTCCTGGTCATCGTCTACTTCGACTATCGTGTCATCCCCCATGTTTTCCGATGAATCCTCCACAGGGCTAGCTTCCTGCCTATCCTGCCTAGCAGGGACGTCCTCCAGACCTTCGAGCCTGGCTATCATACTGGAAATATCAGTAAGTTCCCTGCCCTTTTCAGCCACATCAGCCACAAGGCTCTTCAACCTATCCAGTGCCTCGAAGGCCAGATTCATTGTCCCCTCATCCAGGTGCCGCTTTCCTTGACGCACCTGGTCAAATAGTGTTTCCATTCTATGGGCCAGGGTGCTGGTCCTTTCAAGACCCATATATCCGGCTGCGCCCTTTATGCTATGCATATTTCGAAAACAATCATTCAACAGGGGGATATTTTCAGGCTCCTGCTCGAGGAGTAATAGGTTGGGTTCAAGCTCTTGCAAATTTTCCTGTGCCTCGATCACATAATCCTGTAACATTTCTTGATCCAATTGTTTCATAACGCCCTCGGGGATATCCTGGTATGTCTATCGTGCCTTCCGACAACAATTACCTATCAATTCTATCAACCTGTCATGCTGATCCTTGGCCAGAAAGCCCTCTGCGCCGATCCTTGCGGCCTCAGATCTTACCGCAGGATCATTTACGAGGCTCATGAAGATCACCAGTGCTTCAGGATCATAGTCCCTTATCATCCGTGCCCCGGCTATTCCATCCACACCTCTCATCGTAACGTCCGTGACCACCACATCTGGCCTAATCTTTCGATAGAGTTTGTAACCTTCTTCCCCATCGCGGGCCTGCCCTACCACATCGTGACCAGCATCTGTTAACGCCTTAGCTATCCGTTTGCGCATGAAGCTTGAATCCTCTACTACCAATACCCTAGCCATGATTATCCTCGCCATGCCTGTCTTCCAGAGGCCCAGGGCCTGAAAACATATCCTGGAATCCTTCCGGCTCGAAACATTCATCCTCAAGTTCCATGGCCTTGATCTTTTCCATGGGCTGAGGGCACAAACAGGTCTCTGGAAGCTGCAACAGGATCCTGCCACCCTGGGAGGTCACGGTCTCAAGCCCTATCTCCATTTCGATATCTGCCCCGCTCAGGATTACAACGGTCAATTTTTCCCTAAAGATATTCGCCGATGACATGAGTAGATTTTCCATATCGATAAGCCTGCTATTGGCCTGGACCTGGGATATGGCTGCACCGTTGTCATCGGAAATTATTTCCCAAGAACCTTGCCAGTCCGTGACCCAGCATTGATTACTAAGCAACGGGGCACCCTCGCCTAGGGGTAAAACCGTATGCCGTGCATACCTATCAAGATAGGAGGAAAAGGACGATATGATATTGTGGCACATATCCTGAAATACAACTATGGAACCTTGAACCCTCTGGCACAAGACAGGTATTATCTTCTGGATCTCCAGCAAGGCGCCGGCACCACCTACGAGTATAACCAGCTCGCCGGCAGGGAGCCCTGGTTCTGCCTTTATCCGGGGTGACTTGGGCTGTCTTGCCCTACGTATATTTTTGATCTTGAACCCCTTGGCATGGTTCACTAGCTTCCGCAGTCTTTCCTTGACCACATCCCAGTTTTCACCTATTTCCGGTTTTGCAATGAAATCTACCGCGCCAAGCCGCAAGAATTCCATTACCTTAGGAAAATCTTCCGCACGGTATCCTGAAATCAGTACGACAGGTGCAGGAGATTTGACCATTATATGCTTTAAGGTCAGATCTCCTCCCATGACCGGCATATTGATATCCAGGGTAACAAGATCTGGTGTCTCGTTTGCCAAGATGTCAAGGGCCTCTTTACCATTTTCTGCGATCTTTATGACCTCGGCCCCGAGATCTTCCTTCAATATCCTGTTAAGGGCCTTGGTGACCATGTTGGAGTCCTCTACGATCAAGACCCTTGTAGGTCCCTGCTCTTCTTCAATACTGCTGTCCTCATCGCTACGCCTCAGGGCCTCTATCAAAAGAAAGTTCCAAGGTACCTCGATGGATACCCGATCCGTTTTGCCTGGCGCCAGATGAAAGCTTCCCTCACCCCATGCCATCATCTCAAAGAACGCATCCTGTCCCTCCAATGATGCCGTGGAAGCGTGTACCACCTCTCCAGATGAAAAGTATATGAAGCCCTTGCGCGTACCACTTTCAGCTTCGAGGACGTAATCCTTCCCCCCAAGGCATGCCAGCTGAACGATATCGGGCATACTAAGACCTTCAAGCCAACCTTTAAAACTTCCTTGATGGCCCTCTGAAATAAGAGGGTCACCCAGAGATCCGTTATTTGCAAGCTCGAAGGCCATGGATATACCTTTCAATCGCCGGTTACCAGGCAAATGCCCTGGCCGCAAGTTCGTTTAGTGAACAGATATCACTGTCGATTTCATTTATTAGTGCCTGTGGAAGTTCCGGAGCAAGACAGGTTTCGGGCCGCTGTACCAATACGGTGCCATCGTTTCTGATCACCTCCCTGGCCCCACTCAGGCCATGGGTCCCGTCACCAGAAAGAAATATCGACAAGGTGCCCTCGCCCAGATATTCACTGGCTGAAAACAGAAGCAAATCTATAGCGCCTTCATGGCTGGCCAGGTCCTGATGGTCCTTTACCACCAATAGATACCTGCCGTTTTCCTTCTCCAGGATTGCCGCCTCATTTGAGCACAAAAAGTAGGCCTTCCCTGCATCCAGATACTGCCTCTCGCCTGCCCTTACCAGGTCAAACACCACGTATTTCTTAAGATATTCCAGAAATGCATTAAGGCAGGTTTCTGGTACTCCCATGGAGACTATCAAAGGTACCCTGGGCCTGGCCTTCATATTTGGCAAAAGGGATAGAATGGATGAATATCCACCGGTCCCAGCGTTTATTATCACGGCGGCCTGGTCCCTGGAGGGATAGACCGCATGGCCATTGGAAGATCCGGGACCTGATATGGGTTTTAGCCTCAGATAACGAGCGGCCTCCACCTGGGTTCTTGCAGCGCGCCTTACCCTCGATTGCAACACAGCGGCCTGTTTCAGGATATCCCCACCGTTTTGTCTGGTTGGTTTTTGGAAAAAATCCACTGCGCCATATCTCAGGGCATCAAAGGTGATCCTAGAGCCATCAGCAGTAAATGCACTAACCATAAGTGTTGGCAGCGGGAATCGAATCATTATGTTTTTCAAGACGGTAAGCCCATTCATCCCGGGCATATAGACGTCCAGGGTGCATACGTCCACCTCACCCCCAGAGAGTATTTCCAAGGCCTCTTGCCCGTTTAATGCGTGTCCCACAACCTCCATTTGTTCATCATCCTTGAGGGCCTCCTTTATCACCCTGCACATAAGGGGTGAGTCATCAACTACAAGGACCTTTATCCTTTTCTTGCTACACTGTGTAGCATAACTAGAAGTCATCGCCTTCCTTCCTTTTTGTATAGGTAATAATGCCAATACATGATAGTTAGGGCTCAGATAACCTGCCAAAACCCATTGATTAACAAGGCTACCTAGCTAGCCTCCTGCCAAATGCGTCAACTTCCCTCCAAAGATCACTTTCCGAATACACGCTCTTGGCTATACCCGCCTCTATCGCTGCCCGGGGAAGACGTCCGTAGACACAACTATCAGGTGACAAGGCCAGTATGGAGGCCCCACTATTTGTGATCCTCGAAAGTCCTTCCATTGCCACGGCATCGGCCCCTCCCATGATTGCTATCATGCAGCGATGGCCAAACAGCCCCACAGCCTCCGAGAGGAACGGACGGTAGGCATCTGCACCATCTTGTGTTTCAATGGCTGGTCCGTCTCCATTGCCCACAATACGCAGACCTCTATTTGCCCCTGCCAGAAAACACATACCGGTCTGCAATTTCGCGCCGTTTCCCATTGTAATTTCCCAGGGAACGATCCTGTTTAGCGCGTTGCAAAAGGATGACAGGACCCCAGATGCCACTGCCTGGATGGCAACTATGGAGATTGGGTGCAATGGATCTATATTGAAAATGAGCCGTATGAAACTTGCACTGGCACCTTCCTGGGCAATAAGAACGAGAAGCCCCTCAGGTCGCCGTTTTTCTACAGGCTTGCTATCGCATCTTGGTGAGAGTCTAGCCCTCTGAATGGCACCAAGATTTATCGTTGACGCCCTTGCCACCACCTTGGCAAACCCATGGGCGGATTCATGCATGTCAAGGGAAATCGTACCTGAGGGCTTGGGGAAGAAATCCACCGCACCTAACCTGAGGGCTTCAAGTGTAACATTGCCATGATCCGCTAAGCCGCTCACCATGACAACAGGTCTTGGTTTCCTGACCATTAAATGTTTTATGGTGGTAAGACCATCCATCACAGGCATATCCACGTCAAGGGTTATAACGTCTGGGTCAAGCGATTCGGCGATCTCCAGGGCCTCCTTACCATGACGTGCTACCCCCACTACCTCTATCCCGTTGCGCCCTGACAGTATTTCAGTAAGGGCCTTTCGCATGAAGGCAGTATCATCAACTATTAGGGTCTTTATCGGTGCATTTTTGTCGATGGACAAGCTGGCTCCTTTTCTTGTAACCTAAACCGTGAAAACAAGGCCGTCTGCCAGCTATCCTTTCAACAAAGGGACACCTGCTACGTCGAATGTTTACATTCATCCAGACAGGACCTTGCTCCAACTAGCCTCTATGGATTCCTTTTCCTTCTTAATCTTACGCGCAATCTTTTTTATTATCTCTGGGGCAAGTCCCAGTGCCTTTGGCACCAACACCGTGCCTATTTCACCCTTAGCATCCCAGCCGATCTTTAATTTATGGCACAATTCGTCGGCCAAAAAGACGATTGATGCCGGCACGGAGTAGGTACCCGCACTACCAGGATGGTGGTGATACCTAACCACGTTTACCAACATATCGCTCAAAGCCCATTTCTTTGCAAGATATGCCCCTGCCTCGGCATGGCTCAGCCCGCAGGATTCCTCAACCTTGAACAGAGGCAGACCGTTTTGCCTTTTCTGCCCAAGGATCACCTTGTATTCCTTTGGGAAATACAGGCACAACAAAAAACGCCCCAGATCATGAACTATGCCTGCAGTAAACAGTTCATCCGGCACGCATCCATTCACATGGGTCGCCAACATATGGGCCGTTTTGGCAACACCGATGGAATGAAGCCACAGGCTCTGGGCATCGAATTCTTCCACCCCCAAGTCTCCTCCAAACGCTCCGGTGAGCGAAAGTCCTATCACCAGACTGCGAACCTCTTCAAAACCTAAGACTACAACCGCCTTTGCTATGCTGCTTACCTCGCCCTGGATTCCATAAAAAGGGGAATTGGCCATCTTGAGTATCTTTGCAGTAAGCACCGGGTCTTCACGAATTATACCTTCCAATGTCTTAGCAGATGCAGAAACGCTATCGAGTCCCTCCAATACCTTGTGTAAGGTGTGGGGCAAGGATGGCAAATCCTCCACCTTATCCAGCCTCTTGGCCATGGATATGCTCATGGTATGGCAACCCCCTCAATCAATCTCATGTGACCAATACAATCAATATCGCACCTCCTAATATGAATACACAGCCCTTATCCAAGAGATGTATTTTCACGATGACTGCCATTCCCAGTACGGACACAGTGAAGTATGAAAATGCATATCTGGGAACATCTTGCCTTTGTCCATGTATGTCCTTGTGTGTCCATGGCTAATCAAAAATGCATTTTCGGATAAAAAATATTCACAGAACAGCCGATCCCCCCTTCCAATCGAAAGGCAGGTAAGGTGCGTACGTTTATCATATTATCGGCGGGAAAAGTCACGAACTTGAGGGAATAGAGGTATCCCCTTTTATCTTTTTCCTCAGCTTTCCGATAAGTCGGGTAGATCGATGGTGGGACACAAAACGAAACTAACGGTGTTGACAATTTTCAAGCCTGCCTCAAGGCTGGGGCAGAAGCCAAGATATATACTTTATTCCTTGGATACAAAGACAATTTATTCGTTCTCGTGACCCGGATGCGGCCTCAAACGCTCGGGCCGCAAAAGGTTTAGGTAATAACTTTTCAGGGTATGGAGAGGGTTACTGACCCGTTTAAGATCCCCTGAACATGGCAGGGACCATCAATCATGGCTGATTTAGTAGTTACAGGTCCGGTTCTAGAAAAGGCAAAGATTCAAATAGACAAGTCCTTGATCAAGGCCGGGGTGCATACGGTTTTACTCATTGATGAAGCTGGGAACATAGTCGCCAGTTGTGGGAAAAAACGTAATGATCTCGACACCACATCCCTGGCAGCCCTAGCAGCAGCAAACTTCGGAGCCACCTCTCAGATGGCAAAACTCATAGGAGAAGACGACTTCTCTTTGCTGTTTCATAAGGGGAAAAAGGACAGTATCCATTTCGCCCGGATCGGTTCAGCACTGATACTTATTACCATATTTGGCGATGATGTCTCATTGGGATTGGTAAGGATCAGGGTAGCCCAACTTATCAAAACCATCGAGCAAGTCTTTGGAATCTGCAACTAGCTATGGCCCTCATAGATCTGAGCAAAAAAGAGGTCCATTGCAAGATTGTCTATTATGGACCGGGCAGGTGCGGGAAAACCACCAATCTTCTTTACATATATAACGCCATGAGTGATCGTGCCAGGGGCAAGATGCTCACCATTGAGACCAAGGGGGATCGCACCTTATTTTTTGATCTCTTGCCATTGAATCTTGGGAAGGTCAATGGATTCGACATTCGAATCCAGCTTTATACAGTGCCAGGACAGGCAATCTATGAAGCTACCAGAAAGCTCGTCCTCAAGGGAGTTGATGGCCTGGTTTTCGTGGCGGATTCCCTGAGGGTCAGGCAGGCGAAAAACATAGAAAGCCTTGAGGACCTACAAAAAAATCTTATGGAAAACAATTTAAGTTTCAATGAAATCCCGCTCATCCTCCAATACAACAAGAGGGATCTCGTAAGTACGCCGATTCCCACATTGGAGTTGGATGAACTGGAATCGGATCTAAATAGTCACTTACATACAATGGCATTCGAGGCAGCAGCCACCAAGGGCATGGGCGTTTTTGAAACACTTAAGGCAATCAGTAAACTGACGGTTCGACATGTGGCCAGAAAGCACCTGATGGCAAAATAAGCTGGTGCCTATCGAAAAATGGATTTTCGCTCGAGGTTAAGGCATCTGAAAAATTTTACCATAGGCATGTAGCCAGTATCCCAAAGAATAAAATTTTCCCCATGATGTCGAGATCAGGCGAAAAGACCGTTTATGGACAGGCACAAGATGACCAAGGACGGAAAAGGAAGAAAAAGGACGACTCGTTCATCTGGGTCAGATGTCATCCCTTTTCATTCAGGGAGAAACACTATGACAGAAGAGAAAGATACCCTCAACCCCAACATCCTTACTGATGAAATCGAAGATACCATTGATGATCTATTCAAACCTTCCAGGAAGATAGAGATCGATCCCCTGACAAATGAGGTCAAAGAGGTCTCAGAGAACAACTCGCCCGATGAAATAACCCCAGAGGCGGATTTAGATCTCGAACCCTCCATCTTGGCACCACCAGCCCCGTCGTCTGAATCCAAGGGGGAAGAAGGTGTAGAGGAAAACCTCCTGGAACTCGAGCTAGAACTCGAACCCGAAATCGAGGAAAAACCCGATACCAGCGCAGAAAAGGATGAGCTGTCCGCGTTGCTCGATACCCTGGACCAACAATTATCGACACTGGAATGGGAAATTACCACTGAGCAGGTAGCGGCTGCAATCGATACCTTGAAGGGTATAAATACGGAACCCGTCATCAAGGATATCGCCGAAGCCAGACACCTCATCCGCTTAATGCTTGATATCCTGAGCAGGATGGAAGACCATCCAGAAACGATAGCTGCCAGCAGTCCAGTCGTATTAAAAAGGGGCCTCGAAGGCCTGAAACAGCTGTCAGTACTACCTCAGGCCAACAGGGCCGCGCTGCCACAGGATTTGACCGATGGGTTAAATGCCACTGCCCTGGAACTTGAAAAGATACTCAAGGAAGGGGAACTGCCCGAGGAGACAGATGAAGAACCCACAAAGACCCCAGGCACCAAGGCCACGGATATACATATCGAGCTAAAAAACCATGGAGAAGGAAACAATACGGTCCAAGCTCCCCCTTCCCTTTCTTCTATGCCAGACAACCCACAAGAATCCGGATCTGTAAGTGATAAAAAAGAGGAATCCCTGCCCTACACTGCCACCCAGCTACAAGGTCCAGCCAAACCAGAATCTAAATCGATTGCCTCCTCACCTTCTGAGGATGAGATCCTTCACGTCCTAGACGAACACCTAGATGTATTGGTCTCGTGCATAGAAAAGATAATGCCTGTAGAAATCCTCCTGAAAAATACATCAGGGATGGAGAAGCTTCACAGGTTCCAGGAAGGCATACGGTCCACCCTGGAAAAGGAGGCAAGACGTCTGGCTAAATTGACAGGCAAGAAACTGGGGCTCCCTGATACTGCGGCCCTCGATATGCCAACAGATACCCCTGAACAAAGGCCACTTTCACCACCTTGGGACAAGATTATGCTGATAAGCCTAGGTGGAAAGAAGGTTGCCTTTCCTGACAAGGAGGTGTGTTTCTATGGTCCTCCGGTCTGGTCAATGAAGGGAAAGCTGGGTTCACTTTCGGCCTTTCCACTTAAGGGGCTGAAGAAATGGCCGTGGTCCAAAATAGGGCCCCTGCTCAAGGGTCAACTGGCTGCTCTCGATGAAGACGTCTTGAAACGATTCGAGTTCCCTGTGATCAAGCCTGAATTTATAGCCGGAGCAGGTAACAATGATGGTAACTGTACCTGTAAGATCGTGACAATCATGTACGATGGTTCAAGAGGTATCACGATCCTGTCCGATACTGAACCTGTAAGTGAAGGCACACGGAAAATGACATGGAAACCTACACAGGAGGTCAAGGGACCCTTTGAAGGGACCTTGAAAAACGGTGAGGAAACCATTCCCCTGTGCACGGTAAAATCTGTTTTAAGGGCATGGCGACATGATTGATAGCCAGCTATCTGCTGCCAATTCCTTTGAAGAAAGACTACAAGAGGCAGAACTCTATCTGCATCATGGCCTGAAGGAAGAGGCCCGTCTCCTTTATGAGGACATTCTGAGGGAGATGGGCGATGATCTACCCAGTGACCTGTCAAAAAGGATCGAAGAACAGCTCAAGGCGATCCAAGGCGATTCCGATGACCACCGGCAAAATGGCATAACGGATTCCACTGCCAACTCCGAAGAGGACGAGTTCGATCGGGAATATAATAACTGCATGGGCCTTATAGAGGCCGGATTTCTTGCAGAGGCGATCGACGAATTGAAATCCCTACTGAAGGCCGGGCGCCGACTAGGTGAAATCAGGGCAAAAATAGGGCAATCCTACTTGAAGCTTGATATGCCCTTCGACGCATTGGAATACCTAGAAAAGGCATTGGATGACCATCGGCTCTCAAAGGATCAGCGGTTGGAGATCCTCTATCAATTGGCCCTGACCCATGAAAAAACAGGAGCTGTCACCAAGGCACTTGAAGCCCTAGAACAGATCATCCGTCTGGATCCATCATTTAGAAATGCGGCTCAACGCCTCAAGGATCTCTCTCAAACCGCTCAAAAATTCGGAAGATTCTATTACCTCATAAGAAATGAGATAATCTCCGAAGAGGAATTAGAGCAGGCCAAGGCCCTGGCCAAGCAGGGCAAAAAGACTATTGAGAATGTACTCATAAACCAGTTTGACATTGACACCATAGAGATAGGACGCTCCCTTAGTGAATATTACCGATGCCCATTCGTGGAATTCGATGAACTTGAGGTCGGGGGGACCCCTTCCTGCATTCACGGGATAAAGGAACACTTCTTCCGTTCCAACGCCTGTGTCCCCATAAGGGAAGAAGCAGGCGTCTTGGTTGTGGCACTGGACAACCCTCACGATCTAACCAAAATAGATAATATTAGAAGGGTACTCAAGGCCAAAAATTTTGAATTTGCCGTGGCCTTGAAGGAGGATATCGATAAATTCATCGATTATTTCTACGGAAAATATTCGGTTGGAGGCGATGGTGAGGATGTCTTCGAACAGCTTGAGCTAGTAGATGAAGAAACCGAAGAGGAAGAGGATGAAGATGTCGCCAGCGATGCAGATAGCGTCGTCGTACAAATGGCCAATAAGATTATCGAGGATGCCTTCCTAAGAAATGCATCGGACATCCATATTGAGTCACTTACCGGGAAAAGAGGGGCCTTGGTAAGGCTAAGGATCGATGGGGATTGTATGAAATACCAGAATATCCCCTTCAATTATAAACGGGCGCTCGTATCCAGGATAAAGATCATGTCCAATCTGGACATAGCGGAAAAAAGGTTGCCACAGGATGGCAAGATCAAGTTCAGGTCCAGAACCGGCAGGACTATTGAACTACGCGTGGCCACCTTGCCTACCACCGAGGGCAATGAAGATATCGTATTGAGGATACTAGCCGCATCCGATGCCATGCCCCTTGACAAGATGGGGCTACTTGAGGAAAACCTCAATGAGATGAAAAGGCTCCTTAGCATGCCATATGGCCTGATACTGGTAGTAGGACCAACTGGATCAGGTAAAACCACAACCCTACACGCCGCCCTTGGATACATTAATAGGCCTGAAAAAAAGATATGGACAGCAGAGGACCCGGTTGAAATCGTACAGGAGGGACTTAGGCAGGTCCAGGTCAAGCCTGCCATAGGGCTCACCTTTGCAAAGGTACTCAGGGCATTCCTCAGGGCCGACCCTGATGTGATAATGGTGGGGGAAACCAGGGATGAGGAGACCGCCAATACCGTAATCGAGGCATCCTTAACAGGCCACCTTGTCTTTTCCACCCTGCATACGAATTCCGCCCCTGAAACCGTTACCAGGTTGCTCGGCATGGGTATGGATCCCTTCAATTTCGCCGATGCCTTGCTAGGTGTCCTGGCCCAGAGGCTTGTCAAACGCCTATGCCCGAAATGTAAGACGGCCTACACCCCAAGTGACGAGGAAAAGGAACTCATACTCCATGAATATGGGCATAATCCATCCAAGCCCCTGGATCCAGGGTTGTTGGAGCGGGCCACCCTGTTCAAGCCCACAGGCTGTCCACATTGCAACAAGACTGGTTATAAGGGCAGGATGGCAATCCACGAGTTGCTGGTATCCAATGATGGCCTAAGAAAGCTCATTCAAAAAAAGGCGAGCGTTGCAGAGATAAGGGAGCATGGTATGGAAAATGGTATGCTCACCTTGAAACAGGATGGCATCAGGAAGGTGCTTACCGGGGAAACAGACCTGAAGCAGGTCCGCTCAGCCTGCATACGTTGATCATAACACTGGCCTGTTGCAGGACGGTGCCCTTCGCATGGATTCCTCGTCTAAACTTCCATGCGGCCCGTACCTTGGTGCCGCACCCCCAATACAGATAGAGTCAATAGACTCTATATTTTCACGGTAAATCCATGCCAGGGCCTTATATGGATAAGGATGCCCCTACTTCCCATCCAATACGGCCTTATCATATTTATGAAAAGATGCACTAGATGGAAGATCCCAAGAACTCTCCTATTGTATTTATCCAGCATTTACCGTAAAAATACCAGCCCAGGTAAAATCCGTGCCCCTGCCCCATTTAGACCGGGCATCCTGTAAGATAGTCATTAAGACGCAAGGATCTGGGCAACGTGTCGGCAGGAACATTTATTGCCAGCCCCTTGGGTCATATCGTCCCCAAAATGAGGGCAACAGTCAAAGTATATATTACCCATTTGATTCTGGAGATTAGACATGTTGGACATACGTTTCATCAGGGAAAACAAGGAAAAGGTCTCAAAGGCACTGCAACACAGAAACACCAGGATCTCCGTGGATGAACTGTTGGAGATCGATGCAAAGAGAAGGGCCATACTCAAGGAATTGGAGACACTTAGAAACGAAAGAAACAGGGTTTCCCAGAGGATTGCAGGATTCAAAAGGGAGAAGAAAGATCCCTCTGGGCTGATAGCCCAAATGAAGGAGGTGGGCTCCAGGATAAAGGAACTGGAAAAACGCCTTGCCATAGAGGATTCTGCCTTGAAGGAGTTTTTATTGCTCATTCCTAACATCCCTCATGAATCCGTACCTGTTGGCCAGACGGAGAAGGATAACGTCGTTGTGAAAAGATGGGGCGATATCCCTGAGTTCGATTTCTCCCCTGCCCCTCACTGGGATATTGGCGAAGGACTGGGAATCCTGGATTTCAAACGCGCCGCAAAGATCACAGGCGCCCGTTTCGCTGTGTATCACGGCGCAGGCGCCAGATTGGAGCGGGCCCTCATCAACTTTATGCTCAGTATGCATACCAAAAGGCACGGCTATCGTGAGGTACTGCCTCCGTTCATAGTCAACGAGGCCTCGCTTACGGGTACAGGGCAATTACCCAAGTTTGAGGAGGACCTCTTTCGGCTTGAAAATACCAATTATTTCCTGATACCAACAGCCGAGGTTCCAGTCACGAATCTCCACAGGGATGAAATATTAAAGGAAGATGATCTGCCACTTTTCTACGTTGCCTATACACCTTGCTTCCGTTCAGAGGCCGGCTCTTATGGCAGGGACGTAAGGGGAATAATCAGGCAACACCAGTTCAATAAGGTAGAATTGGTAAAATTCGTCGAGCCCGAGCACTCTTATGAGGAACTTGATTCACTTCTGCTGGATGCAGAAGAGGTACTACAAGAGCTTGGGATACCCTATCGGGTCGTAGTCCTTTGTACAGGTGACCTGGGGTTCTCTGCGGCAAAGACATATGATATAGAGGTATGGCTCCCTGGCCAGAACCGTTTCTGTGAAATATCCTCTTGCAGTAATTTTGAGGCATTTCAGGCCAGACGTGCAAATATACGCTACCGGCCAAAGGGACGAAACAAAACACGTCTGGTCCATACCTTGAATGGATCGGGCCTTGCCGTAGGAAGAACAGTGGTAGCGATTCTTGAAAATTTTCAACGGGCCGACGGGACGGTGGAGGTCCCTGTTGCCTTGCGCCCCTTCATGGACGGCCAGGAGATAATTACTGGGCCTTGATTAGGATACAAGGCTGCATGAAGGTGTGGCAGTTCAGACTTGACGAGACCCTAGATCCTGTCACAACGGGTAAAGGCTAGCATACGTTCCATCTTATCATCCAGGAACCTTGCATATTCACTCAAAGGGTAGACTGTGCCGCAGCCCTTACACCTAAGGGCGACACCCCTTCAACGGCGGCATAGTTCCAATTCCTGATTACATCTTTTGCACCGTAGTCCTGAAATATCTTTTGTCTTCATGTACTAATCCAATTCCTCCTTCAAGGATTGAAGCCCTTCTGGGTTTTCAACAGATATCAACAAGTTGTTGGAATCCGGCAGACACTTGCGTATTAGATTTGTCAGCACCTTTTTAGGCCCTGCCTCTATGAATGTGCCGATGCCATCTTGCGCCATGTTGCTTATTGAGTGACTCCATCGGACCGGAGAACATATCTGCTTTGCCATGAGTTGCCTGATCTTGTCGGGATCATATTCAGCCTTACCGGTAACGTTGCTATAAAAGGGCATCCTAGGTGCAGAGAAATCCAATTCTGCCAGGACCAGGGAATAGGCATCCGCCGCATCCTTCATGAGATCGCTATGATATGCACCTGACACCTTGAGAGGCACTGCCCTTCCCCCTGCCTGTTTAACGGCCTTACACGCCTCTGAGACGAGATGTTTTTCACCAGTGATAACGATTTGATCTGGAGAGTTATAATTGGCCAGTGAAAGGACCCCGCCAGAGGCAGCCACGGCTCCTACGAGATCCTCTAATTTTTCTTTCTCAAGCCCGATCACTGCGGCCATTGCCCCAGGATTTTTTTGGGCAGCATCCTCCATGAATTGACCGCGATATCTTACAAGGCGAAAGGTATCATCCATATTCAAAACACCCGAGACCCACAGGGCCGGATATTCGCCCAAGCTGTGCCCTGCCACTGCATCTGGCTTAATCCCTGCATCCATGACGGCCATGGCACAAATTATCCCAACTGCTGTAAGACAGGGCTGGAGATTGATGGTCTTTGTCAATTCCTCGACAGGGCCGTCTATACACAAGCTCTCTACAGGGATACCCGTAACCCTTTCCGCACTAGAGAAGACCTCCCTGGCACCTGGAACGACATCCAGGAATTCCTTACCCATACCTACATATTGGGACCCTTGGCCAGGAAAACACAGGGCAATCTTTCCAATCATGTCTCCTCTACCTCCAATGCCTCCACAGGGTCCTCCAGTGCGCTTTCTTCTTCGTCCCTCAATCTCTGTTCTTCTGCATATACCTCATAATCCTTTGCTGTCATAAGGTCCTTTAGCTCCTTCGGCTGAGCGAGCTCTAGCTGCAAGAGCCAGCCATCCTCATAGGGGTCCTCGTTTATGATGTCGGGCTGATCGATAACCGCTGTATTTACCTCCCTTACCTTACCCGATACAGGGGCAAGCAATTCAGTAACCTCTGCCTTCATATTTTCCACTGTGCCAAAAACATCAGACTCGGCAATCACCTCGCCTGTGGCAGGCAGGTCAATGGCAGCAATAGGGCCAATACGTTCCTGGCCATAGTCTGTCATACCTATGACGGCGTTATTGTCGCCCTCTGAGGAACGGACCCATAGATGGTTTTCCGTATAGAGGAGATCCTCTAAGATCAACATATTGTCCTCCTAATGATGAAAGATTAAAAAAACCGAAACTTCCATGTGGCCCGCCCCCCTGGACACGAAGATATAGCCCTTGCTTAGGATATATTTTCACAGCAAATGGCATAATCCGCTAAGGGGTCTTCTGGCCATGTAAATGTAATCTACTGAAAAGACCTGCCAGTATAGCAGGTCCAGCTCGTCCACCAGGCTCATCCACCTATGCTGGACATCTGTCTTGAACATGAAGGTTGTAACTTGCCAAGATGTTCATATCCCCTGGGTTTGAGAAGAACGACCTTGCGAAAGAAGGATTCCAGCTCCTCTAAAGAAATTCCCTTTCTGATGATACTCCTGATGTCTACCTCCCTGTCAGAGAAAAGGCATAGGCGCAAACGTCCATCGGCTGTCAGGCGAAGTCTATTACAGGTTGCGCAAAAATGATGGCTCATGGGGCTTATGAAACCCAATTTTCCTATGGCACCATCTAGGGTATATATTACGGCAGGTCCCCCACCACCTGGATTACCAACCTCATGGAGCGTGCCGAGGTCCTGCTCTATAACCTTTTTTACCTGATCATTCGTCATGAGCCGGCCTGGATCCCAAAATGAATCCTCACCAATGGGCATGAACTCGATAAATCTTATCTCCAGCGGGAATCTGAGACAAAGACTTGCCATGTCAACTATCTCATCGTCATTAACCCCCTTCATGATGACGCAATTTATCTTCACAGGTGAAAATCCGGTCTCCAGTGCCGCATGTAGTCCAGCCCATACCTGTTCGAACAGATCGAACCCGGTAATATACTTGTATTTTCCAGGCACCAATGAATCCAAGCTAATATTGATGTGCCTAATCCCGGCATCGTAGAGGGATCTTGCAGACCTTTCGAGAAGTACCCCATTGGTCGTAAGGCAAAGTTCCTTTATACCCGGCAGATCAGCCATGCCGCCTATCAGCCGCTCAAGGTCTTTGCGTACAAGGGGTTCTCCACCTGTAAGGCGTACCTTTTCCACGCCAAGATCGGCCAATACCCGGCACACCTTTAATATTTCTTCATAGCTCAAGATCTCATCGGCTGGCATCCACGAAAAGGCGGTCTGAGGCATGCAATACATGCAACGGAGATTACACCGATCTGTAACCGAAAGTCTCAAGTAATTGAGGCGCCTATGAAAACCATCTGTTAATCGGACCTTATCTGTCACAGGTGAACCCCCGCATCAGTTACCCTAACATGAACCCTTTATAGCCTACACCTTCGTATCATCCCTAAAAAGATGTAGAACGGGAAGGTGTTCATCTTCATGATAATAGCCACTAGCAAGGCAGGCACAATGAAACATGAAAATATTCTGCTTAAAACATCTTGCCCTTTGTCCATGTATACCCGTGTCTATGGCTAAGAAGGATACATTCCCGGATAAAAAATACATTCTACTTTTGTACCATGTTTCCGATGTACTGGAAGACACAGAATCGAGGTATGGACTGTAGGGAACCAGGGCGCCTATTCGTTTACCCTGCTTATGTTGGCGCCAAGGGCCGCGAGTTTCTTGTCCATGGCCTCGTAACCCCGGTCCAGATGTTGAAGACCGGATATGATGGTAGGGCCCTTGGCTGCTAGCCCTGCTAGCACAAGACACGCGCTGGCCCTAAGATCGGTGGCCATTACCTGGGCACCCTTGAGCCCCTTTACCCCTCTTATTATGGCACTTCTGCCCTCCACCTTGATTTCTGCGCCTAGACGTCTTAGCTCAGCCACGTGCATGAAACGATTCTCGAAGATGGTCTCTGTGATCACACTGAGTCCCGATGCCAAACACATAATCGCCATCATCTGGGCCTGCAGATCCGTTGGAAAGCCAGGATAGGGAAGGGTCTTTATATCGATACTCTTGAGTTTGCCCCTCTTTTTGACTAATATCCTGTCATTATCTACGTCCAGATGCAGACCAGCCACCCTCAACTTGGATATCACGGCATCGAGATGCCCGGGAATGACATCTTCAATTAGCACCTTGCCACCGGCAGCGGCCACGGCCATCATAAATGTTCCTGCCTCGATTCTGTCTGGAATAATGTCACATTCCGTTGGGTTCAGGTACCTGACCCCTTCAATGGATATGGTTTCTGTCCCCAGTCCTTTGATCTTTGCCCCCATCTTCCTCAACATGTTCCCCAGTGCCGTCACCTCAGGCTCGCGCGCCGCATTTTCCAGTGTGGTCTTACCCCTTGCTGTCACGGCGGCCATCATCAGATTCTCGGTGCCTGTCACTGAAGGTACATCGAAATAGATATGGGCACCGTTGAGCCTGGCGGCCTTTGCCTCCACGTAGCCCTCTTCCAATTTCAACTTTGCCCCCATAAGTTCAAGCCCCTTCAGATGAAAATCAATAGGACGGGCTCCGATTGCGCAGCCACCGGGTAGAGATACCCTTGCCTGTCCCTCTCTAGCCATTAAGGGCCCCAAGACAAGGATCGATGCACGCATCTGGCGTACAAGCTCGTATGAGGCCTCATACTTGCTCAGGGATGATGAATCGATTCTCAAGACGCAGGACGATGAACCCGGAGAAAGGTCTGCATCCACTCCAAGGTCCTTGAGAAGCATTACCAGGGTGGTCACATCATGGAGCATGGGCACGTTGGTAAATGTAAATTCGCCACCTGTAAGTAATGTGGCAGCAAGCATCGGCAGGGCGGCATTTTTGGCCCCACTGATCCTGGTCCGCCCCTTCAAAGATGAGCCACCCTTGACAATCAATCGTTCCATAGGCCATCTAAATTCTATAAATGGGACAGGGCACTATCTGGGGGCCTTGCCCTTATGCCAATGAAATACGATGGGACTTGCCACGAATACCGACGAATAGGTACCAATGATAATACCCAACATCAAGGTCAATGCAAAATCGTGAATCACCACCCCTCCAAAGAAAAAGAGGCATAGTACCACGATAAGGGTGGTAAGTGAGGTAATGATAGTTCTCCCAAGCATTTCATTGACACTTCTGTTTATGATCTGATCGAAGGCCAATTTCTGGTACCGACGAATATTCTCCCTAATCCTGTCAAAGACCACCACCGTATCCGTCAAGGAATAACCTGCCAGGGTCAGCAGTGCAGTAACTGTCAGAAGGGTTATTTCCTTGTCCAGGATATAGAGAATACCCAGGACTGCAAGCACATCGTGGAAGGTAGCTGCCGCGGCCGCCACACCAAAACTCAGATTGAATCTGAAGGCCAGATAGCCGATGATGCCGGCCAGGGAGATCAAGATAGCAATGATGGCCTTTTTTCTAAGTTCCTTACTGACAGTAGAACCGATTTCCGTCTTACTTTCCATGACGAAGTGTATGGACGATAATTTTTCATTAAGGGTACGGGTTATCTGTGCTTCAACGTTTCCAACCGTGGCCTCTGATTTTTTAACCCTGACTATGAGCACGTTTTCTCCTGGTACTTCCTGAAGGGTATAGCCCTTGATGCCTGCCTTTTCCATGGCTGATCTGATCTTATCTAGGGTAAAGGGCTTGTCAGCCTTATATTGAACCATTGTTCCTCCGGCAAAATCCACGCCAAGGTTTGCCACCCCACGCTGGATCTGAACAAATGCGAAGAGTCCGCTGAGCACAAGGATACCGGACAGCCCAAAGGCAATATACCTCCTGCCTATGAAGTCTATCGAGGTCTTTTTGACAAGCTGTAGAAACTTGAGATCCTTGAGTGCCTTCTTGGCAAGCAACCAGTCATACACAATTCGCGTACCAAAGATAGCGGTGAACAGGTTGATTATGATACCTGCCGATAGGGTTACTGCAAAACCCTTTATCGGACCTGTTCCAAACAGGAACAAGGCCATGGCCGTAATGAGGGTGGTTACGTGGGCATCTACGATGGTCCAGAAGGCCTTGTCGTATCCTCCATCGATAAAGCCCTTGAGCGGCTTGCCCAAGGCCTTTTCCTCCCTCATCCTCTCGAATATAAGGACATTTGAATCGACTCCCATACCTATGGTCAATATGATACCTGCGATTCCGGGTAACGTAAGGGTGGCATGGAAAAGGGATAGAACCGCCATGAGGAAAAGGAGGTTCAGAAGCATGGCTATATCCGCAATGAAACCGGACAGATGATAATAGATCACCATAAAGACGATCACAAAGCAGGCCCCCATGATACCTGAGACCAATCCCTTCTGGATCGAGTCCCTACCAAGGGAAGGGCCAACGGTCACATTCTGTATAATGTGAACCGGGGCGGGAAGGGCACCTGCCCTCAATACTATGGCAAGATCAGAGGCCTCTTCATGGGTGAACGAGCCGGTTATTTGGGCATGCCCTCCACCGATGCGTTCCCGTATCACGGGCGCTGAGCGCACAACCCCATCGAGGACTATAGCCAACCTCTTCCCTACATTCTCAGAGGTTATTTTTTCAAACAACTTGGCCCCCCTGTCAGTAAGCTCCAGGGCTACATAGGGCTCGTTGAAGGTTCCACCTATACGGACATGGGCAGTCTTTACGGCATCACCTGTCATTAAGGTCTTGTCTTTAAGTAAGATGGGCACCTTGCGCACCCTTCCGGTGCGGGGATCTACCTCTTTCATTAAATATATGGCATCGCCCCTTGGTATCTGACCCTTCAAAACAGCATTGAGGGTCTTGGCGTCAAAGGTTGCAGGCAGACGGCCATCCTCCCTGGCCTGTCTGATAAGCGCTCCCAGATCAATCCTTGCATCGTCATCCACCAACTTGAATTCCAGTTGTGCAGTCTGCCCAATCAATTTTATGGCCCTTTTAGGATCCTTGACACCGGGTAACTGGACCACGATTTCCTGGGTTCCCTGGCGTACAATCACCGGCTCGGTTACACCAAACTGGTCTATACGGTTGCGGATGATCTCTAACGATTGATCAACGGCATGCTCGCGTATAAATTTTTCTTCGGCCGGGGAGATCTTCAACGTGATCAGAGGAAACTTTCCTTCCTGATTTATCTGTGTAATGACAAGGTTTGGGAAGTCCTCTTCCACTATGGATTTTATCCTCTCGATGGCACTCTTGTTGGGCACAGAGAAGGTTATTTCATCCGGTCCTTCGGATTTCCTGGGCACCACTGTTATATGATTGCTCCTGAGGGCATCCTGTAGGTCCCTTGCAGCCAGGTTGACGGCATTTCTTACCGCCTGATCCACATCTACCCTGAGGATCAGGTGCATGCCACCCTGCAGGTCCAGGCCGAGCTTTAGCCCACCACCATAGATATATTTTTTGTACCAATGGGGGGTATCCTTATAAAAGGAAGGCAAGACAATCAATACTGACGCCACCACCAGCACTACCATCAAGCTTATTTTCCAGCGCAATCCTTTAGGCATGACTTCCTCATCTCCTAAACTTCCATGCGGCCCATTATGTTGGCCCCGCATTCCCTGGACTATGAAAATACAGCCCTTATCCAGGATGTATTTTCGCGGTGAATTTCCCTGACAAAATTTTTCAACCGCTGTTCCGAAACGGTCCCGTATATCTCAATCCCTAAAAAGACCCCTTAAAAAATCAAACACAGGATTTCATAGCCAACTAGACATCAATTTGCAACAAAAAAACCTCCCTGCAAGATACAGGGAGGTCACCATGGATAGGAACAAAATGCCAAGTTAACGTTTCATATTTAGTAATTCATTCAACATGTCATCAGTAGTGGTAATGACCCTGGAATTTGCCTGAAATGCCCTCTGCGTGGTGATCAATTTGACAAATTCAGTGCCCATGTCTACGGTCGATTGTTCAAGGGCATTTGCTGCGATACTCCCGAGGCCATTCGTCCTAGGCGGACCGGTAATGGGTGAGCCTGAAGCCGTGGTCTCCCGCCATAGGTTTCCACCTTCCTTGGACAGATCCGTTGGGCTATTGAAGCGGGCAAGGCCCAACTGGGCCAACGATATTATGCGCCCATTGGAATAACTACCTGATATGATACCCTCGGAATCGACATTGACCGATTCCAGAAAGCCTGGCCCAAAGCCGTTCTGGTCATAGAAAAGGGTGCTGGACCGGTTTGCGTATTGGGTGGTCGTGATCGCCTCGGTGGTCCACTTCGTGGGGGGATCAAAACTTCCATCGTTGTTCTGGTTAACCGTGGCAAACGCTCCGAAATCAATCTCCATCATCTGGGCAGACAGGTCCTCTCCAGTAGTTGCAAGAACCTGACCTGTTGGGGGCAGGAAATAGGCCTTGAGCTCAGGATAGTTATGGTTGCCATAGGAGACATCGAACCAATCACCCCGGATGTCGGTTGGACGTATCTGATAGGTAGAAGATGTCGAGGTACTGTTATCCCTTATGGTAACGGTCATGTTGTCATGATCATAGGCAGTAATTGTATATGCAGAGTCGTTGAAATCGATCCATGTAGTATCATCGTTCGGATCGATCCGGTAGAGGTCATCGAGTTCCAGCTGATCTAGCTTGTTGTTTGTCGTATCTATGTCCTGATTGACCGCAATGTCTCCAACGCCGCTGGGATCGTGAAAGTTCAAGATCCTTGTGCCGAAGCGCTGTATGTTTTCATCATTATTGGCGGAATACTTGGCCACTATCTGCGGATTACCACTTGCATCGGCAAGGGTAAGCTCGTCATCTTCAGGATCAAAGGCTACCACGTAGAAGTCTTGATAGGTCCCTGGATTCGTGGCATCTTCCAGCCAAACATGGGGCTGGTCGGAGATGGTATATGTACTTCCATTGGGAAGCGGGGTTGGAAGATCCTCTATGTCCTCTATGCGGAAGTTGACCTTTGAGGTTCCTGTCCCATCGGAATAGAAACTGGAGTTGGCGTACTGGGTATTCGTACTGCTAGTGACTTCCCCGATTCCCGCTATATGCTTGCTGTATATCCCGTCTATGCTCCCTTGGGGGGTAAAATGGATATAACCCCGCATAAGGATACCCCTGTTATCCGGGGGAACGTCCGGTGCGGTGGCGAATATGTTCTTATCTTCCTCAGGGGACATGGTGACAAGGAATTCCCATTCCCTGTCCTGGTGGGTTCGGTCAAAATATACGCTCAACTCGTGGGTATTACCCACGCTGTCGAAGACATTAATAGTAGTCTTGTATTCATAATCAACATCAGGGGAAAGCTCACCTTTTTTCTGCACCCAGGCGGTCTCAAGGCTCCTTGCATCCACTGGACCGGAGACCCGGCTGTCCAGGTTCACCGCTATTGTAGACTGTGAAGTGGCAACCGGAGGTGAGGTCGTGGTCAACTGAACATCCTTTATCGCACCAACGATCTCTGCGCTGCCGTCAGGTTGTGTCTCCATGCCCCACCCCTGGACCCTGAGGCCTGCAGGGTTGACCAGATATCCCAACTTGTCCACATGGAATTGACCTGCCCTGGTAAAATATATGCTGTTTTCAACCTTGGGATCGGTCACCATAAAAAAACCATTCCCCGCTATGGCCAGATCTGTGGGCGAAGAGGTGCTCTCAAAGGAACCCTGGATAAAGAGTGGCGCCACATCGGACATGGCAGAGCCCCTGCCTACCTGGGAACCACCTCGGGCAGTATTGATGGACTGGGCCATTATATCCTGGAAGGTAGCCCTTGCCGCCTTGAAACCAGTGGTATTCGTGTTGGAGATGTTGTCACCTATAACCTGCATGGCATTCCCCATGTTTACGAGGCCACTTACGCCTGAATACAAAGAACTGGTGAGAGCCATATGTTTCCTCCTTGTATGTTTAAAACCTTTATTTCTTTTAAAATTCCATCCTAAGCGAATCCCTTTTTCAGGGATCGATGCAAACGCAAGACATTATGCACCCGAATGTGCCAAGCAATTCAAAAATAGCCTATAACCAGAGACGAGCAGGTGATGCACCTGACCATTGGTATCAACTAGTGCCGTCCACCATGGAAATCTGGTCGAATTTCAACCTTGGTCCGTCCTTTATGGATAGCTCTGGTAGCCCTTTATCGGGAAAGGCTACTGCATTCACCTGGCCGGTAGTCCAGGTCTTGGTCTCCAAATCGTTGCCCTGCTCATCCATGGCCTCAATACTGACAATGTACATGGCCCCTGATACCGCATTCCCGGAGCTGTCAGTACCATCCCAATCCAGGTCATGTTGCCCGGTTCCTTGCGAGCCTGCATCCCACTGTTTTATTAAGCGTCCTGATTCATCCTTGATGGTTATCTTGCAAGCGGCTGCGGGCCTATCTAATTCGTATTCAAAGGCATAAGGCCCATTGGGACCAACGGGTAGTCTATTTCCTTCGTAGCGCACGCGCCTGCCTATCATTGATACGGCATCTATCTGTGTCCTCGACTCCTCGGCCCTTACCATGTTATTGATGGCATCATTGTTCTTGTACATGAGATCCACCATGTTGAACTGGGCCACCTGGGAGGCCATCTGTTCACTATCCATGGGATTCATAGGATCCTGATATTGGAGTTGAGCCACGAATAGATTCATAAAATCCTCACGGTCAAGGGTGTTCCGGTCCTGGGGTTTCTCATATTTAACACCACCTGTCACCTTATCCTGACTCGCCACAGGGCTATTGATGAATCCGCTTTCCATCTGTCGTACTCTCCCTTTGTAACCGGATTACATATCAGGCTATCAAATGAACACTACTACCAGAACGGGATGCAACGACCTGCCCGGTCTGCCTTGCTGCTGCATGGCCATCTGTCCTGGATTCCAATACATTAGCAGGGATTGGACCATCGAATATCTGCCTTCCGTCTTGATCTCTGGCATGCCCAAAGCCCCCCCCATGCCCCAATCCGACATTCACGTCACCAAGGGAAAAACCCTGATTGGCAAGTTGCTGCCTCAATCCCCCTAAATTTTGCTCTATCGTGTGCCTGGTTTCAGGGTGCTCGGCCAGAAACGTAGCACTTATTTCATTGTGGTGATTTACAACTATCCTTATTTGCACCGAGCCTAGCTCCGGTGGATCAAGGTGAAGGACAAGCCGCCCCTGGTTGGATTTTATTGCCTCTGAAACGCCCTTGCTAAGCTGTCCAGTCACATCAACTCCACCGGGTACCTGTTGCCCTTTCGTTCCCTTAAGGGGTGGTAAATGGGCATGGTTGTAGGTGCCTATGGCCCCGTTGCTCCTGTCCGATGCATTGGCTCTGTCCTCATCACGCATCAAGATGGTGTCGACCTTGGCCTCAATGATCCCCTTGGATATATCTTGGTGCCTGTCAACCCTTGGACCGGACATCGTGACAGTATCTAGGATTTTATCCCCAGGTCTATCCTGAATACCATGGCTGAAGGATCTTTTTACGGTCTGATTAAAGGGACTACCGACGTTCTGACCGATGGCCCTTTGGCGGACACCATCCTTGGATTCGATAAATGAAGGCCCATTTGTTTTACGGCCGCCTGTATTTGCAGGTCTTGGTTCCCTTAAGGCCTCATCGACAGGACCATCGGCAGAGGCCTTTGGGCCTGGATTGTCCAATTTGTTGTCTTGCCTGGGCGTCTCCACGGTTTGCTGGGCTGATGCCTGCTTGTCAGGAGGAATCGCCTTGTGATGTGAGGCCTTGAATGATCGATCGGCTTGATGATTAGTGGTGACAACGCCAGGATCTCTCGCCATATTAGGCTTGGTTGCATCGTGGCCTCCTTTTCCATGGGCCGCCACCGGCTGTTGGGCACGGCTTATGGATCCTAAGACAGGAAAAGACAGCATGCCTGTTAGTGGGGCTCGCGGGGACATCTCATTATCGAAGGGCAATAAGTTCTTCCTGCCTTCCTGATGCTGCCCTGTCTGTGAAACTATTGGTGGCGTAATGTCTTCGGCCTCGGCAAATATCATGCCCTTGTCCCGCGTCGCAAACACATGCATAAAGAATGCCCTTATCCGTGTAGCAAGGCTGTTGTCGTCTGTACTGGTATCCGCTTGAGCAGCTACTAGTGCCTTCCCATTCAAGGCCTCCCATGCCTTTAGAAAATCTGCCATCTTATCCTGTCGTACATTTTCAGCGATGGCCGACATCTTGGGCCCGGCAAGCTGGTCGGTCGCCGAATGGATCTCTCGACCGATATCACCGGCCAAAGCCCCCTCTTGTCCCTTGTCTATCAATCCCTTGTCAAGTTCAAGGGACAAAGAGGTACCCAAAATATCCTCGTCTTGTAGGCCCTCCGAACCTGTTTTGACATACTGGGCCAGCAGGGTATAAAATGCATTGAGCATTGCATATGCACCCTGGGAACACATCTTTTCCTGGTTATTTTCCTCCTGTAACCTTGCAAGGCCCTTGTCCCCGGCCTTAATCGACCTTCCACCTACAAAGGCCTTGTTTATTACATCCTCAAATGGGGAAGCAGGGGACGATTTCCCGTCTGTTTCAACAGATGGACCCGATATGTTCAATGCCCCTGGGGACATGATTTCTTGTATCCCTGGCAGGTTTGCTGTAGCCATAATCTATGCACCTTTAAACTTCCAGCGGCCCGTACCTTGGTGCCGCCCCCCAATATATGAAGATACAGCCCATAGACCCTGTATTTTCACGGTAAATCATGCGGCCTGCAGATGCAGTAAGACCAAGATGCGATCTAAGTTCAAAATGTATTTTCGAAAAATACTTGCAAGAGTCATACCGTATCCAAGAAACTCAATTTTGAAAAAACCGCTCAGCAAAAAGCCTATTTACTTTCCAGGGCCGCAGCACCGGGGGAAATATGGGCTACATAAAGGTTTATCTGCGAAAACAAGGTATACATATGGGCAGTATCTTCATGCCCTGGGCGTAGCATAGAGAATACGGGCTGTATGAAGGCTTGGGATGAAAAGAACCAATGGGGAAGGTTTTTCCTAATAGATAGGCACCATGTACCTGGCCGCATGAAGGTTAATCCGAAAATGCTTTTTTGATTAGCTATGGACACCCATGGGCAACTGGAAGGATTGCAAGATCAAGTCATCAATTATGATATTGCATTGCCCTTTTTACCAGGTACCTGGCCGAGAGGGGAAAACTCCCAAAGTGAAGATGTAGATAGCTTGCAAAGACGTTTTTATATCGCAATACAGGCAGATTGACTGGCCTTCCGTTAGAATCCTTAACCTGTAGACAGAAACTCAGGCAATTTCTCCCAGGGGCATCTGTCACATCCATGTCGGAATAATGAAATTCATGTCCCCTCATGGTTGCGCCAATTGGTCCTAACAAGAAATCCCCTTTTATAGTAGCCTCCCTATAACCTAGGGCCCTGCGTCTGGTATACATCCTTATATCAAGGGGGAAGAGCCCTGCCATCTCCATGGGCCCTGTCGTTCCATCTAAGGGCATGATACGTTTACACAAATAGAGCATACCTCCACATTCCGCGTAGATAGGCATTCCCCTTTTTGCCAGACGAACAAGCTCCTCGATCAGCGTTCGGTTTTCCCCAAGGACTTTACCATAGAGCTCAGGATATCCACCTCCAAGATATAATCCACTAATACCCTTGGGTAGCCTTGCATCCCTAATGGGTGAAAAATAGACCAGCTCTGCTCCATACTGTTGAAGAAGATCCAAATTGTCTTGGTAATAAAAGGAGAAGGCCTCGTCCATGGCCACAGCAATCCTTACGGTTTCACCACCCTTTTTCTCATCTGCTTCCGTAACTGTATAAATATGGCGCATATCACCCACTCTATCATCCGATAGGCTGGTACCCCGCCAGGTAGGACCTGAGGCCGTTAGAATTTTCCACAATTCAGAGAGATCACAACCCCTTTCCAGCCAATCTGCCAAGATTCTCATCTTGTCGGGTTCCCAAGGGAAATCGTTAGCGGTCACAAGCCCCAGATGCCTTGAAGGCACATTGATCCTATCATCCCTTTCAAGATACCCTATCCATGGCAATTCCAATACCTTCAAAGCGTCGACCAGGATTTCGGCATGCCTTTTACTTCCCACCCTGTTGAGTATCACCCCGGCAAACCTTAGGCATTTTTTGAATGAGATGTATCCGTGAACCAGTGCGGCAACACTTCCAGCAAGGCTCCGGGCGTCCACTACCAACAGGATTGGCAAGTCCAGCCACATGGCTATTTCAGCGGTTGATCCTACCAGGGTATCACCCTGTGCACCGTCAAAGAGGCCCATTACCCCTTCGATTACAGCACAATTGGCGTCCGTGGAGGATTTGTTAAACAGGTGCCGAACATATTGTTTCTTAAGCATCCAGCTATCCAGATTGTAGCTGGGCCGGTTACATACCTGGGCGTGATGCCCAGGATCTATGAAGTCGGGCCCCACCTTGAAGGGCGCGACCGAAAGGCCCTGTCTCCTCAGTGCGGCCATCAAGGCCAATGTTACGGTGGTCTTGCCACAGCCGCTGTGGGTGCCAGCTATTATCAGTCCTGGTGTCATATGCATAGGAATTCTAGCAGGTAGTCATTTGGCTGCCCTTCCTGGTCAACAGGTCAAATGTGCGGCAAAGGCAACCTTTGAAGGCCCAAGTCGGGAGACGAGTTCATTAAATCTTTTGGCCGCAAGCTTGGTAAGCAGGGCCTCTACCTTTATACCCTTGTCTGTAAATGCCTTGGAAAGCCCAGGGGCCAACTTCATCATCCCGGATGCCCCTGTGCCTATTATTACGATATCAGGCCTTGCAGCCATTATATCATCGATATCAGAGGGTGATACCACGTGTCCCTCGGACCGCCACCAATTATCCTTTACCACCCCATTAATAATCTTGAGATCGCTTGTATACACCTTGTTGTCGATCACTATCTGGCCGAAACGATAGGATTCGATGACCATTTGATCCTCCTTGCGCTTAGAGACCTGGGATAAATGCTTCATCTATGAGGCAAAGATCTGGACTAAATTTCTATGCGGCCCGCACCTTGGTGCCGCACCCCCAATACATGAAGATACAGCTCATAGACTCTGTATTTTTACGATAAACCTCCTGCTGTTCGACTGCCTGCACATATGTTCCGCCCTTGAATCATGCCGCCATGCCTTAAGATGCGAGTTAAGGGGCCTAGAACATATAAGAAGTTTATATATCTTTTCCTACGGTTGACAAGGTTGCCAGGGCCGAATATATGAAAGGATACCTTGTATTGGGGCATATTCGAGGTACATCTCAGGGATGGTCCTATTTCAAATTATGTACCTTGAGCATAGAAATAGGGGCAGATTCAGGGATGCAGGCTGCAGAAGTTTTGTGTCGGGACGTGGCTCAGTCTGGTAGAGCACAGCGTTCGGGACGCTGGGGTCGGAGGTTCAAATCCTCTCGTCCCGACCATTTTTTCAACCAAGAAACCCAGGGGCATGATGATGAACAAGATAAAGAGGGCTCTTATCAGCGTTACGGACAAAAGCGGAGTGACGGAACTAGCCCGTGAACTCCACGAGATGGGAGTGGAAATTATTTCTACCGGGGGCACTGCAAAGACAATCAGGGATGCCGGTGTAGCTGTAAAGGACGTATCAGAGGTCACGGGCTTTCCTGAAATGATGGACGGGCGTGTAAAGACCTTACACCCTAAGATTCACGGGGGGATATTGGCCATAAGGGACAATAAGACACATGTGGCACAGATGAACGCCCATGGCATTGTTCCCATTGATATGGTTGTTGTGAATCTCTATGCATTCGAAAAAACAGTTGCCAAGGAAGGTACCGGTTTGGCAGATGCCATAGAGAATATCGATATAGGTGGGCCTACGCTCCTTCGTTCATCGGCCAAGAATTTCAAATACGTAACAGTGATCGTCGATCCGCAGGATTACCAAATGGTACTCAACGATATGAAGGCCAATGGTGGGGCAACCTCGCTCAAGACCAGATTTGATCTTGCCAAAAAGGTATTTGCGACAACCAGCCGCTACGATGAGGCCATCAGCCGGTATCTTGCCTCTATTGACCCAGAATCGGATCCCTATTTTCAAGGTGACTAAACATAGCCAGCTGCCAGCTACATGTATATGGAAAAAGCACGTGTCCTTAAGGATATCGCTGCCATGGGCCCTATGAACACATATGAGATCTATGCCCTCTTTTTTATTCGAATGTGCATTTTTTGATTAACCATGGGCACAAAGGGGCAAGTGGCAAGATTTCGGATGCATCTATGATATGTGTACCCCTGGCAGAATCACAACCAGACTTTCTTTCGAGAAAGATAGCCCTCTTTGGGAAGCAGGCCGATGTTCTTGAGATACGGCTAGACGCATTGCACAACCCGGCCGATCTAAATCTAGTAAGATTGATACAAAACAAACCCTGCCCTTTGATCCTTACAAATCGACCAAGAAACGAGGGTGGCCATTTCCAAGGCGGCGAAGATGAAAGGGTGGCCATACTTGAACAGGCGGTAGCCGCAGGGGCCGACTATGTCGACATTGAATTACGTACTGACGATTCCCTGAAGGGTCCCCTCATCAAGCATGCCCACAAACATGGCACCAAGGTCATAATCTCCTATCATGACTTTAATGGAACCCCCAGCCTTGACAAACTACGTAATATTTTGATAAAACAAGAAAAAACTGGTGCCGATATAGGAAAAATCGTCACCATGGCCCAGGCCCCTGCCGATTGTAGCACACTGCTTTCCAT
>WFZW01000064.1 GCA_015489365.1 Deltaproteobacteria bacterium | reverse complement strand
TCCCAAAGAGAGGTAGAAGCGTGCCAGATCTAAAGAAGTCTTTAGCATATCTGTATCTCCAACAATCTAGACTCCAGAGGGACATTGCCAAGAGACAGCCGCCCCTTGTTATCGAGGAGGCAAGACCATTTAAACAGTATCCATCTGCTGAGAAGGTCCTGCTTCCAAGGCGCTGGGATGGAGGGGAGGAAAATCTGTGGGAAGTCCTTCAAAAGCGCAGGTCCGTGAGGAAATACCTTCCCGAGGCCATATCAAAGGTGGATCTGGCCCTGCTACTCTGGGCCTGCCAAGGGGTTACTGCCCAGGCCGGTCCGTACTATCTTCGGACTGCTCCTTCTGCAGGTGCCCTCTATCCCCTGGAGACCTATGTGTATCTTGACCGGGTAGAGGACATTTCCAGGGGGATATTCCACTTTGATGTAAGGGGCTTCCAACTGGAAACGCTCTATGCCGGGGCCCTGGGTGACGAGATTTCTGCTGCGGCCCTGGGACAGACATTTTTTGCCAGGGCCGCTGTGATTTTCATATGGTCTGCGGTAATAAGAAGATCCATGTCCAAGTATGGTAACCGGGCGATGCGTTATATATTCATGGAGGCAGGTCATGTGGCCCAGAACCTGCTCCTTGCCTCCCAAGCCCTTGGGCTTTCCGCCTGCCCGGTAGGAGCATTTTTTGACGACGAGATGGACGGGCTGCTCGGCCTGGATAGTGAGGAGGAAACGGTCATCTACATGGCAGCGGTTGGGCCGGCACCTTGAAAGCATCGATGGCAACTTTCACTTTTCAGCCTCCCCAAGAAGTATTGCCTTCTTGTCGAAGAGCTCTGGTGTCCTTTTGAGCCTGGCAACTACCCTTTCCTTTCCGATGGCCATGAGCACATCAAAGATCCCTGGGCCCTTGGGCTGTCCTGTAATCACTGCCCTGATCCCATTTATGACAACCCCTGCCTTGACCCCGAGCTCTTCAACGAATGCCCGGATAATCCGTTCAGTGGATTCCTCGTCCCAGTGTTCGAGTGAATCGAGTCGCCCGGCCAGTTCAGGCAACCATTTCTGCAAGTCCTTGTGCTTGAAGAGGTGCTTTTTCAATGCCTTTGGATCAAACGGGTATTCATCCGAGAAATAGGCCCTTCCCAGTTTAGCAAAATCCTTCAGGGTATGGAAGCGGGCCCTTATCATGTCCAATGTGTCTAGGAACCATTGTCTCTTTTCCCCCTCATACGCCTCGTCCCATAGGTTCTCCTTCTTGAAGTCCTCCTTTACCATGTCGGCGATTTCCTCGATGGGCATGGTACGTAGGTAGTGGGCGTTTATGTTTATTGCCTTGGGATCAGTGAAGAATTTTGGATCCCCTGGCCTGTAGTTGAATATGGAATTGGACTTGTTGATTCTTTCCAGGGAAAAGGCCTGGATCAATTCCTCCTTGGAGAAGATTTCCCTGTCGTCTCCTGGAGACCAGCCAAGGAGTACCAGGAAGTTGACCAATGCCCAGGGTATAAAGCCATGTTCCCGGTAGAATTGCACTGCGACCACCTCTCCGTGGGTGCGTTTGGAGATCTTTCTCTTCTGGAGGTCGAGCGTAAGTGGCATATGGGCAAAGACCGGCACCTTGGCCCCCAGGGCTTCATAGATCAGGATCTGGCGAATAGTATTTGTCAGGTGATCCTGCCCCCTGATGATATGGGTGATCCTGTCCCTTATGTCATCCACCACGTTGCATAGTAAATACAAGGGCTTGCCGTTTGAACGTACAATTACGAAGTCCTCTATGTCCTTGTAGGCCTTCTCTATGCGGCCCAGGACCTTATCCGTATAGCCGATCGTACCCTCACGCCTAGGGACCTTGAAGCGGATTACATAGGGAAGGCCCTGGGCCTCCTTCTTGGCTACCTCTTCAGGGCCTAGATGCCTGCAAGTTCCGTCATACTTGATGTCCTTCTTGGCTGCAAGGGCCGCCTTCCTCTTTGCCTCTAGCTCCTCCTTGGTGCAAAAGCACTTGTAGGCCTTGCCGGTATCGAGCAGGTGCTGGGCCTTTTCGATATGATCCTGGGCAAATTGGCTTTGGAAATAAGGGCCTTCGTCCCAGTCTATGCCAAGCCATGTAAGGCCGTCCAGGATGCCCTTTATGGATTCCTCGGTAGAACGTTCTGTATCCGTATCCTCTATGCGTAGGATCATCTTGCCATGGTGTTTCCTGGCAAAGAGCCAGTTATATATGGCCGTTCGGGCCCCACCGATGTGAAGGTAACCGGTCGGGCTAGGCGGGAACCTAACTATTACTTCTTCAGACATTATTTTTCCTTTCTATGCATCCTTTCTATCTTTGCCCAGGTGTCCCGTAAGGGAACCGTCCGGTTGAATACCAGGTGTCCAGGGCCGGAATCAACTATATCTACACAAAAATAACCAATGCGTTCAAACTGGTAGCGCTCCCCAGGCCTTGCATTCCTAAGCCCTGGCTCTACCATACAACCGTGAATGACCTGGAGGGAGTTGGGGTTTATGAAGGTCTTGAAGTCGGCCCCTTCCTTGCCTCGGTCAGGGTCAGGGACGGAAAAAAGCCTGTCGTAGAGCCGTACCTCAGCCTTGACCGCATGGGGAACACTGACCCAGTGAAGGGTGCCGCGGACCCTTCGGCCATCAGGGGCAGCGCCCCCCTTGGTTTCAGGGTCATAGGTGCACCGTAGCTCTATTATTTCCCCAGTCTTTTCGTCCTTGACCACCTTGTGGCAGGTAATGAAGTATGCATATCTTAGCCTTACCTCCCTGCCTGGGGCAAGCCGGAAGAATTTTTTGGGTGGATCTTCCCGGAAGTCATCCTGCTCAATATATATCTCCCTTGAAAAAGGCAGCATACGCGTGCCTGCCGATGGATCCTCAGGGTTGTTGATGGCCTCTAGTTCCTCGCTTTTTCCCTCGGGATAGTTTTCGATCACCACCTTCAAAGGTCTTAGTACCGCCATTACCCTGGGGGAAGTCTTGTTCAGGTCTTCCCTTACGCAATGCTCAAGAAGTGCGATGTCGACTACACTGTCCCTTTTTGCAACCCCGATACGCTCGCAGAAGTTCCTTATGGAGGCAGGGCTATAGCCCCTTCGGCGAATGCCAGAAATGGTGGGCATCCTGGGATCATCCCATCCGCTCACAAATCCACCTTCTACCAGTTGGATAAGTTTCCGTTTGCTAAGCACCGTATAGCTCAGATTCAGTCTTGCAAACTCTATCTGCTGTGGATGGCACTTCACCTTTAACTGGTCCAGGAACCAGTCATATAGCGGCCTATGATCCTCAAATTCCAGGGTGCAGATAGAGTGGGTGATCCCCTCGATGGAATCAGACAGGCAGTGGGTGAAATCATACATGGGATATATGCACCATTTGTCCCCTGTTCGGTGATGGGATGCATGCATGATTCGGTAGATCACAGGGTCCCTCATGTTGAGGTTGCCCGATGCCATGTCTATTTTTGCCCGAAGTACCCTGGCCCCATCAGGGAATTCCCCTTGTCTCATGCGTCTAAATAGGTCCAGATTTTCCTCTACACTGCGGTTTCTGTAGGGACTCTCCTTGCCCGGTTCCTTGAGCGTGCCGCGGTACTGTCTTATCTGCTCGGCAGAAAGATCACATACGTATGCCTTTCCCATCTTTATGAGCTCTATGGCATAATCATAGAGCTTCTCAAAGTAATCAGAGGCATAGTAAAGATGCTCGCCCCAATCATAGCCAAGCCAGGCTACATCTTCCTGGATGGCAAGTACATATTCTTCCTCTTCCTTGGTGGGATTGGTGTCGTCAAAGCGCAGATGACACCTGCCGTTAAATTCCAAGGCCAGGCCAAAGTTCAGTACAATGGATTTTGCATGACCGATATGCAGGTAGCCATTGGGTTCAGGCGGGAATCTGGTTATTACCTTGCCGCCATGCTTGCCGGATTTTATATCCTCTATGATTATATTTCTTATGAAATTTGGTGGAGGTGTGTTTAACTTGCAATTCATAGGATCAGCCGGTATTTTTGTTTTAAGTGGTTAAAATTTAACGTTTACATCGAAGGTTATGTAAGTATCTATTCGTGGTCACGGTTCCTTGAGGCCTTGGAAAAGGGCCCTTAAAGGGGACATATGACCATAGTAGAAGTGACTATAATGACAGGAAGATTCAAAATCAACTCACAGTTTTCCCCCTGCGGTGACCAGCCTGGGGCCATATCCAGGCTGGTTGCAGGGCTTGAGGCCGGCGATAGGCACCAGGTACTTCTTGGAGTGACCGGTTCCGGGAAGACCTTTACCATGGCAAATGTTATAGCCAAGGTTGGAAGGCCAGCCCTGGTAATGGCCCCGAACAAGACCCTTGCAGCACAGCTTTTTGGGGAATTTAAGGCCCTTTTCCCTGAAAATGCAGTGGAATACTTTGTAAGTTACTATGATTACTACCAACCAGAGGCATACCTTCCTGCATCCGATACATATATCGAAAAGGATTCCTCTATCAATGACTTTATAGACCGTCTTCGCCACTCGGCAACCCACTCGCTGTTGACCCGCAGCGACGTGATAATAGTATCCAGCGTGTCATGTATCTACGGCCTTGGTTCCCCTGAGGAATACGAAAGGATGCAGCTCTACCTCAGGGTGGGGGACGAGATCTCTAGGGAAGAGCTTTTGTCACGATTGGTGAGTATGCTTTATGAAAGAAATGATGTGGATTTTACCAGGGGAACATTTAGGGTCAGGGGGGATGTGATAGAGGTGTTTCCTGCCTATGAGGAGGAACATGCCCTGAGGATTGAACTTTTTGGTGATGAGATAGAACGTATCGGCATTATCGATCCGCTAAGGGGTGAACGTCTTGCTGGGATCGAATATGCCATCATCTATCCATCGAGCCACTATGTCACCAGCAGGCCCAATCTGGAACGGGCCATAGAGAACATCAAGGCAGAGCTTAAGGAAAGGATCCGATTTTTTGAGACGGAAAACCGGTTGGTAGAGGCACAAAGATTAGAGCAGAGGACCAATCTGGATATAGAAATGCTTCAGGAGCTTGGCTATTGCCACGGGATAGAAAATTACGCCAGGCATCTTACCGGAAGGCCCCAAGGGGTCCCGCCACCAACCCTCTTAGATTATTTCCCAGAGGAGTTCATAACCTTTATAGATGAAAGCCACATCACCGTGCCGCAAATAAGAGGCATGTATGAGGGGGACAGATCCAGGAAGGAGACTTTAGTGGAATTCGGATTCAGGCTTCCTTCTGCCCTTGATAACAGGCCACTTCGTTTCGATGAGTTCGAAAGGGCTGTAGGGCAGGTAATATACGTCTCTGCCACCCCTGGGCCCTATGAGCTTAACGTGTCAGGCGGTGCGATAGTAGAGCAACTCATAAGGCCTACCGGTCTTACCGATCCCAGGATCGAGGTAAGGCCTGCCTCTAGCCAGGTAGACGATCTTCTGGAGGAGATCAGGAAGGCAGTAGGGGCTGGATATCGTGTGCTGGTCACCACCCTTACCAAGCGTATGGCCGAGGACCTTACGGAGTACTATGCCTCGGTTGGAGTCAAGGTGGAATATCTTCACTCCGACATAAAGACGGTTGAAAGGAGTCGATTGATACAGGGGCTAAGACGTGGGGATTTTGACGTATTAGTCGGGATAAACCTGCTACGGGAGGGACTTGATATGCCGGAGGTATCCTTGGTGGCGGTTTTAGATGCGGACAAGGAAGGATTTTTGAGGTCCGAACGTTCCCTGATACAGACTGCAGGC
>WFZW01000063.1 GCA_015489365.1 Deltaproteobacteria bacterium | reverse complement strand
GGTATTAAGATATTGATAGCTGTTTCGACCAATAGGCTGAGGAAGGCTTATACTTAATGTACTGGAATTTTTATGCAAATTCCATATGAGTTCTTCACCAAGCGATGGCAAGGGAAAAAGCATCTTCCCAAAGGCCTGGTTAAAACAAGCCATGGTGAAAAAAAGAAGCACAAGGAAACCGACTAGTATATTTAGCCGTTTCATTTAAAATCCTCCCGAACTTCCGTGCGGCCCGTACCTTGGTGCCGTACCCCCACTACATGAAGATGCAGCCCATAAGCCCTGTATTTTCACGGTAAATCTTTCTTGTGCTTCCTCTATATTTTTATTCGAGGCCCATTGTGAAATCCAGTCTCCAAATAAATTCTTCACACTCGCATGGATTTTATCAGAAAATGCCTTTCTTGATCAACCATGGATAGACATGTTGTGTTCGTCCCGGAAGTGGCGGTTATCCTGAAAACAGGGCCTATGCGGGCTGCACCTCATGCCTGGGTCGCAGCGCTATGAATAGGGACTGCATGAAGGTTTTGTTGAAAAAGGCCTTTCCATGCCAAGATCCCTGCCTATTTATTCATCCACCGATTCTTGCCACTTCCTTAACCCTACAAGCCCTACAAGACCTGAGCCCAAGAGCCATAGTGCGCCGGGAATGGGAACGGGGGTGTAATTAAATTCAAGATATGAGGCATTGCCACTTTCAGCACTACTGAAACGATATCCCGCATAGTTAGAATGAGTTCCATGGAAACTAAAAGGCGCCCAGGAAAGGCCGTTTTCCAGGTCTGTTTTGATCAGATCAGTCACATCAAATGACACCCATCCGATTGGAGAGGATGTGGAGATTGTACCAACTGCCTGTGTCCCGTCTAATCTTTGCGAGGCATGACCGTTCGCAGTAGCGGCATTTGGAAGATACCTTATCCATCCATAGCAATAAGGGTCTTTAGCTTCCAGATTAATATTCAAGGTTATTGAATCAATCAGGGATGGATCCGGAGCACCGGCCAGGGAATATTGGGTATAGCCAGTCCTTTCGTTACTTCCCAAATAACTGGAAGTATAATCAGCAAATATGAAGTTAGAATTATCAGTAAAATAATCCCCGCCCGGCCCTGAATACCAGTTATAGTATCCATCTCCAATATTTTGAACCTCTATCTTGTACGTATCAGCAAAGGTAGTGCCTGATGCAGCAAAACAATATGCCGCCATGATTAAAATAAATAAAAAAGTCCTTTTCATCGGCCTTCCCTCCCCTATTCCTATTTAATTCTTTCCCCTTTCTATTTCCCTCTCCGTACCGCCCAAAGCCCTAACAGCCCAGGGCCAAGCAGCCATATCGCGCCCGGGACGGGGACAGGACTTGCGGTTAACTCGAGCATCTGACTGGCATCGGCCCCAGCCAATCCATTGCCATCCAGATTAAGATCGGCTCCGGCCCCCATGTGAATGCCAATCACATCGCCAATGGCAGCCATGAAGAAGCCGTCTTCCTGCCAAAGATCGTCTCCCAA
Organism: Deltaproteobacteria bacterium; assembly: GCA_015489365.1. GTDB lineage: Bacteria > Desulfobacterota > Dissulfuribacteria > Dissulfuribacterales > QOAL01 > S143-34. The sequence goes on along the minus strand of WFZW01000063.1, from coordinate 4,425 downwards.
ACCATCCTGTGCAGAACTTCCGGCCCGGGTCCAAACCGCTTTGGCAGGATCAAAGGAAGTTGGCGCGGGATAGTCATTTAGGGTAATGGCAATGGTATCGCCGGCAAAGCCGCCATCTATATGGGCAGCAGTGCCAGAAGACGTGTCAAGATCACCATGCCAATCAAAGTCAATGCGCACGGGATCTCCGATACTTTCCCCGACCTCTGGATCGATCTGAAAATATATGCCGGTAGTTACCGCGGCCTGCACCGTGGATGTACCACTATAGGACTCCATGTGACCTGTCGGGTCAGTGGACATGCCATTTACAGATCCTTCCACCTCAATGATGAGATCGCTGCCGCTTAATGTAACATCACCTGTGCCGGAACCCTCGGTCTGGACCATGACCGAGGGACCAAAAACCATGGCAGTCTGATCGCTTTGAACAGAAGTGGCATCCCAGTCGGCATCCGGGCCAGGATCATCACTTCCCCACTGGCTGGACGCGTAGGCACCAGACTGGCTGAACAGGCTACTGGCGTAATAGGAAAAGGTGGCGGCAGACACCTTGGTCGGCAATATTGCGAAGAAAATAGTGGTTGCAGCCAGTCCTATTAATCGATTCAAGCTTTTTATCATCTCTTGTTTTCTTCTCCTTATTCTTAAGAATTGCCTTGGCAGCCTGCATACTGCACCCCCCAGGGCGTGTCTGTATCTTCATGTATTGGGAGTGCGGCACCAAGGTACGGGCCGTATAGAAATTTAGAGCAACCAGCGTACCAGTGGCGCTAAAAACCTGTGCCCCTGTATGGAGGCATCAGGTTGTTCTTCGTAACATCCGGAGAATTAGAAGTTTTTTATATTGAACCGGTTATGAGGAAAACCATGAAGATATTCCTTGCCGGTGTTTCACCAGTAGCCACGATCACCCAATTGGCTGATAACAGCCGCTTTGGCTGCACGATATCAGCCATCTTCCTGGGTGCAGCCTAAATGCCCCCTTTCCAATTCCAAGCCTCAAAGACCATTGATACAATTATTTCTCCTTAACAAGGTTACCCCTCTTCACTTCTATCCCCACATTTGTTATTCATTAAGGCTTGCGTAGCTTACCACTGGTGAATGGATCGACGATAATGCATGGTATTGAGATAAGCGAGTTTTCCGTCTTACTTAAGCATCCTGCCAAGAGGACTGGCAAGTGGCTACTCTACTGCATCCTGACCGGTGTATTTGCTGGAGTTGGCTCGGTGACATTCCATTATCTCTGTCATCTTGGCCACTTTTTTTTCCTAGACTATCTGGCAGGATACCATCCAAGCCATCCGGCAGGAGATCCCCCCCTGTTCTCACATAGCACCCATGAGTTGAGGCCCTTGATACTCTGGATAATACCTGCGGTTGGAGGCCTGTTTAGCGGCCTACTTGTATATCTATTTTGTCCAGAGGCCCAGGGACATGGCACAGACTCTGCCATCCAGGCCTACCACTTCAAAAACGGCCTCATCGGCCCTAGGGTACCTTTGATAAAGACTATCGCCTCGTTTTTGACATTGGGCACAGGGGGATCAGGGGGAAGCGAAGGCCCCATATGCCAGATTGGGGCTGGCCTGGGTTCACTTCTAGCCCAAAGGCTGGGCCTCACACGCCGAGAGATGCGGATCCTCATGGCAGCCGGAATGGGAGCTGGCATAGGTAGTATCTTTAGAGCTCCACTCACAGGGGCATTGTTTGCAGCAGAGATCCTGTATAGCGAACCAGAATTTGAAGCGGATGTAATCATTCCCACGGCAATTGCATCGGTTACAGCCTACTCTATCTTTTGTTCTGTATATGGATGGGGGTCCCTGTTCCGGGCAGAAGACTTCAAATTCGATAATATATTAGCCCTTGGCCCCTACACGGTCCTGGCAGGGGCGGTAACCGTTGCCGCCTTTCTATTCGTCAAACTCTTTTGGGGTATCCATGATTTTTTTAAGGCCCTGGCCATACCCATGTGGATAAAACCCGCTATAGGAGGCATACTAACAGGTACCCTGGGGCTTTTCCTCCCCCAGGTGCTGGGCTTTAGCTATGGCTTCATTCAACAGGGATTAAATGGTAATGTCCCCTTGACCCTATTCATCCTTGTAGCCCTTGGAAAGATCCTGGCTACCTCCTTTTCCATAGGATCAGGAGGCAGCGGAGGGGTCTTCGGCCCATCAGTAGTGATAGGTGGCTGTGTTGGTGGCGCGGTTGGACTTTTCTTTCACCAGGTTGCCCCTGATATCGTAGCCAGCGCAACCCCCTTTATAATTGTTGGGATGGCTGGGTTTTTTGCAGGTAGTTCTAATGTTCCTATCACCGCCGTCATCGTGGTTAGTGAAATCACAAGCTCCTATCATCTCCTGCTTCCCAGTATGCTGGTCTGTAGTATAAGCTACTTTTTGTGCAGGAGATGGAATCTATATAGGGCACAGGTACCAAACAAGGCGGCCTCACCTGCTCACAAGGGCGATTTTATCACGGATGTGCTAGAAAACATCAAGGTTAAAGACATATTCAACCCTGCTAGGGCCTTTGCAGTAATACCAGAAGATATGAGTTTTTCCCAATTCTGTAAATTTTTCAGGTTCACAGATCAACATTATTTCCCAGTGGTCGATAGGGAAGGAAGGCTTTCTGGGATATTTTCAATAAACGACATCCGCCACTGTCTCTTTGATGACGTTGACCTCGGACCATTGGTCATAGTGAAGGACATAGCCAGAAAGGACGTAATAACTACCACCCCATCAGAGGATATAAATTCCTTACTACAAAAATTTACCATCAGAAATATCGATAGAATACCTGTGGTAAAGGATGATGATCCAACCCAATTCCTGGGCATGATTAGTAGGAGGGAGGTTATAGCGTTCTATAACAAGTCGTTGAATGAAATGAAGATCACGGCGTCAAAGAACGAACCAGTACCCTTTTAATGACAATAAAAAAGCTCAGCCGCCCCAAGAGGGCGGCCAAGCTTGTCCATACTCCAACAGATCCCCACAACACCACTTTTTACGAAAGTTAAAAAAAACGCCCTCAAAGCATAGCTTCGAGGGCGTTCATGGCCCAAAAAATATTCAATTGTCTTTCTAAGTTCTTTTTTTAGCAAATTGCCTGTTTTTTGTCAAGACAATTTCGCATGTCTAAGTGAGCTGTATCTTCATGCCCTGGGGTTAGGTGCCAACTCTTATTTTTTTAAATCTTCCTCTTCAGCAGGGCTATCTTCTGATACAGATGCCCTTTCTTCCGCGGTATTCTCTGACTCCTTCCCTTCTTGTACCTCAACCTCAGCGGTTTCTTCCACGACATTACCACCCGGTTCGGATACCTCTTCGGTGGATGCCTCCTCTTTGGAGGCTTCCCCTTCTTCTGGTTTTTCCTGGGTTACGGATTCAGGCTGCGCCTCGGGAATGAGCGTCTGGCCCTCCGACGGCCTAGGAGAGGTACGCTTCTTTTTGGCCTTTGGACCCGGAAGTGATTCGGTCACCAATTCAATGAGGCACATCATTGCCCCATCGCCTAATCTGGGACCCGTACGTACTATCCTGGTATACCCACCGTTTCGATTGTTAAACCTTGGGGTGAGTTCATCAAATAGCCTTGCAACTACCCCCTTATCCCTTATCACCGAAAGCGCCTGCCTTCTGGCATGTAGTGTCCCGTTTTTGCCCAATGTAATCATCCTGTCGGCAAGAATTCGTACCTCTTTGGCCCGGGTCACGGTAGTGCGTATCCTCCCGTGTTCGATCAGGGATGTCACCATATTCCTTAGCATTGCCTTACGATGCGCCGTCTTGCAGCCAAGCCTACGACTTCTTCTACGATGCCTCATATCTACTTACCTTCCTTATCCCCTTCGCCTTCTCCCTCCGAAGGTGAAGGTGGGGTCCAACCTTCCAGTTTCATTCCCAGCTTGAGTCCCATTCCGTCCAGGATCTTTAATATCTCTTCCAGGGATTTGCGCCCAAAATTTTTCGTCTTGAGCATCTCCTGCTCGGTCTTCTGAACAAGTTCTCCAATATAATGTATGTTGGCATTCTTGAGGCAATTGGCAGAGCGAACGGAAAACTCAAGTTCATCAATCCTTCTATTAAGATCCTCCAATTTTCCACCTAATTCAGGTGCGGGCGGCTCCTCTTCAGGCTCCTCTTCCTCATCGAAATTGATAAATACCGCCAGTTGTTCCTTAAGTATCTTTGCAGAATACGCTACCGCGTCCTCTGGTGCCACGCTGCCATCGGTCCAGACCTCAAGCGTAAGCTTGTCATAATCGGTCCTCTGCCCTACCCTAGCCTGCGAGACCACGAAATTGACCTTTTTGATGGGTGAATACAGCGCATCTATGGCGATAGTGCCAATAGGGGCATCAGAGTCCAACTTGGCATTCTCCTCTGCGGATACGTATCCCTT
>WFZW01000062.1 GCA_015489365.1 Deltaproteobacteria bacterium | reverse complement strand
CCCCTATAGAGTATGGTATCTTACCATTTAAGTACATCTGCCCCTCCAGGCCTTGTTTTTTATCTGTGGGCGTTACCTCAAGGGTGGGCTGCATTTTGGTCACTGCCCAAGGCACGCCATTTCTTGAAGGACATTAATTGTTCGCATCCCCTGGCCGGTGGCAGCGAACAATCACCATCTAGATAATCAGAAGGCCATCGCTGGTCAAGAATCTCTTTCGAGGACAGGTCAGCTTATGTCGAATAGGACCGGTAAGGATACACAGGAATCCATTCTGGTTTATAGATCAGGCTATCTGGCCGCGGCCCTCAGTCTGTTGGTGCTTTTTTCGATTGTCGCCATAATCAGCGGGGTTGGCACCTATAGAATATCCATTGAAGGCTCAACGCACCTTCTTGAGACCAGGGCAATCGATATAGCCGTCAATATTGGTTTTACCCTTGAAAGGTTGGGTATCAGGAATGATCTCTTCCCAGAGTTGGTGACCAAGGACACCTATGAAAATCTGGCCTTTCTTGCATTGTATGATGAGGATGGCACCATCCTTCTCCATTCAAATCCTAGCCTGGTGGGACGCAAAGAAACGGATCCCGATGTTGCCAAGGTGTTAAGGCTTAAGAAGCCGGATTTTCACTTCTCCACCCTTGCTACAGGAGAAAAGGTGTTTATTTTGGATTTCCCCTTGCATCTTCACCTTTCTGATAAAAGTGTGCTGCAGTTTCATTTCCAGGGGGAGGACAGTGAAAGGGAGATAAAACGGGTACAGTCGGCCAAGAATTTTTGTCTAAGGGTAGCCCTCCACACCTATCCAGCAGAAAAGATCGTAAGGCGCGCTAATTTTCAGCTGATCCTTATATGTGCCTCTCTTTTGATCCTGTGGGGGCTTGCCTTCTTTTTTGTCCAGGCCTGGAGGAGAAATGCCAGGCTGGAGGCCAAATTGCGTGAGCAGGAGCGTATGGCCATGCTTGGAAGGATGGCAGCGGTATTGGCACACGAGATAAGGAATCCACTTAGCAGTATCAAGGGATTTGCACAAATCCATGCAGAGACCGCAGATAGTGAGGACCTGAAAGAGGATCTAAATATCATAATTGAGGAGACCAAGCGTCTTGAAAGATTGACCACAAACCTGCTAGTTTATGCGAGACCAGCGGTCCTAAACGAGGTGGAATTTAGGGTGAAGGATTTTTGCCAGGATGTCCAACGGTTGTTACTTTCAGAAGAAGGCCGTTGTGATAAGGTCGTCCTGGATTGTAGCGAGCGCATTGTCTGCCTGGACCGGGGAAAGCTTATGCAGATCGTTTTGAATCTTGTCCAAAATGCCATAGATGCGATCAAGGACAAGGAACAAGGCAGGGTCTGGTTGACGATGAAGGTGGCAGGTGGGAAGATGAAATTGGTAGTTGAAGACAATGGCCCAGGTCTTCCAGAGGGTCTTCAAGCAAAGATGTTTGAGCCCTTTTTCACCACAAAGACCAAGGGAACCGGCCTGGGGCTGGCAATAGTAAAACGTCTGGTCGATGCCATGAATGGGCGTATCTTAGTCAGGAAAAGGTCTGGTGGAGGCACGGTAATGGAGGTGGTTTTCCCTTACAAATTAAGGTGCTAGATAGGCTAAGAGGAAATATCTTCCCGGTGTGAGGCTATGAATAGGTGAAAAGATCCTTTGTCTGTAAATCCTGCGGGCACGTATCTCCAAAATGGTTGGGCCGTTGTCCGGAATGCGGTACATGGGAGTCCATGGAGGAGCGTGTTCCGAAGCCTTCTACTGGCCACACTTTTCATGCAGATACGGCCGTTGCCGAGGCAGTTGCCCTCTCGGATGTTTCTTCCTTGAATGAAGGCGGCAGGATCAAGGTTGGTATGGGTGAGGTGGACAGGGTTCTTGGTGGTGGGTTGGTCCCTGGAGGGCTCGTGTTGCTTGGAGGCGAACCAGGAATCGGCAAGTCTACCCTGTTGCTTCAATTGCTGATGCGTCTTGAGGCAAAGGGGGAGAAGGTCCTATATGTAAGTGGTGAGGAATCCCTTGCCCAACTCCGACTCCGGGCGGACAGGCTTGGCAGGTGCGGCAAGGGATTGTTCGTGGCCAGTGAATCGGGCCTTGATAGGATACTTGGGCTTGTCGATGATCTTGGTCCTTCTGTGCTTGCCATTGATTCCGTTCAGACCCTGTCTGCTCCAGATGTTGCCTCTGCACCTGGTAGCATTACCCAGGTCAGGGAATCTACGGCATGGTTGATGAAGATAAGCAAGAGGCTTTCCATCCCTGTCATAATCATAGGGCATGTTACCAAGGATGGGGCGATTGCAGGCCCTCGGGTCCTGGAACACCTGGTGGATACCGTTTTATACTTTGAAGGAGACAGGAGCTACAGCTTTAGGATTCTAAGATCCGTAAAGAACCGCTATGGGCCCACCCATGAAATCGGAATATTCGAGATGCGCGAAACCGGCCTGGAAGAGGTACCGAATCCTTCTAGGCTCTTTTTAGGTCAATACGCATCGGCTGTGCCCGGTTCCGTGATCGTGCCATGCATGGAAGGCTCCAGGCCCATACTGGTAGAGATCCAGGCGCTGGTTAATTCATCTTACCTGGCAATGCCTAGGAGGACCGTGACAGGCTTTGACACCAACCGGCTGGCCCTTTTGGTAGCGGTTGCAGAAAGACATCTTGGAGTCGTCCTTTATGATAAGGATATATTCATAAATGTTGCCGGTGGCATTAAGGTTTCTGAGCCAGCCTCAGATCTGGCAATTATTGCCGCACTGGTCTCGAGCCTACAGGGACAGCCGGTATGCCCTGGTACGGCCTTTTTTGGTGAGGTGGGGCTTACCGGGGAGGTCAGGCCAGTGGGACGGGCTGACATACGTTTGAACGAGGTGGCCCGCTTGGGCCTTAGGCGTTGCGTCATGCCAATTTTGGCCTCCCAGGGGATGCATGTGCCTGAAGGGGTGGAGGTCCTGCAGGTAAATTCCCTTAAGGATGCCATTAATGCTGTTATAAAGGTATCTTGACAGTTTTTCGTGGCTGGCCTACATTCACATGAACTTTTTCTGGCCTTTGCCAGGGTGTTTTTGCCCTGCCCATGCCGGATTCCATAATCAAAAGATGCAAGGAGAAAAATTATGTCAGAAGATAAGGTGTTTCACGTCACAGATGCCGATTTCGAGGAGTCTGTTCTTAAATCCGATATCCCGGTCCTAGTGGATTTCTGGGCAGTTTGGTGTGGACCCTGTCGGGCGATTGCCCCTGTCATAGACGAGCTTGCCGAGGATTACCATGGCAAGGTAAAGATAGCCAAGATGAACGTGGACGAAAACCCAGCCACGCCAGGCAGGTTTGGGATAAGGGCCATACCAACCCTTATCCTTTTCAAGGACGGAGAGGTGGCAGACCAGATTACAGGGGCCGTTGGTAAGGCAATGATCGAATCAGCTATCAAAAAGGTCATTTAGGAGAAATATGCCTTGGAATCCAGACGCCTGGTGATCCTTGGTGCTGGCCCGGCAGGGCTTGCGGCTGCTATCTATGCATGCCGCGCCAAGATTCCCACATTAGTCCTCGATAAGTTGAGTCCTGGTGGGCAGGTCCTTTTATCAGATCGTGTGGAGAACTACCCTGGTTTTCCAGATGGTATTAGCGGAGTCGAACTGACCGATAGGCTGGTAGCCCAGGCCAGACGCTTTGGCATGGAGCAGGAAAGCGGAGAGGTAGTCTCCCTCCAGGTCACCGATCCAGGCAGGATTGACGGCATAAAACTGGTCCTGGATAGTGGCAAGGAGATACTCACCACGTCACTTATAATTGCAACGGGTGCCAGCCATGAGAACCTGAATGTCCCTGGCGAAAAGGAGCTTGCAGGTAAGGGGGTTTCATATTGTGCAACCTGTGATGGCCCGTTTTTCAAGGATTCCACTGTGGCGGTAATAGGTGGGGGCGATAGCGCGGTAGAGGAGGCGATTTTCCTTACCAAATTTGCCAAGAAGGTCTTCCTTGTCCACAGAAGGGATCAGCTTCGGGCCACAAGGTTTTTGCAGGAACAGGCCCTTGCAAATCCCAAGATTGAGCCAGTATGGGATACAATAGTTGAGGCAATCCACGGGAAGGACAAGGTTGAATATCTGTCGTTGTTGAACAATAAGACCGGCGAACGCAGCAAACTGCCGCTTGACGGTGTCTTCATATTTATCGGTACCCATCCAAATACCTCCTTCTTGAGAGGGTTGGTAAAGATGGATGATAGGGGTTTTATCCTTACTGATAATTGGATGAGGACCT
>WFZW01000061.1 GCA_015489365.1 Deltaproteobacteria bacterium | reverse complement strand
CTCTTGCGGCGCTTATATTATTCTTCAATATAAGATAACCCCAACGACCTATCATGGTTGTGTCGTCAAGAACTTACAGGGCTTGGCCTCTCCTCCGCCGTTTCTGGTCCATGGCATAGCCTGTTGCTAGAGGATCTTTATCTTGGTGCCCTTCCTTAGTGCAGCCTTCAGGATCCCGCGGCGGCCCAGGTCTTCAATTTCATTATCCACGGTCTCCCAGGTACGTTCTTGCGGAGCATAGTGCTTGAACAAGAGATTCAAATCCTTGGGCTTCCCTATCCAATAGACATTGGGGCCAATCTGAACCATCTTGGACTGAAGTCTCTTTGCCCCTCCGTGGACAAGCTTGTGTACCTTGGAGCTCCTGTCGGAAAGATCGCCGAAGATCCTGGCATCTGCTATGCACGTCTTGACACATGCCGGAATCTCACCACGCGAGATGCGTTCGTAACAGAAGGTACATTTGTCGGCCTTGGGTTCATCAAGGGTCTCGTCCAGGTAGCGTGCGTGATATGGGCATGCCTCCACGCAGGCGCCGCATCCTATGCACCGTTCCTTATCGATAAGGACAGCACCAGTAAAGGGCTCCTTATATGTGGCCTTGACCGTCATTTTCTTTGTTTTCCCGGTCCTGAAGTCCTTGAATACCTTGTCTACAGGATCAGCCGGGCAGACATCTACGCATACAGGATGATCACAGTGATTGCACAGTCCTGGGTAGAAGGTGTAAGACATGCCATCAGGGGTCATTTCAGGCCCCATCCTCTTTACCCAATTTCTCCTGTAGCCTGGCTGTACCGGCACATGCCATTCTGCCCTGCATGCAAGGGCACAGGCATGGCAGCCTACACAACGATTTAGATCTATTACCATAGCGTACTGACTCATCTATATTACCTCCCCTAGGACTGTTCTATTTGGAAACGCGGAATTTCCGGTGGAACACACACGAGTTCCGGGATGTTGAGTGTCTTTCCATCCTTTATTATCCTGACAAAATCGGTTCTGTGGCTGGATGCCCCCATGAAGGGATCATTTTCATAATGGGTGATCAGGAATTGGTCGCTTGCACCACGCTTATAGGCCCTTTTGAGGAAGGGAGACCTGGAGCCGAACCCATGGTCAATATAGATGGCATCCGGCCGAATTCCAGGGGTCACCTTGACCTTGATACCCAGCGAACGATACCCATTCTGGTTCTCCAGTATAACGGTATCTCCATCCTTGAGCCCGATCTTGTCCGCCACCTCATCGTTGACCCATGCATGGTTTTCCGGCCATTCATTGTGAAGCCAGAGGTTGTTCATGGTACGGCTGAAGGTATGAACAGGGGAACGGCCGTAGATGAGCCTGGCAAAGCCCTCAGGAGGTGCAGGTGCTGGTATGAATTTCGGCACCGGTGGTAGGTCTTCGTCGGCGAAATCACTGACCGAAAGCTGTATCTTCCCGGATTCGGTTGGAACCTTAAGTGAATTCTTGTCCCGGTAGGGCTTACCAGGATATGTGACGATTCCTCCCTTTTTGTTCAGGGATGCGATACTGAGTCCTGCCTCCTTCAACTCTTCGTTTATGAAATCCTCTTCCTTTTCGCAAGAAAGCCCCTTCAACTTGAGTTTCTTGGCAAGCTGCTTAGCGGTCCAGAACGGGGGCTTTGCCTCGAACATAGGCTCTACCACCGGCTGCCTCAGGGTGAGGTAAGGGGTTATGCCATCATATACATAGACACCATCATAGCGTTCCAAATAGGTTGCACCTGGCAGGACGATATCCGACCACAGGGCTGTCTCACCCATGAGCATTTCCTCGCAGAAGATGAAATCGAGCTTCTTGATAGCCTTCATGGTATCATAGGGATTGGGGATGGTCTGTAGTATGTTCACCCCGTTTATACCCCAAAGTTTGACCGGATAGGGCTCGCCTGTAAGTGTGGCCTTTATTATGGCAGCCGTGGGACTTCCTGGGAAGGGCTCTACAAAGGGATAGTTGTCCCTGAGTGACGTCTCAGGCTCTTCGGAGGGTAACTCCTCACACTTCAAGCACCCGGCATGACCCTTGACCACAGGCGTCTGGAAAATGATCCCGCCCCTGGCCCCTACTGTGCCAAACAGTGCCCCCAATATGGCAAGGGCTTGGTGCCTTCCCACGTCTCCATTGCCATACCATGCCGAATGCCGCCCTGGATGTATCGTCAGGTTGGGCCTGTATTGGGCCAGGAGCAATATCGCCCGCTCCATGTCATCGATTTTCAGGTCACAGATTTTTGCAGCCCAGGAGAGGGAGTATTTCTTGACCGATTGCCTGAGCTGATCGAATCCCTCGCAGTTCTTTTCCACGAAGTCCTTATCATATAGATTGTGTTCTATGACATAGTTTATCCACGTAAGGAGTAGGGCCGTGTCCGTACCTGGCCGTATGGGCAGGTATATGTCCGCCTTGTTGGCCGGTGCTGAGAACCTGGGGTCCACTACCACAAGTTTTGCACCATTTGCCAGACCCTCCACATATTCCCTGACATGGGAGACATGGACGTTTTCGCCGATATGGCTGCCTACAAGCAGGATGGCCTTTGCATTGGCCATATCCACATATTGTCTCGTTCCAGAAACGATATATCCCATGGTAGATAGATAGGATACGGCTACTGGCCCCACGCACTGGAAGAAGGCAGGCTCGTTGGAATAATTTTCGGTTCCAAGCGCCTTGAATATTTCGCGCAAAAATTCAGCGGACGCACCGTGATCAAAATAGGCAAGGGAACTCGGGCCATATTTTTTCCTGACCTTATCTATATTAAAGGCGATTTCGTCCAGGGCCTCATCCCATGAAATCTTTGCCCATTTTCCCTCTCCCCTGGCACCCATTCTTTTAAGGGGATACTTGACCCTGTCAGGGTCGTAAAGGAGTTGAACACCAGAGTTCCCCCTGGCACATACCCTGGTACCGTTTACCGGGCTCTTGGGGTTGCCTTCTATCTTTACCAGCTTGCCACCCTTGACCTTGGCGACTATGGGACAGCGCCAAAAGCACATCTCGCAAACCGAGGTGGTCTCCTTTGCCCCCAAGCTACCCGGTAGCTGAGTGGCGGAGGCATCGGCTGTAGCCGGGCTGAACAGGCCACCCCCTATGCCCTGTTTCCCTCCAGTTCCCAGGGCTGCCATGGCCATACAAGTGGCAGTGGATAGCTTAAGAAATTCCCGTCTCTTCATTAGTAACCTCCTCTATTAATGTATTCAGGCAGGCACCTGTAATTTTATTCAATCCATAATAAAAGCTGCACGGATTGGCCCCTTGCAGACGTTCCGAAAACAGGGGGAACCATTTGAGTAGGTGCCGCCTAAGGAATGAATCAAGGAGCGACATCCGCTGTGTTTCCAAGAGGTAACCTAAAAATGCCAGCTCGTGCGACAGGTGATCCGGTGGCTCCGGTCCCCTTATCGGTTCTATGCCCGCTTCCCTGTAATAGGCCACGGCCTCGTCGTATCCCTGTTGATAGAGAAGACCTGCCCCATGTCGATAAACAGAGGCATAGGGTGGCACAATGGGACTGCCGACAGCATTGATGAATAGCCTGACATATTCGGCCTGAAACTCTGCTGCCGGGATATCTGGCACCTCCTCGATGCCGCAGTTCAGATCCTTGTTGAGCAAATTGATGACACGTGGACCGTGCCTAATGATTTCTTCAGAGGGATAAAAAAAAGCCTTGGACAGAAAGTTGAAGGGATGATTCCTTGTAAGCATAACAATATTTATATTACGAAAAAATTAAATGCAACAATAATTTAAAATTAAACATGCCCGGTTGGGATAATTTTATTAAGGGAAGTCGAGCAGATGGCCTGCCCTATCCATGCACCTGGGATACTTCGATGCTGGGGCACCAAATACACCTTTTGCCAATTTGATCCATTGGCAAGCCCTATGGTTTCACGGCAGAAGAAGGCCATTGTGGCACTATGGCCACAAAGAGGGAAGGAAATCCGCCACCTCCCGTGCAAGATATCCCCACTTGCCCCTTACCCGCGCAAGCATATCCGCAGCCTTGCCGTGGGCGAATACTGCGATCCTGGTGGCATCCCATGCATCATATCCCTGGGCCAGAAGTGCCCCTATTATGCCGGTTAGCACGTCCCCCATGCCACCTGCTCCCATGCCTGGATTCCCTGTAGAATTGATCGCGACCCTGCCATCTGGCCGGGCAATCACCGTGCCTGCACCCTTCAACACAACTATTGCCCCTGTTGCCCTTGCAAGGGAACGGGTCGTACTTACCCTGTCCTGCTGAATAGCCGCGATGTCTAGACCGGTAAGTCTTGCCATCTCGCCTGGGTGAGGGGTAAGGATCCTGTAACCAGGGGCATTTTTCACCAATGCATGATCGGTCCCTATGGCAGTAAGGGCATCCGCATCTGCAACGAGGGGAAGGGGAATGGAGGACACCAACCTCCTAACAAGTTCCATGGTTTCATGCCCAAGACCAATTCCAGGGCCTATTGCCACGGCCTTTTTACCCTTCAGCAACCCATCCAATCTATCCAGGACGGCCATGGAAGGTGATCCATCCGATGTCTCTGGAAGCCCGATTGTCATGGATTCTGTAAGCTTGGTAGCAAGTATAGGCTGGGCACTTTTGGGGCATCCTACCGTCACCAGGCCTGCACCTGCCCTGAGGCCCCCCCTGGCAACCAATGCAGCTGCACCCGTCTTACCTCGGGAGCCAGCCAAGACCAATAGATGACCAAAGGTACCCTTGTGACCACTATCCGGCCTAGGGCGTAGCATCGATGAGAAGGAATCATCGTCCAGCACCTCTGTATTGATCCCTCCATGCACTATGACAGAGGCGGGAATGCCTATATCGATCACCTCCAGGGTGCCTGTGTATTCCCTGCCCGGTGAAAGGACATGACCTGTTTTGGGAAGGGCCATGGTAACGGTGGAATCGGCCTTTACGGCCATCGATAATGGCTGCCCCGTATCTGCGGAAAGGCCGGAAGGGATATCCACGGCCACTACGGGTGCAACCCCCTTGTTAATGATGGAGATGACAGCAGCAAACCGCCCGGCTGGAGGCCTGGAGAGACCGGTTCCAAAGATGGCATCCACAATCAGCCCTGCTGTCTTGATCGACTTTTCCTTAGAGGTTACTGCTGTCTCATCCAGACATTCCATCATTGGGATCTCAAGCCTTTTGGCTATCTCATAGTTCGATCTCGCATCCCCTCTATATCTTTCAGGCCCTACCAGGAGCAAGATCTTCACTTCTATCCCAGACTGGAAAAGATGCCTGGCTATTACAAAACCATCGCCTCCATTATTGCCAGGGCCTGCGATCACTAGTACCCCTTTCTGGATCGCCTTGCCGTAGTGTGCCTTGACGTATTCGGCAACACCACGGCCAGCGTTTTCCATGAGCAAAAGGCCTGGAATCCCCACATTTTCTATTGTTTCTCTGTCAAGTTCCCTCATTTGAGCAGCACTTACCACCAGCATGACATCCTCCTAATCTACTGAGTTATCGGAAAAAGCCTTCCTTGTCCTTTTTGCGTCTTAAAAGGGGATATTTCAATACCTTTTTAGCCAGGGTCTTGATGCGAAAATTTGATCACCTTTAAGGTTATTGATATAATAAACTTTCATGCGGCCCGTACCTTGGTGCCGCACCCCCAATACATGAATATACAGCCCATAGACTCCGTGTTTTCACGGTAAAAAATCAATCTTGAATACCTTGCTATCCCCAAATTCCCTAATGCCTGCTTGGCAAATTAAAACAAGACACACCAACCATGGAAATACCCATATGCAGGCTGATGTTTCCGAGCAAATCATGCAAGGCTACCAATTGGAGATTATTACATGGACTACAGTAAAGAATCCAGACTGATGATAATCATTACCACTACCGAGACAAAGGAGGATGCTGACAGGATCGCTAGGCACCTAGTCGGATTGAGGCTTGTGGCCTGCGCCCAGGTAAACGGCCCTATAACCAGTCATTATTGGTGGAAAGGGACACTAGAGGAGGCCACGGAATGGGAATGCAAGCTAAAGGCCTTGGCCAGCAATTATGAAGCGATAGAACAAGAACTTACAGCCATCCATCCGTATGAAATCCCCCAAATAGTAGCACTACCTGTACAAGAGGTGGCAGGGCCCTTCAGGGAATGGATAAAGGAGGTCACTTCATCCGTATCTTGATTTTCTTCCCCCCTTGACAGGTGCAGATCCTGCAATTAAACATCCCCTTCATGATTGAAGCGACAGATCTTAAATTTGAAAAGGGCGCTGGCCTGCTGCCGGTTATAGCCCAGGATTACGAAACTGGTGAGATCCTCATGCTTGCATATATGAATCGGCTTGCCTGGGAAAAGACCTTGGAGACCGGTAAGGTACATTATTGGAGCCGATCAAGGAACAAGCTCTGGCTGAAGGGAGAGACCTCGGGCCACGTACAGCTACTTAAGGAGGCCTTCGTGGATTGTGACAGGGACACGATCCTGGTAAAGGTTGAACAGCTCGGTGGTGCTGCATGCCATACTGGATACAGGAGTTGTTTTTTTCAAAAGGTGGAGCAGGGGATGCTGGAGCCTGTGGGCGAACCGGTTTTCGATCCAAAGGAGGTCTACGGAAAGTGAAGGAACCTCTCAAACTCGGAATACCCAAGGGTAGCCTTCAAAAGGCTACGATTGAACTCTTCGCCAAATCAGGCTGGCGTATAGATGTACATCACAGAAGCTACTTTCCGGACATAGATGATCCAGAGATTACCTGTAGCATATGCCGGGCACAAGAGATGTCCAGGTATGTAGAACAGGGGACCCTTGATGTGGGAATCACGGGGCGTGATTGGATCCTGGAAAATAATTCCGATGTTTATCCGGTGACCGATCTCATCTACTCCAAGGTAAGCAAAAGGCCTGCCAGATGGGTCCTGGCCGTTCCAGGTGATTCGCCCTACAAGGATATAAAGGACCTTGAAGGAAAGAAGATAGCCACGGAACTGGTCAATTTTACCAGGAGATATTTTGCAAATGAAGGCGTGCAGGTAGATGTAGAATTTTCATGGGGGGCAACAGAGGCAAAGGTAGTATCTGGTCTGGCAGATGCAATAGTAGAGGTAACCGAGACAGGCAGTACCATTAGGGCCCATGGATTGGTCGTAATCAAGGAATTGATGGAATCAAATCCCCAGCTAATTGCCAACAAAGAGGCATGGGCCGATCCATGGAAGAGACAAAAGATCGAACAGATATCCATGTTGCTCCAAGGGGCCTTGAGGGCAGACCGGTTGGTAGGGCTCAAGATGAATTGCCCAAAGGACAAGATAGACATCATCGTAGGGCTTCTTCCAAGCCTTAACGCCCCAACGGTCTCGCCATTATATGATCAAAAGTGGTATTCAGTGGAAACGGTGATCAACGAAACGCGGGTAAGGGAATTGCTACCCAAGCTTCAAGCAGCCGGGGCACAAGGCATCATAGAATACGCCTTGAATAAGGTCCTTTAACCCAAACCTTCTGCACAAGCCCGTTATCCCTCGAAGCCGCCCCTGGACATGAAATACAGCCCTTATCCCAGGGTGTATCTTTGTGGTAATTTATGGCCACCTTTCCAAGGATAAACAAGGCCGAATTTGTTGTCAGTGCCTTCAAGGCATCACAATTTCCGCCAGCTACCCTACCTGAGATAGCCTTTGCCGGCAGATCAAATGTGGGCAAATCTAGCCTTATGAATCGCCTGATGGAAAGGCGGAGGCTAGTGAAGGTGAGTTCACGGCCAGGGTTTACACAATCCATCAATTTTTTCCTCGTTGACCAATATGCCTATCTTGTAGATTTGCCTGGTTATGGATTTGCCAAGGCTCCCAAGAAGGTCATACACCGATGGCACAGGCTCGTTGAAGGCTACCTTGAAGGACGACCTACCATAGCAGGGGTAGTATGTATTATGGATATAAGGCGTGAGCCAGACAGGATGGATCTTGACCTTCTCGAATATCTAAATGCACTCAATAGGCGTATCTGGGTAGTTTTAAACAAGACAGACAAACTTTCCCAGCCCAAACGCAAAAGGGCCATCCTGCGCATAAGGACCATCCTGCCCTCATTCATCGAAAGCCCGATACCTGTTTCTGCCAAAACAGGGCAGGGGATCCCTGAACTCCTGAACCGCCTACGTGATGTGATCGAAATCACACCAAGCACATCGAGGGCAGATCATGAAGGATACTGTTAAGGAGAGAATCTTTGTCCTTGCAAGGGGATCAGCGTGTTGAATCTTGTCTAGAGGAGGGTGTTTGTCTTGATTGTTTCTTGCTTTTCGGTCGAGACCCGACCGGACAGGATGGAGCAGCTCAAGTAGAAATGCCAAGCCTTGGAAGGAGCCACCTGTTTATCCCCAACCATATAAATACCAAAAAAATCAATAGAAGTATTTGATCCATATCTTCCCCTTATCCTAGCCTTGGAATAATCGGACCTTTAAAAAACCCGGATGGCACCATCCCAAACCAGGCGGGTATTAAATTAACCACCTGGCCAGGGATGGTCTATTCCTTACCGGCTGCTATTCACCTTCATGGCCAGTACCTTCTGCCTTAGGACCGGTCAATCGGTTATAACCCTTTACCCCTATATGACACGTTGTGCATCGCGTATTTGAGGCAAAGGCAGTTTCTCCATCGTGACACATACCACAATATTTACCTTCATAGAGGGACTTCATATTAAAGTCGGGCTTTTGCTCGGCAGTTCCTGCCGCCATTTCAAAAGGATCATCATGGCAGCTATCACAGTCAAGCCCTTGTGCAAGATGGACCTTGTGCTCAAAGATAACCGCCTTGACAGGTTTCGTGAATATGATGGTGCCACCGCCTTCTTCATCGTCCTGGGCAAAGGCCTGGCTGAACACGGCCAGCATTCCAAAAACAACTAAGACTCCAATTATCTTGAATAGATAAGAACTCTTCATCTGGTCCTCCCCTAAGATTTAATCATTCATATAAAATACACAGGGCTTAGCACCGCATTCGGGCCTGAGCACCCAGACAATTTTATCCGGTTGGAATACGAGCTTGTAGACCTCGCTTTCCTTGTCGGATAGGTCCCCAAAGATTCTCACATGTGCAGGGCAGGCAGCCGCGCATGCCGTAAGCTTTTCTCCCTTGGAAAGACGCGTATCCCAACAGAAATTACACTTGTCTATTGCCCGTTTCTCTTCGTCGAAATAGCGGGCGTTATAGGGGCAAGCGGCCATGCAGGTCTTGCATCCGATGCACTTATCTATGTTCATCATTACAATGCCATTGTGGGGATCCTTGTAGGTGGCCTTTGTGGGGCATACCCTTACGCAAGGAGGGTTCAGACAGTGGTTACACAGGACAGGCATGAAGACCCTGAAGGGCTCTCCTTCGTCGGTGATGACCTCTTTTTCGAGGATTGTGGTGCGGTAGCCGTAATCAGGAACGTGATTTGTAAGCTTGCAGGCCACCTTACATCTTTCGCAATCTATGCAGTGATTCTGGATGATCACCATGGAATAATGGGGCTTATATTTGGTATGTCTATAGCCTTCCATCTCCATGAGTGCCCTTGCCTCCTCGGGCAGTGGCACCACCGAGAGTACTGTCCCTCCGGCTAAAACACCTGTTATCTTAAGCCCCAGCTTAAGAAAAGTTCTTCTTTCCTCATCAGTAATCTTGGCAGGTTTCTTGGACCGTTCTTCTTTCACTATCTTGTCCTCCTCTGGGGGGAATTCTTACGCACAAGATGATTTTATAGGCAATGGGGTGAATGAATCAAGCCTCATTTCAAAAATCACTAGTGCTGCAGGTTCTTAGAGAAAAACATCCACTTTACTCGCATAGGCCCCATGACTCACGTTATTGCATGGCAGCCTTATTCATGGTTTCAAACCCTGGTTCGTGCCTGTCTATAAACGATCTTTTCACCCGATCGCGGTGTGATATGAAAAATTTTATCTTTGAAATATCAATTAGATATACATGGTAAAATTTTTCAGACGCCTTAACCTCGAATGAAAATCCTCATTTCTAGACAGGTATTAGCTCGCGCTGGCCAAACTTGTAAATGTTCAAGGGCGTAGAAATTATGACACCCGCGATAGAAACATTTCAAGATAAAATTGACCACAAATTATATAACATCAATTGCCAAATCGTTCACTAAAAAATTTGCCTTTCCATGAAAATGTCTATTCCTACCAGTATGATAGGAATAGGCTAGGGGCAGGATCGAGGTGCTTTGGAAAAAAATTGTATCCTAATACTTGACAATAATCATTTCCTATTTTATTGAATAGAAAAGCAACGCAGCTATTTTTAAAGATCACGTTTAAAAGGAGGATTCAGCAAAGTGGCTCAACCAGATGTTACATCCGTTTCAGTAGGGAAGGCACTACCCGTATCGGTCTCGAAGACCTACAACGCGGCGATTGCCTTGTTCGGTTTTCTAACAGCAGTGGGGCTGGCCTTTGGTATCCATGCCATGTTTATAGGCCATGAGGCAGCCTATAATTGCACCAGGGAGATACCTTGGGGCCTGCTGATCGCCACCTATGTATTCTTTGTGGTGACATCCACGGGCCTTTGCCTTGTCTCATCCATAGGGCACGTCTTTGGGTTTAAGGCCTTTGAACCCATTGCCAAAAGAAGCGTTTTTTTGGCCATCGTTACTATCGTAGCAGGATTTATGGTTATAGGATTTGAAATCGAAAATCCGTGGCGCATGGCCATATACAACGTAATTTCCCCCAATCTAACCTCTAATATTTGGTGGATGGGAACACTTTACGGCGTATACCTGTTCTTTATGCTCATAGAATTTGCATTGCTCCAGATGGGGCGTCATGGTCAGGCGGCCTTGGCCGGGCTTGGTGGCGTTATAGCTGGTGTTGCAGCCCATAGTAACCTTGGAGCGGTTTTCGGACTACTCTCATCGAGGGAATTCTGGCATGGCCCGTATATGCCGATCTACTTTATCACATCGGCCATGATGTCTGGTTGTGCAGCCATCCTCTTCTTTACCTGGATTGCCTATAGGGCAAATGGCTGGCAGATGAGCGAAAAAATGAAGAATTCCCTGTCCGCCACTGGGAAACTCGGTGCCTTGCTCATGGCCATATTGATGTTTTTTACCACGTGGAAGGTCCTTTCCGGTATAGCGGGTCACCCACCAGGAAAGTATGAGGCAATGCTGGCCCTTATCCAGGGTCCGTATGCGGTGAATTTCTGGGTTGGAGAGATCCTGATGGGAATGGTGTTACCCTTTATAATTATCCTGGGGGTAAAGGCTAAAAACATAAATGCCATGTTTGTTGCCGGCACGCTTTCTGTGATCGGGATATTCTTTATGAGATACGATCTGGTCTTAGTGGGACAAATCGTACCGGTTTTCCATGAATATAATGTCTTGGATTTCCCCAAGTATCTATCCTACTTCCCAAGCCTACACGAAATAATGGTAGTAGTAGGAGGCCTGAGTTTCGCCGCCATGGGTTTTCTTATAGGCGAAAAGCTCTTCAGGGGTCATGTTTCAGAGAGCCATTAAGATGTATCTTGGCAAGGTCTTCACCCCTTGACCGATGATTACCGAGTAATCAGTAAAAAAATCCATGCGGACTGCACCCAATGCCGTATAATTTGCCCGCCCCTGTGCAGGGGCGGGCAAAATTCTATAAACTGTCCAAGGCCATAAGTGTTGTCACAATAAAGATCTTTTGCAAACCCAAAAAGGAAACCATGCCCAAAAAAGCGGTATCCACAAAAGCTGGAGCGAAAACGCGTCTATCAAGACCAGGCCCCAAGGTGCCGGTTTACCCAATTGGTGTGGCCGCCCGTTTGCTGGATGTCCATCCGAGGACATTGAGGCTTTACGAGGCTGAAGGCCTTGTCAAACCGCAGTATAAGGGCTCAAGAAGGCTCTATTCCCAAAGTGATATTCAATGGATTTCCTGCCTTCGTTCCATGATACATGACGAGGGAATAAGTATACCCGGCCTCAAGCGATTGTTGGCATTGATACCATGTTGGGAAATCAATGGATGCCCTGAGGAGGTTTACAAGAATTGCGACGCCAGAATGGAGGTGCAAAAGAATACAACGAAATACTGCAAGAAATGCGGGGAGCCCCTTTCTTCTTCCTAAGTTTCACCTCAATCCTCCCGACGAATCCTATATTTTTGGACCTTCCTTCTCAGCGTATCCTTTGAGATGCCCAATTCACGGCAAGTTGCCATCTTTTTCCAATTATTACGGATTAGGGCCTGTGTGATGGCCGCCTTCTCAAGTTCATCAAGTGTAAGGGGCCTATCAAGACCTATCATTGAGATAACGGATTTGTTCTCTCCAGAGGAAAAGGGCTCGGGAAGGTGTTCCGGTTCTATAAGGCCTCCATGGCAAAGGATGAAAGCGTATTCGATAATATTCTCCAGTTCCCTGATATTACCAGGAAAGTCATACTTGATAAGTACCGATAACGCCCGTTGCGAGATCCCCGAGATATCCCTTCCCTTTTCTGCATTGAACTTGGCAATGAAATGCTCTATGAGTAGCGGGATGTCCTCTAGCCTTTCCCTTAGGGGGGGCAGATTGATCTGAACGACATTCAAACGATAGTAGAGATCTTCCCTGAAGCTTCCTTCCTGGACCAACTCCATGAGATCTCTGTTCGTGGCAGCCAGTATCCTCACATCAGCAGTGACAGGACGGTTAGATCCAAGGGGTTCATAGGTCTTCGATTGAAGCACCCTTAGGAGTTTTA
This sequence comes from Deltaproteobacteria bacterium, assembly GCA_015489365.1. GTDB lineage: Bacteria > Desulfobacterota > Dissulfuribacteria > Dissulfuribacterales > QOAL01 > S143-34. The sequence continues at coordinate 17,794 of WFZW01000061.1, read as the reverse complement.
CCTGAAGGGCAGGGGAAATATCGCCTATCTCGTCTAGAAAAATGGTACCCTTTTCGGCAGCCGCAAACCTTCCTGGCCTGTCATGTCTTGCATCGGTAAAGGCCCCTGCCTTGTAGCCAAAGAGTTCCGATTCAAGCAATGTATCTGGGAGTGCTCCGCAGTTTACTGCCACGAATGGCCCCCTCTTTCGCCTGCTGAAATCATGCACTGCCCTAGCCACCAACTCTTTACCCGTCCCGCTTTCGCCAAGGATCAAGACATTGCTATCACTAAGCGAGATCTCTGGAAGAATATCAAAGATCTTCTGCATCTGTGGGCTCTTGCTTATGATATCACCAAAGGTAAATTGGCCAGAAAGCCGCTTCCTAAGGGACTCCATCTCTCTCAGATCCCTAAAGGTCTCTACCCCTCCAATGACGTTTCCCTCATCATCGATCAATGGAGCAGTACTTATGCTGATCGGAATATGGAGGCCATCTTGTCTCTCAATGGTTACCCGCCGGTTGGCAAGGGGCTGCCCCATCCTCATACTTTGGGCCAGGGCGCACGAAGGTCCACAAATATCCGCATGAAAGACCTCTCGGCATGTCATACCAAGGGCCTTCTCGGCAGGTATACCGGTTATCTTTTCTGCAGCCTTGTTGAAGCTTGTAATGCGCCAATGGCGATCTACTGTGAAGACACCGTCTGCGATACTGTCGAGTATCAAATCCCTTTTCATCTCCATGGTAGCAGGTCTGAAGGTCTCCACTCCCCCTAAGGGCATACCCCCAGGTCCCATAAGTGGCGAGGCGCTGACCAATACGGCAACCCGTTTCCCATCCTTTTTGGTAACAAAGGTCCGTTTAGCCTCAACGGCCCTTTGCCCATGGATGGCCAAGGCCAAGGATTCATCACAAAGGCCTTCACCGAACAATTCCCCGCAAGGTTTCCCTACCACCTCTTCCTTCCTGAACCCGGTAAGCACCTCCGCAGCCTTGTTGAAGCTTGTAATGCGCCATTCTTGATCCACTGTTATTATTGCCTCGACCAGGCTGTCAAATATGGAGGAAAATGTAAAGCTGTCACGGCCACAGTTGATCAAGACAAACGCCCTTTCCATCATGCCCTCTGGCCCCATGCAGGGGACCGCTGTCACCAGGACAACCTTGTCCATGGTATTAGGCAGATCGGGCAGACAAACAGACAGGTTCAAGACGCTATGCCCCTTTGCCAAAACCTTCTGGAAATCAAGCAGCCCTTTCAGGGCAGTATCCCTTAAGGCCTCTTTCCAATCCATACCTACGACCCTATTCGCATCCAGACCTGTAATGATCTCTGCCCACTCGTTGAAGGTCCTTATACGCCATCTGTCATCCAATGACAGGGTCATTTGGCAAGGATCCCTGGCACTTGTCTTCCCCCTGTGGGGAACTCGTTTCTTTTTCATCCTGTATGACTATTACATCGGGTGCCGCTGCCTTCCTGGATACTAAGATACAAGCGTGTCAGCAGCTTCTGCGGCACTAAAAAAGCCACAATTGGAAAAAGCATGACCTGAAACCATACAAGACATTTATATCAAACTATCATGCAGCCCATATCCTTCGTGCTGCACCACTGGAGCTTTCGCCCTTTGTCCGTGTATGTGCTTGCGTGTCCATGGCTAAGCAAAAAATGCATTTTCAGATAAAAATTATTACAGCCATGTATGCCAGCCTTGTTTTCCTTCCCCACATGCCTCCACGAGCTTGCGCAATATGATAGATTCGATTTTTCTATTACTTTCAACGAGTTCTCTACTTGATGTCAGTCCATGGCATGAAAGGCGGACCTCAGTTTGATCAACTGTTTTGCTTGAGATGGCCGTTTTGAGCAATATAGAAACAGGGCCGGGATGTCCTGCCCAGAACCGTTCATCACACCAATTTTTTGGGCAGGCTATCTCAATCTCTTCTGAGAAGGTCCTATAGGCAAGTATAGGGGCTTTGCAGAGTACATGACCCTTGCTATTGAATGTATCCATCAAAATTTCATCCAGATCATTCCATACCTCTTCCTTGTTTCCATACACTATGATGCCAGTCTCTATAGAATCGAAGATCCCTCTTGCCCGCTGTTCAAGCTCCTCACCATATACAGAACGTCCATCGTAATTCCATATGCTCCATTCGTAGAGTTTCAACAACAAACCAAGGGCAATCTCAGCCTGGGGGCCTAGGACGGTCTTTGCAAACAATATTTCAGCAAGGGCAGTGATAATGTTTGCCATCGTATCAGGGATATAGTCCTTTAGGACCTCTTCATCATATGGATTGCCCTTTGAACTTAGGCCCTCTTCAGAGGCAATCCTGGCAAGAATCTTGGTCAACATGCCCTGGGCGATCCCAATCCAAGATCCATCGTTATGTCGGGCCGCTGCCTGGATGTCTCGCATTAGAGATACGGCCCATGAATCCTTGGGGTCTGTCATATTGGAGATTTTTGCTTTAACTATTGCGGCATCCATCTATAAAATTACCATAACCTCCCATGCGACATGGATTTCTATTGTAATCCTACTTACATTGCTTCTGCAAATCCCCAAACAAAAAAAAGGCCTAGCCCTGAATTCAAGGGTTAGACCTTTCACCATTCAACCGGTTCGAATTAAGTTTATTTCTTGTGGCAACCGCTACATCTGGTTGGCCCCTTCTTTTCATGCTTGTGGCAGCCCTTGCACCTCTTGTGGAAAACCTTCATGGGCTTATTCAATGCCTTGTTGGGGAAGTTCTTGTTATGGCAGGCATCGCACTTCTTGATCTGCTGGCCCTTCTTATACGGAAGCTGTTTCCCATCCGGACCCATCCTGTGGTGGCAGTCACCGCATTTCAACATGCTTTGATGTTTCCAGTGTGGAAAGCTAACATTTCCCTTCCTTGCCTTGAGAACGACAACCTCTGGACCTTGACCAGCAAATGCAAGGCCAGCAGTTAGCAAGGCAAACATCATCGCGACCACGAGAGAAGCTATCCTTGTGCTCTTCATTCCTAATCTTCCTCCTTTTTCAAATGAATAATGATTCAATCATCAGTCTTCTACTGAAGTTTACACATTTTGTCAATATCAAAAAAAATTCTTTCACAAGACCTCTACATTACATTAACTGCCCGGTGATACTGGACTTTTTTCATGAAAAAACACCTTGATCATCTTAAAAGTCCTTTACAAGATTCCTTAAAAATTGGTACGATCCACGCTCAACATGAGAACTGTTTAAGTTTCTCATTTCTAGGTTAACATTTCTAAACGGCACATGGAGTGCCTGGGCCCTGCCTACCTAGACCGCTAGTGAGAGATAAGGGGGTCCGGCATTCAGGATGAGGTATTCCAGGTCGGATTATTTGGAGGCATATTGTGAAAATAACGTTTGATCCAGACATATCGGCTGATATTAGGCCATCAATCGAAGAGGTCATAAAGGAATCCATCACAGCGCCGTGTCCCTGTGGAAGTGACGAGATCTATGTCTCTCTTCAAGGCAACAATAATATTGATGTAAAATGTTTCGATTGCGGTACAAGTTTCTTTGAACTGGAAATCGAAGTGGAAGAAAAGGTCACTGAGGAATAAGGCTTCTTTCCAACCACCCCTAAGAAAATAAAAAAGTTCCAGAAATGGGAGGAGATATCAGGAATGTCCAGAATTAAGATTGCGGCTGCAGGTATCGGTAATTGTTTTTCTTCACTGTGGCAAGGAATCAATTATTACAGGACAAAAACGGCCAAGGATGCCATTGGGCTCATGCACTGGGATCTCGGTGGATATACCCCAGGGGATATCGATGTGGTCGCAGCCTTTGATATTGATAAGAGAAAGGTCGGCAAGGATGTATCCGAGGCCATTTTTGCCCCCCCAAATTGTACCACCATCTTCTGTGCCAATATCCCTGAAACCGGGGTAAAGGTGCGCATGGGCAGGATACTGGACGGTTTCTCCCAACATATGGCAAATTATCCTGAGGCCCAGACCTTTGTCCTTGCCGACGAGCAAGAACCCGATAAAGAGCAGGTGATCAAGATATTGAAGGAATCGGGCGCTGAGGTCTTTTTAAACTATCTACCCGTGGGCTCTGAGAAGGCCGTTAGATTTTATGCCGATTGTGCCCTGGAGGCAGGAATCGGATTTGTAAACAATATGCCCGTATTCATAGCAAGTGATCCGGATTGGGCAAGACGTTTTGAAGAAAAAGGGGTGCCAATAATAGGAGATGATATAAAATCCCAACTTGGCGCCACGATTACACACCGGGTATTGGCCAATCTCTTCAAGAATCGGGGCGTCAAGCTGGAAAAGACCTACCAGTTGAATACCGGAGGCAATACGGATTTTCTGAACATGCTGAACCGCCACCGTCTCAAATCCAAAAAGGTCTCAAAGACCGAGGCCGTTCAGGCAATGCTTCCCCAGCCCCTGGCACCTGAGAATATTCACATAGGCCCGAGCGATTATGTAGCATGGCAAAAGGATAACAAGGTCGCCTTCATACGGATGGAGGGAAAATTGTTCGGGGACGTACCCATGCACATCGAGATGAGGCTTTCCGTTGAAGATTCGCCAAATTCAGCCGGGGTCGCCATTGATTCCATAAGGTGCTGCAAGCTGGCATTGGACCGGGGTACCGGGGGGGTGCTCTACTCTCCATCTGCCTACTTCATGAAGCATCCAGCCAAGCAAATGACCGATGATGAGGCCTTTAGAAAGATAGAGGAATTCATACTAGGAAAGAGAACAAGATAGCCGCTCTGACTACTCCCCTTGACCCAGTGCTCTTAGTGCTTAATTTCTTGTTGAGAATGCCTGTGGATTGTTTTCCCCAGGCTGAAATTTTCTGACAAGGAGGAAAAGACCATGTTAAGTCCGTGGATTGGGTTGTCGGATCCTGTCTGGAGAGATCTGGAAGTCATGAGGGAGGAAATGAACAAGTTGTTCGGCTTGGGTTCACCCATGGCAAATATCAGGGGCGTTGCCCAGGGCACATTTCCAGCGGTAAACGTTGGAGAGACCTCTGAACAGGTAATTGTCTATGTATTTGCCCCAGGTATCGATCCAGCGGGTATGGAGCTCACTATTGAAAAAAATCTTCTTTCCATTGCGGCCGGCAGGGACACCTCAAAGGATATAGGAGAAAAACCGAAGCCGGAAGGATATTATCGCCAAGAGAGATTCTCTGGCAATTTCAAAAGGGTTATATCCCTGCCAGAAAGTATAGATCCAGGAAAGGTAGAGGCCAGATATAAAAACGGTATCCTGGTAGTGACCATCAATAAGAAGGAAGAGGAAAAGGCTAGGAAGATCAATGTGGCAGTTGGTTGATCGACAGATACGTCCTTACATTGACCACAAAAGGAGGTAACAAAATGGCCGAAACAAAAGACACCCAAATGGCAGTATCTTCAGAGGGCCGTCCAGTGGCAGCATCAACCAAGGCCCCTTCTTCTATAATTCCTCCGGTAGATATATACGAGAACGATGACGGCATCATACTCATTGCCGATATGCCAGGGGTCGGGAAAGACTCACTGGAGGTACAGGTTGATAAAAATATCTTGACCATCAAGGGAACCATAGAGGATATCGTTCCCAAGGAACTCAAACCACTCTATGCTGAATTCACAGGCAAGGAGTATGAAAGGGCCTTTACCTTGGGACCGGATGTGGATGTGTCAAAGATCGAGGCCAACATGAATGCCGGGGTTTTAAAACTCATGTTGCCCAAGGCCGAAGAGGTCAAACCACGACGCATCGAGGTGAAGGCAGGATAAAGCCATCTGGAAAAAGATGAAGGAAAAAAAGGGGCATTATTTCGAAATGCCCCTTTTTTAGTGGCAAGGCTGGCCCAATCGATATTGACTGGTATAGATGCGAAGTTTATAGTGCCCACGCCTGAACCAGGAAACGTTCAACCGCACATTCTCCTGGTCGTTGGTAATACTTTTTTAAAGGTTCAAGGACGTAGTGATGTTCGCTAGATAAAAAAAGCCTACCTCAAAAAAACCGAAGAACATCGATTCCTCTTCTTGATTATGCGGGAATCCCCTGGGGAATGACTGTCTTGCCGCGGGTCCCTATCTCTAACTCGTATCCTTATGCCCTGGATAGCTCTCTAAAGGAGGAAACGGCAGGCACCGGGGGCTTGATAACCAGGAATAGGTAGGTATATATCCCTTTGGCCTTGAACATCTCGATTAATAAGTAGTAAAGGTTACACTTTCCAGGAGAAGGAAAGTATTTATGAATCACGACAGCCAACCATGAGACCCTTCAGCCAAGATTCCTTCCCCAGGCATCTAATGTGCATAGTCTGGGGCCAAGTCGAATCTAGATCAATCTAATGAGGCATTACCTATGAAGGCCCTTATAGCCCTGGAAGATGGGACAGTATTTGAAGGCCGTTCCTTTACTGGCCCGGGTGAAACGCTGGGAGAACTCGTTTTCAACACCAGCATGACCGGTTATCAGGAGATATTGACCGATCCCTCATACAAGGGGCAGATAGTCACCATGACCTATCCGCTCATTGGAAATTACGGGGTCAACGATGAAGACAACGAGTCTCTACGTATTCACCTCAGTGGATTCCTAGTACGTGAATACGAGCAGGAATACAGCAATTGGCGTGCAGTGACAGATTTGAAGTCCTTTCTTGTGAAACAAGGTATCCTTGGCATTGAGCAGGTTGACACCCGTGCCATCACCCGGCACATACGCCTGGCCGGTGCCATGAAGGCCGCCATGTCGACCGAGGATCTCGATCCTGCCTCCCTGGTCAACAAGGCACGAAGATCCCCTGACCTTGAGGGAGCAAACCTTGCCAAGGAGGTCACCTGCTCCCAGCCTTACCTATGGGAGCAGGGGGGGATCAGGAGGCTTTCCACCGATGATTTCCAGGGGCTGGCCGCTGGGAATAACAAGAAAGGCAGACGCTTCAAGGTGGCGGTAATCGATTGTGGGCTAAAATTCAACCAGCTCCGCCTATTATCGAAAAGGGAGTGCTTGCCAATCGTTTTCCCCTGCTCCACATCGTCCCAGGATATACTTGCCTGTAGGCCAGATGGGATCTTTGTCTCAAATGGACCCGGAGACCCGGCAGCGGTAACGGAGGTTATAACAACGGTCAGAGAACTCCTTGGCAAACGTCCCCTCTTTGGGATCTGTCTTGGCCATCAATTGTTGGGCCTGGCCCTTGGAGGGAAGACATATAAGCTTCGATTTGGCCACCGTGGGGCCAATCAACCGGTCAAGGACCTGGAAACAGGCAGGATTGAGATAACCTCCCAAAACCACGGCTTCTCACTGGATGCCAAGTCTCTGCCAAAGGACGTTGAGGTGACGCATATCAATCTCAATGACAATACAGTGGAAGGAATAATGCACAGGACACTGCGAGCCTTCTCGGTCCAGTATCACCCGGAAAACGCACCTGGCCCCCATGATTCAGAATACCTTTTTGACCGCTTTCTAAATATGATGGCTGGATAAACTATGCCAAAGCGTACAGACCTAAAAAAAATCCTCATCATCGGCTCTGGTCCTATAGTTATAGGCCAAGCCTGCGAATTTGACTATTCGGGCACCCAGGCCGTCAAGGCACTGAAGGAGGAAGGCTATGAGGTGGTATTGGTAAACTCAAACCCTGCCACCATCATGACCGATCCGGAGATGGCGGACAAGACATATGTGGAGCCCATTACCCCTGAAATTGTCTCCCTGATCCTTGAAAAGGAAAGGCCCGATGCCATGCTTCCCACCCTTGGCGGGCAGACCGGCCTGAATGTGGCTGTAAAACTTGCCGACAGCGGGATACTTGACAGGCTAGGCATCCAGATGATAGGCGCTTCAAGGGATGTGATCCACAAGGCCGAGGACAGGGAACTTTTCAGGGAGGCCATGTATAGGATAGGGCTCAGGATTCCCAGGAGCCAGATAGTACGTTCCATGGACGAGGCAATCAAGGCCGCGCCCGAGATTGGCTTTCCCATAATAGTAAGACCGAGTTTCACCCTTGGAGGCACAGGCGGTGGTATTGCCTACAACATGGACGATCTCAAGGAAATATGCCAGTATGGACTTGAGCTGAGCATGATACATGAAATCATGCTGGAGGAGTCGGTAATTGGCTGGAAAGAGTTCGAACTCGAGGTAATGCGTGATGCCAAGGACAATGTGGTCATCATATGTGGGATTGAGAATCTTGACCCTATGGGAGTACATACCGGGGATAGTATAACCGTTGCCCCTATCCAAACACTCACCGACAGGGAATATCAGAGGCTTAGGGATGCATCCCTTGCCATTATACGGGAAATAGGCGTGGAGACCGGTGGCTCCAATATCCAGTTTGCGGTACATCCGGAAAATGGCGAAATTGTAGTAATAGAAATGAACCCGAGGGTGTCCAGGTCATCTGCCCTGGCATCCAAGGCAACGGGTTTCCCCATTGCAAAGATCGCGGCCAAGCTTGCCATAGGCTATACCCTTGATGAAATCCCAAATGATATTACCAAGGAAACCATGGCGTCCTTCGAGCCCACCATAGATTATTGCGTGGTCAAGATCCCCAGATGGACCTTTGAAAAATTTCAAGAGACCGAGGACCTGTTAACCACATCCATGAAAAGTGTGGGTGAGACCATGGCAATCGGTCGCACATTTCGTGAAGCCCTTCAGAAGGGATTGCGATCACTAGAGATAGGCCGTTACGGCCTTGTACTGGACGGGAATAATCCTTGGGAAAAGGAAGGCCACCGTCCAGACAGGGACGAGATCGTAAATAGGTTGCGGACCCCGAATTCCCAGCGCATATTCTATCTAGCCCTCGCCCTTGAAGAGGGCTTTACCATAGAGGAGGTACACGAGTTTACGAAGATCGATCCCTGGTTTCTGTTCCAGATAGATAAAATCAGGCGCGAAGGGAACCAACTGGCCAGGCTTTGCCAGGTTGCCAAGAAAGAGGGAAAAAATCCAAGGTCTGTCATCGGCGATCATCTTTTCCATCTCAAGCGGGAGGGATTTTCCGATTATCAAATAGCCCATGCCATGGGGATAAGCGAGGAAGAGGTCCGCGGACTGCGGATGGACAAGGGGATACGTCCGGTATACAAGCTTGTGGATACCTGTGCCGCTGAATTCGAGGCATATACCCCTTATTATTACTCCTCCTATGAGTTCGAGGACGAATCCAGGCCCACCGATCGAAAGAAGGTCATGATCCTGGGCGGAGGACCCAATCGCATAGGACAAGGAATTGAATTCGATTACTGTTGCGTACATGCTTCCTTTGCCTTGAGGGAAGAGGGTATCGAAAGCATCATGGTCAATTCGAACCCGGAGACGGTTTCCACCGATTATGACACCTCTGACAAGCTATATTTCGAACCATTGACCCTGGAAGATGTGCTCCACATAGTGGAAACCGAAAGGCCTGACGGCGTCATAGTTCAATTCGGTGGACAGACCCCCTTAAACCTGGCCGTTCCTCTTGAAAGGGCAGGTGTAAAAATACTTGGAACGAGCCCTGAGAGCATAGATCGGGCAGAAGACAGAAAAAGTTTTCAACACATGCTTCGCAAGTTGGGACTCAAACAACCGGATAATGGCACTGCCATAGACCTGGAGGAGGCCCTACGGGTGGCAGACAGGATCGGGTACCCAGTGGTAGTACGCCCGTCCTATGTCCTGGGTGGCAGGGCAATGCGCATAGTAAATGATTCCAAGGACCTTCGGGAGTTCATGCAAGAGGCAGTTTCCGTATCCGAAGGCCACCCGGTACTTATAGACAAATTCCTACAGGATGCCACGGAGATAGACGTGGATGCAATATCCGATGGCCAGACGACAATAGTCGGTGGTATCATGGAGCACGTGGAGGAGGCTGGCATACATTCAGGGGATTCGGCCTGTGTGTTGCCCCCATATAGTCTTGGTCCAGAGTTGGTCGAACGCATTGTCACGGCTACAAAGGCAATGGCGGCTGAACTCCATGTGATAGGCCTCATGAATGTGCAGTACGCCGTAAAGGCAGATGAGCTATACGTACTCGAGGTCAACCCAAGGGCCTCCAGGACTATCCCATTCGTAAGCAAGGCAACCGGCATACCCCTGGCAAAACTCGCCACCAAGGTAATGATAGGAAGACGCCTGTCTGAACTTGGCCTTAGGGAGGAACCAGTGGTCTCCCATGTGGCCGTAAAGGAATCGGTTTTCCCGTTTAGAAAATTTCCAGGAGTGGATACACTCCTGGGACCGGAAATGAAATCGACCGGCGAGGTGATGGGCATCGACAAAACATATGGGATGGCCTTTGCCAAGAGTCAATTCGCGGCTGGCCAAAATCTGCCGCCCACTGGCACCGTATTTCTGAGTATTAGGGACAGGGACAAACCAGCGATGTTACCCATTGCCCAGATGCTCGAGGAACTTGGTTTCCAGATCCTTGCCACCAGGGGAACCTCTAGCTACCTGACCTCGAATGGGATTGCAAACAAGCGTGTATTTAAGGTCTCCGAGGGAAGGCCAAACGTGGTCGATCTGATGAAGAACGGCAAGATCCACCTTGTTATAAATACGCCCAGTGGCAGGAAGACCCTTTCCGATTCCTATTGGCTCCGTCGTACTGCCCTAGAATACGAAATACCCTATTTTACGACGATAGCCGGTGCAAAGGCCGCCACCAAGGCCATTGGTTCTATCAGGACCGACAAAATTGAGGTAAGCCCCCTCCAGGGCTATTACAAAAGAAAATGAACATTGGTGCAAAAAACTGTTTAAAGCCCCTTCCTTTTCCCTATTATCTCAACAGGGGCGGACCACGGGAAGAATGCGGAATATTTGGTATCTATGGCCACCCAGAGGCGGCAAAACTCACCTATTTTGGCCTTTACGCCCTGCAACACCGCGGGCAGGAAAGCGCGGGAATCGTAAGCTCGGACGGTGAGCATGTCCAGGAATACAAGGCAATGGGGCTTGTAAGTGAGGTGTTCAATGAATCCAGGCTCTCACTGCTTACCGGCCATCTTGCCATAGGACATGTCCGGTATTCTACAACCGGCTCATCCGTCCTCCAAAACGCCCAGCCGTTTTGTGTCCACCATGCAGGCTGTACCATGGCCGTGGCCCATAACGGCAACCTGATAAATGCAAGAACGATCAGGACGGAGCTGGAAAGGCATGGCTCCATCTTCCAGACTACAATGGATAGCGAGATAATAGTCCATCTCCTTGCCAAGGCAGGGGCTAGGGGGATCGAGGAGGCCATAGCGGCCACCATGTCTCTAATAAAAGGGGCATACTCCGTGGTAATGCTTACGGAAAAGAGCCTGATAGGCTTCAGGGATCCCTTGGGATTCAGGCCCTTGTGTATAGGAAGGCTCAATGGGGATGGCTTTGTCCTTGCCTCTGAGACATGTGCATTGGATCTTATCCAGGCGGAATACGTAAGGGATGTGGAGCCAGGCGAGATTGTCATTATCGATGAAAATGGTATCAGGTCAGTTAGGGGGGCCTCTGCCCAGAAAAGGGCAAACTGTATATTTGAATTCATATACTTTGCCAGGCCTGACAGCAACATTTTTGGTCAAAACGTCTATACCTTCCGCAAACTGCTTGGTGCAGCACTTCCCCGTGAGGTGAGTGTGGATGCAGATTTTGTCATGCCTTTTCCCGATTCTGGGAACTACGCTGCGGTAGGATATGCCCAGGCGGCCGACATTCCTCTGGAACTTGCCGTGATAAGGAACCACTATGTCGGGCGAACCTTTATCCAGCCAAGCCAATCCATGAGGGATTTTGCGGTCAGAGTAAAACTAAATCCTGTAAAGGACACCATTAAGGGAAAGCGTGTGGTGATCATGGAGGATTCCGTCATAAGGGGCACCACCAGCAAGACCAGGATCAAGGCCATAAGGGACGCAGGGGCTAGGGAAATCGTAATGCTTGTCAGTTGCCCTCCAACCAAGTATCCATGTTTCTATGGAATAGATTTCCCCACAGAGGGTGAATTGATAGCAGCTAGGAAATCCGTTGAAGAAATAAGACGATTCCTGGAACTAGATGGGTTGCATTACCTCTCTATTGACTCCATGTTGAAGGCCGCAGGAGGGGATCATACCCGTTTCTGCCTTGCCTGCTTCAATGGCAAGTACCCAATACCGATAGAGGACCGTTCAGGAAAATTCGGCCTTGAATAGCGAACAGATAATCCTCGAAAAGGCCAAGGAGGCCATAGACATAGAGATCGCCGGCCTTAGGAGGGTAAGGGACAATCTGAAACGCTCCTTTGTCCAGGCAGTGGAACTCATACTCTCATCTCCTGGCAGGGTTATAATCACTGGTATAGGTAAATCAGGACTGGTAGGCAGAAAGATAGCCGCGACCTTGGCGAGTACAGGGACCCCGTCCATGTTTCTTCACCCAGTGGAGGCCATGCATGGGGATCTGGGCATGGTAATGAAGGGGGACGTGGTAATAGCGATATCCAACAGTGGAGAAACCCAGGAGCTAAATGCCCTTATACCGGCCTTCAAGGAACGGGGACTGCCGATCATAGCGTTTACAGGAAGTGCCGATTCTACCCTGGCAAGATCGGCCAGATTCGTAATCGATACAGGGGTGGAAAGAGAGGCATGTGGCCTTGGACTTGCCCCCACTGCCAGCACGACCGCTGCCCTTGCTGCCGGTGATGCCCTTGCCGTGGTCTTGTTGAATAGGAGACGCTTCAATGAAAGGGATTTCAGGAAGAACCATCCATCGGGTACATTGGGAGAACGATTGAAGGTGGCGGTTGAGCAGGTGATGCTTTCTGGGGAGGGGATGCCACTGGTCAGGCTTGGAACACCAATGGCGCAGGTCATCGACGAGATCAACGCCAAACGTCTTGGTACTGCGCTGGTACTTGATGGAACCGAGGCCTTGGTCGGTATCGTGACCGATGGAGACCTCAGGAGGGCGATCGCAAGGGGGGGCAATATCCAAGACAAAAGGGTGGAAGAGGTCATGACCAAGGATCCAAAGCATGTACTGCCAACTGCATCGGCAGCAGATGCGCTTGCGCTGATGGAACGTCATCTCATCACGGTCTTACCGGTAGTACGTGAGGACGGCCATCTCGCGGGGATCGTGCACCTCCACGACCTGTTGGGGAAGGGGCAATTCAAGTTTATCCTGTAGACCTCCCATACTACATGTGTCATAATTTAAAATGATGCGAAATTTCATGCTCAGAGTTTCTTTGTCACGGCGTGTGCTCAAGACAGGGACAACGAGGCATGAAAATGCGCCCTGAAAACATCTTGCTTCTTGTCCATGTATATCCCATGGCTAGCAAAAAATGCATTTTCGGATAAAAAAAACATTGAGAGGTTTTTACGATGGCACGCGGACTCAACAAAGTCATGCTCATAGGAAGATTGGGATCAGACCCTGAAATCCGCTACACGCAGGATGGCACGGCTGTTGCTACATTCAATCTTGCCACCAATTACCCGGTAAAACGTGGGGACCGGTGGGAGGAAGAAACGGAGTGGACCAGGGTGGTTGCCTGGAGACGGCTGGCAGAAATATGTGGTGAATACCTGAACAAGGGTTCCCTGGTATATGTTGAAGGCCAACTACGAACCAGATCATGGGAGGATAGGGATGGCAATAAGCGGTGGACCACAGAGGTGGTAGCAAAGGATCTACAAATGCTCGGGGCCAAGGGCGAAAGGCCTGAAACAGGTACTGCTGCGGGCACAGATCTTGAGTCGATGACCCCACCAGTAGAAGACGACGTACCCTTCTGATCCTGGACCGTTAGCCCCGGAAGCAGGTGGCCTCTAAAAAGAACCCTTTCGTGCAGGGACAAGATAGTAATCGTTTACATCACTTGACCAGGGATGTGAACAATTGTGCGAGACACTAAAGGGCAAGGGCCATTTCCATGGGTCCTTCACAGGATATGGGTGCCTGGACGATCCTTAGAAAACGATCATGAAAGATGGGTATGGAGCAGCTCTTGATGAATTGATAGGGCAAGCCATTACCCAGAGGATATTTCCAGGGGCGGTTTTAACCGTTGCAGACCTTGAAGGGATTGTGTTTGAACGTGCGTGGGGCAGATTGACCTATTGTCCATGGGCCCCTCGAACCTTACCTGACACCATCTTTGACCTTGCCTCTCTCACGAAATCTCTGGCCACCTCCTGCGCGATCCTTGCATTGATTGCCCAGGGGAGACTCGCACTCGATACACGTCTGTCCGACATTTTTGAAAATGTGCCGCCTGAAAAGGCCGAGATCACTGTTTTCCATCTATTAAACCACACATCTGGTCTTTCGTCGTTTAAACCCTTTTACCTGCCAATTTGCAATACGCCAGATATCCAGCAACAGGGTGCTCGAACACGCTCCTGCCTTTTTAAAGGCAGGGTGATCGACCGGATCTTGTCAGGGCCACTTGAGGCCCCCACCGGTTCCCGGGCCATCTACAGTGACCTGGGATTCATCATCCTTGGCAGGATCGTAGAGATCCGTTCTGGTCTGCCCTTTGATCAGGCAGTACTTCACCTGGTATATGCCCCACTGGGCATAAAGGGATTGTTATGGAAACCCGTTGAGGCCCTGCGCCCATGTACACCATTCGTAGCCCCTACCCAGTATTGCAGGTTGCGGAACCGGATGATTTGGGGAGAAGTGAACGACTTAAATGCGTGGATAATGGGAGGGATAGCAGGTCATGCCGGCCTCTTTGGTACAGGGAAGGCCGTTGCCATGTTGCTTTTAAAGCTGTTGGCATTCCTCAAGGGCAGGGGGCAAGATTCTAATTTTCCCAAGGAATTGATAAGGATCTTTTGGACACCGGCTAACCCCTTGCTCGGATCATGGGCGCTCGGTTTTGATACACCCTCCCCTGGTATGTCCAGCTCAGGACACTTGTTTTCCCCAAAAAGTGTAGGGCATCTGGGATTTACAGGCACTTCCTTCTGGATGGATACCGAAAAGGATGTCGCTGTAATATTCCTTTCAAACAGGACCTTTCCCCATCAGACAGAAGAAAGCCAGGAGGGTATGAAAAGGCTTCGTCCACGGTTATACGATCTGGCTATGAAGATGATAGCAGACCAGGATACCGAAAAAATACGGTGTCTTTGATCCATGGATCCACCATTTCTTTATTGACAATCCCAACACCGTATGTCATTTTTTAAAAAATTTTATACCTCGGGTGCCCTGCCTTGAGGCAGGGATAATCGGGAAGTCCGGTGGAAATCCGGCGCTGGCCCGCAACCGTAAGTGGGGACGAAAGCTGAAACAGGTCACTGTCTGCACAACAGATGGGAAGACTCAGTGAGTAGGTTGATCCACAAGCCGGGAGACCGGCCTGAGGGGAACAATTCAGGGGCTTCGCGGATCAAGTCTCCGGGATCTGTTTGTGCTAGAAAAGACCCGGCATGTGCGTGCGATGCCGGGTCTTTTTTTATAGTGGCCCTCACATCCTGCTTTCCCCTAACAGGCCAATTTCTTCTGTCAACAAGAACCTGATTATCAGGTTAACCCAAACTTCCATGCGGACCATACCTTGGTACTGCACCCCCGGTACATGAAGATACAGCCTCAAGGATGCAGCGCAAAGGAGATGGTCCGCATGGAAGTTTGGAATTGAATTAAATCTTAAGGGGAAGGGGGATCTTATGTCATTTCATCGTTTATATGTATCTTGTGCATTCATCATGGGCCTTTTTTTGATATCTATCTCATCAAGCAACGTATTTTGCGACGAGGGAAGCGGATATGATCTTGGACAGCTGGTAGTTACAGCAACCCGCTCACCGCAGCCTGCAAAGGAGGTTCCGTCAGTCGTAGAGGTTGTAAGCAGGCATGACATAAATGAAACAGTGGGCTGGGATCTCAGCCAGGTACTCAAGAAGAATACGTCTATAGATGTAATAGAATATCCTGGGGCCTTGTCTGGCATAGGAATACGTGGATTTCGGCCAGAGTTTTCTGGCATAACGAAGCACTCGCTTCTCCTCATAAATGGTCATCCGGCAGGTGCAACTAACCTCTCTACCATCTTGATGGACGATGTGGAACGTATAGAGGTCTTGAAGGGTCCTGCTTCATCCCTTTACGGGGCAGAGGCCATGGGAGGTGTAGTGAACGTAATAACCAGGAAATCCAGGGGGCCGATCAGGGGATCCGTGAAGGCCGGCGGAGGAAGTTTCGATACCTGGTATGGGGATGCAAATCTTGGGGGCAATGCATTTCGAGACCTTGACTTTGACCTTACTGCCTCCACCAGGAATCAGAATGCAGATATGAAACTCGGAGGAGATCATGGCAGGCGTCCTGGCACGACCTTTAACATTGGCTATGGAAGCCTTCGTCTTGGCAGTGATATTTATGACAACTGGCGCCTTGATGTGCGTGGTGATTATTACTATGGAAACGACATAGAAACGCCTGGGGCGCTATTCTATGACGATAGGCAACAAAGCCAGAAGGATATCGAACGTTACGGTGGCAGCATGCATCTTGAGGGAGCATGGGGCAAGAACAAGGGAACCCTCGTAATCTATGCCTCCAAGGAGAGTAACGACTACTATAAAAAATACCAATATCTCCCATCATCTGGTGGCTATGTACCCGTTTCTCCCTATCATAGTTTCTATAGTGAAAAGAAATGGTGGGGGACACAGATTCAAGATCTCTACAAGTTTATGGATCGCCATGATATTATTGTAGGTTTTGATTACCAATCCATTGATGAGGAAAGTAAGAGCTACAACCAGGACGGCTCCAGGCGTGCCCCATGGAGTCCAGATGCCAACCGTAAAAACAAGGCGGTCTTTACCGATACCATATGGAGATTCCTGGACGAACGGCTCATCGTTACGGCTGGACTTAGATACGACTATTTCGATGTCGAAACGAAGCATACCCCGTACAAGACCGATTTCCATCCCGGAAGCGAGTCATTTGACACGATAAGCCCAAGAATGGGGCTGAGGTTCAACTTAAATGAACTCTTAAATTTCCACACCACTGTAGGAAAGGCATTTGTTCCTCCAACTGCCAGCCAAATGGCCGGTTATTCGGAACGCATGGTCAAGGGGACCACGATGATTACCCGTGGTAATCCTGACCTGGATCCTGAAACCAGTTGGACATGGGATGGCGGGATAGGCTCTGGGGTGGAGCGAATCGGCTTGTCATCGGATGTAACCGTATTTTTTACCAGCGTGGACGACAAGATCACTGCCGTAACCCGTGGGAATGTCTCAACCTATGAGAACACATCGGATGCCGGGATGGCTGGCCTCGAGTTCAAGATTGCCTGGGATGCAGGTAAGGCCTTTCAATTGGGACGCAGGATACGTCTCTTTGCAAATGGAACAAGGTTGTTCTATTCCAGGGAACATATTCAACATGAAGGTTGGCGGGATATCCACAATGTTCCGCACTGGAAGGTGAATTATGGTCTGGATTATGATGACGGTATGTTCAATGGTCGTATCCTTGCCCGTTACATAGGTAAGAGAAAGGATAATGACTGGTATTCACCAGGCTATCCGGTCATCACCTATGGTGACTTTACTGTGGTCGATATGACACTCGGTGTTACCTTCAAGGATCATCATATAAACCTGAAGATCAACAACTTGTTCGATAAATACTATTATGAAAAACCGGAATTCCCCCTTGCAGGTCGCGCTTGGTACCTGGAATATAGGTGGGCATTTTGACACAGGATATATCTCGTGTTATTTCTCTAGAAAAGATAACACTAAGTAGATAT
>WFZW01000060.1 GCA_015489365.1 Deltaproteobacteria bacterium | reverse complement strand
TCAAGGAGGATGGAAAAAGATTCATGGTACAGGCAAGGGCCTATAGGCCCACGCGGTACCAGGTAGAAGGTGATGCCTCAAGCGCATCTTATTTCTGGGCAGCGGCGGCCATAGGTAGTTTCAGCCTTACAGTGGAAAACATAGGAGAAAAGGCACTTCAGGGTGATGCTGCCTTTGTGGACATATTGGAGATGATGGGATGCAAGGTACGCAGGGGCCCTGATGGCACCACCGTTCGAGGACCGGCTCAAGGCAAAGAACTTGAGGCCATAGAGATAGACATGTCGCGATGGCCTGACATAGTTCCCACCCTCGCGGTAGTTGCGGCCTTTGCCAAGGGGACTACGGTTATAAAAAACGTAGCTCACCTCAGGATAAAGGAAACAGACCGGCTCAAGGCAGTGGCATCGGAACTTAGGCGAATGGGCGGAGTGGTGGAGGAATTGGCAGACGGGCTTAGGATAAAGGGGCAGGTGCCCATGCATGGCGCTACCATTGAAACCTATGATGACCACAGGATTGCCATGTCATTCGCCGTAGCAGGTAGAAGGGTGCCTGGCACCACTATAAAAGACCCTGAATGCGTCAAGAAATCGTTCCCCGGATTCTGGAATCTATGGAAAGATCTTCCTGCACCCGAAACATCTTCCTGATAGGCTATAGGGCCACAGGTAAGACCACGGTTGGAAGGATACTGGCCAAGAAATTGGGCTATGGATTTATCGACCTTGACGCCCTCATACAGGGCCAGGCGGGCGATACCATCGAAGGAATAGTCAAACGGGATGGATGGGAACGTTTTCGCTTACTTGAGGCACAGGCCCTCAGGGGTCTTTTGCGTGCCTGCCAGGATATGGTCATTTCCTGCGGGGGAGGAGCGGTTCTTCATCAAGACATCATGGCAACCATCAAAAAGGACGCCCTGATTATCTGGTTAAAGGCCAGGCCCCGAGATATAATCGAACGCATAAAGATAGATGAAAGATCCAGCGAGCAAAGACCTGCACTTTCTCCTGGAAGGGATCTTAAAGAGGAGATAACGACGATCCTAGAGGCGAGAACCCCCCTCTACCAAAGGTTTTCCCACTTTGCTGTAGATACTACCAATAGGGATCCGGCAGAGGTTGCCACAAGGATCGCCAGGGTTGTTGGGCAGGAGACAGATCTTTCTCAAGAGGAATAGAAAACGATGCCGGGAAACAGCTTCGGATCATTTTTCAAGGTTACTACATGGGGAGAGTCCCATGGCCCTGCCATAGGCACCGTCATTGATGGCTGCCCTCCCCGCCTTCCACTCGATGAATCCATGATACAAGAGGCCCTGGATAGACGGCGGCCAGGCAAGGGCGGGATAACCGAAAGCCCACGAAAGGAGCCCGACAGGGTGCAGATACTCTCTGGTGTCTTTGAAGGCATGACAACCGGAACACCGATCTGCCTTCTGATAGAAAACAAAGATGCAAGAAGCCGCTCCTATGACGCCATAAAGGATGTGTTCAGGCCTGGGCACGGCGACTATACCTACCTCAAGAGATATGGCATCCGCGATTACAGGGGCGGAGGCAGGGCCTCTGGCAGGGAAACCGCAGCAAGAGTAGCAGCAGGGGCAGTGGCCCAGGTACTGCTTGACACCTGTGGTATAAAGGTCATTGCATATACCATAGAATTCGGTGGAATAGCAGCCAGACAAATGGATCTTGCAGGGGTGAGGGGAAACCGGCTGTTCTGCCCCGACCCAGATGCTGCGA
Organism: Deltaproteobacteria bacterium; assembly: GCA_015489365.1. Taxonomy (GTDB): domain Bacteria; phylum Desulfobacterota; class Dissulfuribacteria; order Dissulfuribacterales; family QOAL01; genus S143-34. Next base: position 5,433 of record WFZW01000060.1, on the reverse strand, counting down.
AGACAATGGAGGAACGAGCCAGGGAGGTAAGGGCCTCCGGTGATTCTATAGGCGGCATAGTCGAGACCATGGCAACTGGAGTACCAGCAGGTTTGGGGGATCCGGTCTTTGACAAGCTGGACGCCGAACTGGCCAAGGCCCTCATGTCCATTGGGGCAGTAAAGGGGGTCGAGATAGGGGCTGGCTTCAAGGCTGCACGGCTCCTTGGTTCACAGAATAACGATCCAATAACACCAAAAGGCTTCCTGACCAACAATGCAGGGGGAATCTTGGCAGGTATCTCTAACGGCGAACCTATAATAGCCAGGGCGGCAATCAAGCCCATTCCATCCATCTCGAGGGATCAGGACACGATCAACACACGTGGTGAACCGGTCAAGATCAACATAGGCGGCAGACATGACGTATCTGCAATACCAAGGATAGTTCCTGTATGCGAGGCCATGGTAAGGCTTGTGCTGGCAGATCATCTACTCAGGAAGCGGGCCATAGAAATACATGAATGAGGATATAAGCATCGGAATAGTTGGAGGCCTTGGCCGCATGGGAAAATGGTTTAATAAGTTCCTTAGCGGATGTGGCTTCACCGTCCTGGTCTCTGACATAGACACGGAACTGACGGCAACGGATCTTGCCAGATCATGCCAGGTCGTAATACTTGCAGTGCCCATGGATGTTTTTCCAGGGGTGGTGGCCCAGGTAGCACCGATCATGGCTGAAGACCGATTTCTTACGGACCTTTGCTCGCTTAAGGAAAAACAGGTGGCCTGCATGCTTGAAAACTCAAAATGTGAGGTTGCAGGGACCCATCCGCTATTTGGCCCTGGAGAAAAGGGCATAGAAGGCAAGCGGGTGGCCCTGTGTCCAGGACGTGGCCACAAGTGGCTCAAGTGGTGGCGAAGGCTGCTGGATGAACAGGGTGCCCTTACCACGATCTTCTCCCCAGAGGAACATGATCGCACCATGGCTTGGGTACAGGCTCTTAATCATTTCATCCTGCTATGCCTGGGTAAGTCCCTGGAAGAAGAAGAAATCAACCTCAAGCATATCCTTGAGTTGGCCACACCAAGCTTTGAAAGACAGATGAATATCGTGGCCAGGCTCTGCCTCCAGGATCCAAAGCTCTACGCTGCCATACAGCTAGACAATCCCCACAGTCCAAAGGCCATAGGGACCTTCAGTCGATATGCAATGGAATTGGAAGATATTGTCAAAAGGGGAGACACGGCCTCCTTCCTTAGGATATTCAAGGAGGTCCAGGAACTTGGCCCCACCCTCTTAAACCATTGCCGTGAAACGGGCTGACAGATTAACCTAGACCTTCATGCAGCCCAGAAAGAATAGGGGCTGCATGGAGGTTTGGGTTAATCAAGGAATAGGTACTAATTTATCTGCAATCTATTGTATTTTAAAATAAAATTCTATCTCTTCGGCATTTAAAGTGCATACTAATTACCGTGAAAATACAGAGTCTATGGGCTGTATCTTCATGTACCGGGGGAGGCGGTACCAGGGTATGGGCCGCATGAAAGTTTGGGGTTAAAAAAGGCCCCCTCCTTCCTGGAAGAGGGAAAGGGAGGCGTACTTGTAAGATTAAAGGTTCAACCCAGGGCTGCGCAGACCGGGGCGATCGGAATCCACGAAAATCGGCTAAGGCTCAGGGTAAACGCCCCACCGGTTAATGGTGCAGCCAACAAGGCATGTCAAAAATTTCTATCAAAGATATTTAAGGTACCAAAGTCGACCATTGTCCTACGCTCTGGTGCCAAGTCCAGGAACAAGGTCTACCTCATCCTTGATCTTTCCTTGTCAGAGGCATGTGAAGCATGGTTCAGGGCCTCTGATCTATCATGAAGATTGGATACCCCATGCCTTGGTATCCAATTCATCTATTGATCGTAAGCACTAATCAACGACTCCATAAAGTTTTTATGGTTATTGGCCGATTCTATTTTTAAGGCCCTGTAATTGCATTTCTCGTTTCCGGCTCCTGAAAAGAAGGCTGTCACCAAAAGCCAGGGGCCTGAATACATTTTGAAGACGGCATTCTCGTAAATGGGGCATACGGAACTTTCAGGGAAACACAATCCCCTTTAGTAGGTTTATCGAGGAGCATCCATGGCGGTTTTTGTTTGGGAAGGAACTACTACCTCTGGAGAAAAACGAAAGGGTGAAATCGAGGCCCAGGATGAAAGGGCAGTAAGGTTACTGCTTCGCAGGCAACGTATAACACCCTCAAAGATCAAGACCAAGCCGAAGGATCTATTTGAAAACATATCGTTCCTCCAGCCCAAGGTCAAAACGAAGGATATTGTAATATTTACCCGGCAGCTTTCCACCATGATAGATGCCGGCCTGCCCTTGATACAGGGATTGGAGATTCTGGCGACACAACAGGAAAACCCGACATTCAAAAAGATTCTTCAAGAGATAAAGGCCGATGTAGAAAGTGGCGCCACCTTTGCCGATGCATTGAAGAAGTATCCCAAGCAATTTGACAGACTCTTTTGCAACATGGTAGCGGCAGGAGAGATGGGCGGTATCCTAGACGAGGTACTACGTCGCCTTGCGGCCTATATGGAAAAGGCCCAGGCGTTGAAGAGCAAGGTCAAGGGGGCCCTCACCTATCCCACGATCGTGCTTGCAATCGCCTTCCTGGTCCTGGCTGTTATACTTATCTTTGTTATTCCTGTATTCCAGAAGATGTTTGCCGACTTTGGCAAGGCCTTGCCCCTTCCGACACAGCTGGTTGTCAATCTGAGTGACTTCGTTAAATCCTATTTCCTTGTCATGGTAGCAGGTATTGTGGTATTTATCCTCCTGTTTAAAAAATATTATAATACAAAATCCGGGCGAAGGATTGTGGACAGGCTGATATTGAAGGCGCCGGTCTTTGGGCCTCTCTTGAGAAAGGTGGCAGTGGCAAAATTTACCAGAACCTTGGGTACACTCATAAACAGCGGAGTCCCCATAATAGAGGCCCTCAACGTGGCATCTGGCACTGCTGGTAACAAGATCGTAGAAGAGGCCATAAAGGGGGTTAGGGCAAGTATAAGCGAGGGTAGGACAATAGCTGCGCCCTTGCAGGAAAGCGGGATCTTCCCCAACATGGTGGTCCAGATGATCTCCGTGGGTGAGACCACCGGTGCCTTGGATCAGATGCTGAACAAGATTGCTGACTTTTATGACCAAGAGGTAGACACCGCAGTGGATGCACTTACCAGCCTGATTGAGCCGTTCATGATCGTCTTCCTGGGTGGAACAATCGGTTCAATAATCGTGGCCATGTATCTTCCGATCTTTAAGATGGCAGGGGCCATTTCAGGAGGGTAGTCCTTGTCTACAGACGATCCACCTCGACCAGGAACAATCCATCCCGTTGCCTTCGTGGGTGCAGGTCCCGGGGATCCTGAGCTTATCACCATCAGGGGTAGAAATCTGCTCAAAGAGGCGGATATCGTTATCTATACCGGCTCATTGATCCCTTCCGCCCTGATAAAAGGGCTCAAGGCAACGATCTTCAACTCCGCAGGCATGACCTTGGAAGGGGTTATCTCCCTGATCAGGGAAAACGTACTTGCTGGAAAACGTGTCGTCCGGCTTCATACCGGCGATCCGGCATTGTACAGCACTATCCATGAACAGATCCACCGACTTCGCCTGCAAAATATCCCCTTCTTTGTCGTTCCAGGGATAACTGCAGGGCTTGCAGCTGCCGCCAGCCTAGGTCAGGAATTGACGATCCCAGGTGTAAGCCAGACAGTAATATTTTCCAGGGTCCCTGGACGAACACCTGTACCTGCTGCAGAGGATCTCAAAAAGATCGCTGCCCTTAGAGCCAGCCTGATCCTTTACCTGAGTGTTGGCCACATCGAAAGGGTTCAGCAGGAGCTATTATCCGGGGGATATGCCCCAGATACCCCGGTAGCTGTCCTGGAAAGGGTCAGTTGGCCAGAAGAAAGGGCATACAAGGGGATGCTGGAGGAGCTTAAGGAGATAGTGGAGGATGCAGGGATCAAAAAAACCGCCGTCATCCTTATAGGTAACGCCCTACGACAAGACAATGACATAGCGACAAGGAGATCCTTGCTCTACCATCCTGATTTTTCCCATGGCTACCGCAAATCAGGTCAGGAAAGGACCAATCATGTTGAAGAGCGACCAGCCCCTTCTACCACTCTAATAACGTACATAACACCTGCTGGAAGGGTCTTGGCAGAAAAGGTGGCACGACATCTAGGTTACGATTCCCACACCGAGTTGCTTTCCTATAAACAGGTAAAGGCCACGGGGGGGCTAAAAGGATACTGGAGCGAGGGAAATAGACTAATTTTTATAATGGCTGCGGGGATAGTGATCCGTGCCATAGCCCCCCTGATCAGGGACAAATTCCATGATCCGGCGGTCGTGGTAATGGACGAATCCAGACGCAATGTAATAAGCCTGCTTTCAGGACATATCGGTGGTGCTAACAGACTTGCCCTTAAGATAGCCAAGGGACTAGATATGAATCCTGTAATAACCACGGCCTCGGACAGCCTTGGACTGGTTTCTCTGGACCTGTGGGCAAGGCATCAAGGACTTGTTCCTGATTCATGGGAAGGTGTGAAGGCAGCCTCTACCCATATCGTAACCCATGGTTTTGCCAATATCTTTGTGGATCCAATTATCCATGTAAGGGAACTTCCCCCAGGTTTAAACCAGACAGCCGACAAGGAAAAGGCCCATATTATCCTATCCCCATTCCTCGCGCCCCGTTCCTCACACGAGATAGTCCACCTCTATCCGCGGATCTTTGCCCTTGGACTGGGCTGTAATCGGGGTATCGATACCGTAATACTAGAAGGAGCTGTTAAGGCATTTCTCAAACGACATCATGTCAGCCGGGATGCCATCTTCTGTATATCGACTATAGATGTGAAAAGAGATGAACGATGTATCGCCGACCTGTCAAAAGGTTGGGGGATAGATGTAGTCTTCTTCCGTGCAAATAAACTAGGTGCAGTCCCCCTGGAAAACATCTCTCGCCATGCCCTCAAGGCCGTAGGTGCACCAGGCGTTGCCGAGCCCTCCGCCATTCTGGCTGCTGGAAAAGGGGCAACACTTTACATAAAAAAGGAAAAGACCAGGGATGTCACCATGGCCCTGGCAGCAAAACGGTTCACACTAGATCCTGAGGAGGCATAAAAAAAGCCCCTCGCGTTATACATCCGAGGGGCCTAAAAATGGGTATAAGACTTGAGGGACTTACCTTCAGGTCTTAATTGCTGACTACCACCAAGATACAGTTTGATCTGCCTCAAAAATCATTTCGACCAGGTGATCGTAGTTGGGATCACCAACATACAGCTTAAATTCCATGGCGTCCCTATCCCTATTCAGTATCTCTACCAATTTCTTTATGGTTTCGCAGGGTTCTGAACGATACACCTG
>WFZW01000059.1 GCA_015489365.1 Deltaproteobacteria bacterium | reverse complement strand
TAGCAGCCCTACCCGTGCAGCCCTGAAACAGAAATCCGCATCCTCACCGTAGCCCCTTTCAAAGAGCTTTTCATCCAGGAGGCCGACCCTCTCCAGTGTCCGTCGGCGAATATAGAGACAGAACCCGCTTCCAAAGGGGATTTCGGGGTAGTAAAAGAGCGCTATCTCTTCGAGCCGCCTACCCAGGCTGTCTATGGAGTAACCGGGAGGAAGAAAGTTGTATTTGAGGGGTTTTGGAAAGGCACAAATATAGGCGTGGTTTGAAAAGGGTGTGACAGTGGCTATAAGGGGTTTAGCATAGGCTGCCCTCTGGAGCTTGTCCAGCCAGCGGGCTGTGACGATGGTGTCAGAGTTCAGTACGAGGCAGTCGTGCTTTGAAGAGAGCCCCAATCCCCTGTTTACAGTGGCAGGGAAGCCGGTATTTTGCTGGTTGAAGATGATCTCTATGTTAAGGGATTGGTATTTCGATGGAAGGCCTTCAAGATAGGGCCTGATTGCCATATCTGTGCTGCAGTCATCAATCAGGATCATCCTGTGGAAGGAAAGATCTGTATGCCTTATTACGCTGTCAACACAGTTTTCAAGGTCATCGGGTGCATTGAATACAGGGATTATGACGTCAACCGGTCGTTTTTTGCCGGCTGCAACGCTCAAGGCCGGTTTGGGCGCCCCCTTAGTGTTGGCATGGGTGACCAGGGACGACATGCGCTTGGCAAGCCTTGTGCGTCGCCTGTATACTATCCGGTTTTTTACACCGGATAGGCCTTCGTTCTTGAAGACCACCATGGCGCTTCGCATGAGAAAGTACCATCTTCCCCTCCTGGAGCCAGGAGGGGCCAGGCGGTCGATTATTCCTCTGTAGGAGGAAAGAACTGCCCAGCCGGCGCTGCCTGTTATCTCTGAAAGGGTATTCTGGAGCGCCTCCCTTTCCATGTTCAATTCGACGTTGGCCTCTTTTAGCGTCCTTATGGCCCCTCTAAATTCCTCGTTGGCCTGCCTCGCCTCTGATAGCCTACCCAGGAGTTCCTGCCTTTCCCTTTCTAGGCTATCGCTCCTTGCCCTTTCCTCGGCCAGCAGGGTTTCCAACCGCTTGGTGGTAGACAAGAGGTCAGGGGTCCTTGCGATCTTGCGGTTGGCGGCATCAAGCAGCTCCCGTAGGCTCAAGATTTCTCCGCGTCGGTAACCTGCTATCTTGAAGAAATGGTACAGGTTTTGGTCGGTGATGAGCGACCGGTGCCTGGCCACCAGGCGGGCATAGGCCTGGAATTCACGGCTGGATTCCCTCTCCTTCAAGGTGATTTGGCCAGAGGCACCCTGTCGGAACTCGGAGGTAGGTTTTGGAATATGGTAAAAAGGGGTCTTGGCGGCCATCCTAATGAGCATGTCCCAATCTTCGTACAGCTCGAAGTCCTCGTCAAAACCGCCTATTTCCAGCAAGAGATCGCGTTTAATTAGCAGGGAGAGAAGCGGGATATAGTTTTCGAAGATCAGGTGTGAAAGGGAGAAGTCGTCCGAGTAATAGACAAGTTTTTTGACCAATCTCCTTTTTTCCTTGGTTTCCAGATGGTCATATATCCCCTTGAAGCTGTCTGAGTATACCACGCCGGCATTTTTGTCGGTGATTGCCTGGTATAGGGTCAAGAGGTGTTCCGGATAGAAAAGGTCGTCGTCATCCAGGAAGCACACGTACTCGCCACTGGCACGCCTGATTCCTGCGTTTGCTGCAGCGGCCCTGCCACGTCCGGCCTGCAGGTTGATATATTCGAGCCGCCTGATGCGCGGAATAAATGCATCGATGATTTCCCTGACGTCTTGTCCTCCGTCGTTGACCACCAGGCACTCTATATTGGGATAGGCCTGGAGCGCCACACTCTCAAGGGCCTCTGTAAGAAGGCCAGGGCGGTCATGCGTCCTGATTATTACGGAGATTAATGGACGATTCGTCAATATTTTGACATCAGGTTCCAGGTAGCCGTCCAGGCGCAGCTTGGTAGCAAGGTAAGGATCCTCAATGCCCGTATCGAAGAAGCCTTCGGCATACTTGGTGTCGCTGCTCAACGTGATGGCCCTGGCCCTGTTTATGGCAAGTACGGTATCGTGATAATCGGCAGTGGATGCCTGGCTTTTGTAGATATCTATCGCCGCCTTCTTGGTATCAAGTACGGAATCGATGGGTATCAACCTATTGGCCTCACACTGCCTCGTGATCTCGTAGAACCAGAGCCTGCACCCGCTCAGCATTGTAACGAGATCCTGATCAGCCCCTTTGTTGGCAATGGTGCCTTGTCCTTTAAAAAGCCCACTTAGAAATTCCATGGCCATCAGGGAAACGGCCCTATGATCTGGGTGGTATTCAAGGGGCGAGGGCAGAAAGATGGTCCTGGGCCTGAGTCGTGCCAGGGCCCTGGGTAATCTTTTTAGGAATAGGTCCCTTTGTCGATGGACCTGTCTGTCCTTGAGTTCCCAGAACTCGATATCGGTCAGTCCCAGGATCTCGATGGCCTGTTTTGACTCTGAGCGTCGTACGGATACCTCTCCGCCCCTATCCCCGGTTGTTACCATGATCACGGTAACATCGAGGCCTTCCTTTGCAGCTAGAGCAAGGGTGCCCCCCATGCCAAAGGTTTCATCATCCGGATGCGGGGCGATAACCATCCACGGAGCAGCAGGCAGATGGGATGCCTCGTAGGGTATCAGATCATTTTCAGACAAAAAGGTACCCATTGTATATATCTTTTGAAATATTCACAGAGGAAATTGTAGATATATTTACCGTGAAGATGGATCCTGTCCCTAGGCTATATCCTGGGATGCGGCCTTAAGTGTATGTACCGCATGAAGATTCGTCATGGCCTCTTGATCTACTTCATGAGAAGCTTTATCAATTCCTCCTTGTTAATCCTTGCCTTCTCGCTGGTCATTTGGTCGTTTATGAAGTTTCGGACCTTGGCCGTGCGCAGTTCCTTGAGTAGATCGGCCTTAACCTGTTCTTTCACCTTGTCGAAGGGCAGTTGCTTGGCGGGTCTTCTGGCCTCTACCTCCAGGATATGGAGGCCAAAGGCCGAGCGCACAGGACCAACTATTTTACCGATTTTGGCAGAGAATGCCGCTTTTGCAAAGGAAGGGTCAAGCGCGTTTCTTGGGAGCCATCCAAGTTCTCCTCCCTTCTCCCTGGAACCAGGGTCCTCTGAGTACATGCCTGCCAGTACATCGAACTTTTCTCCCTTTTTTAACTGGGTAAGGATGTCCTTGATCCGTTTCCTGGCCTGCTTTACCTCCACTGCCTTTGCATTTTTGGGTAATCTTATGAGTATGTGCCGGACCTTCACCATTGGGGGGAGTCGATACTTGTCCTTGTGGCTGCGGTAATACAAACGAAGGTCTTGATCCGTTACCTTTATACCCTTTAAGACCTTTTCCCTGACATAGGCCGAAGCAAGCTTGTCCCTGGTGAATAATTCCAGTTGTTCCTTTATGTCAGGGCGGTTGTTGAAGCCTTCACTGTATGCTTTGTCAGACAGTACCTTGGCCTGGACCAGGCGCCTGACCAGAGTAATCACGTTGCGCGGGTTTCGTAAAAGTTCCTCTTGCTGGGATTTTGGATAATAGCTTACGATACGTTTTATGTCGTCGTAGGTAAGCTTCCAGTTGCCAGCTTGGGCGATGACGGTATCGCCGGGATTGGACTTTTCTGCAGCGTGGAGCCAACCTGAAGGTCCTGGTCCTGCCACGAAATACAGGCAGGCGAGAAGGAACAGTATGGATATATAGAACCGGTTTTTCTTGATAGCTTTCATCTCCTCTTGCACCTTTTTGTATGTTTTTCTTGATAAGGATTCCTTGATTCCAAGGAAATAGGGACTGGCCAGAAGGTGTCTCCAATAATACAGTATGTTGGCCCGGTATCAAACCCCTGGTTTGGCAGGCTGTCCGTTTATTTCAGGAAAAGCCAGGGCACAAAAAAAAGGGGCCAAAGGCCCCTGGGTTTGTAGCGGGTTTCATGTTTTTATTTTACTTGGATCCATCCGCCATTCTCATCTTGTTGTTGTATCGTTAAGGAGATGCGCTGACTTTTTACGTTTCGATCCCCATCGTTATAGAGCATTACATAGAAGGTTGTAGGTTCAGTCAGGTCCTCTGGTGGGATCTCAATGAATTCGCCTTGTGATCCAAAGTTAGACTTACAATAGAGACCAGCAATGCCTGAGCAACTTTTATGACTTCCTATTGTCATGTCATAATCACTTAGGGTGGGCGTGCTTCCCTTCTTGATTATCATGTGGGCAGTGCGAGGTTGGTCAGCATGAGGGGTATTCCCCAACTGTATTTCATAGGTTCCTTTACCTCCGTCAAAGGAAAACTTGAAATATCTGGCCTGCCGTGCAGCTACGTCACGGAATATCGGTGAATTATCTGGAGAAAGGGTCTCTATACCACTACTTGATGCAGTCTGGATTTCCGAGACGGTAACCTTCACCTGGATGTTGTGCCTGGTACCGAAGCTATCTACGATGACAACGGTCCCCATGTTGTGGGTTCCTATATCAAGCCCACTCGTGTCACATGTCACCTTAATCCTGCCCGTTCCCACGTTGGTCAAGGTTAGGCTGTCAGAAGTGGTCGTGGCATTTGCATCCACGTAGTTCCTGCAATTATCCCTTACGTACAGGGTGGCACTGGTCGATTCCCTTCCGATATAGACCTTTAGTGACAAGCTTCCAGGGGATACACTTGCTGACGATGCGCTACAGTCTGTCTGCCTGGAAGAACTGTAGTTATTGAAATCTTCCTCGGCAGGCGCGCTGAAGTTGAAGCCCCATGAAGGCGCATGAAGATTGCTACCTGGAGTTATAGATGTATGTTCTGTCCGGGTTTGTGTCTGTTGCTGCTCCTGCTGGGAGGTATCTTCATTGTCGTTTGTCCTTTGCGTTTCTTCCTGGTTTGAATTGGAGTTTGGTTCCTGGCTTGCCGCCTCGTCCTTTATTATGATCTTCTGGTTGCCACAGAAGATGTGGCCTGAATCCAGCGTCTCTGGCATGCCGTTTACCTGGTCATCTACGCAGAAATGAAGATCAAAATCGGACAGGTAAATACTATTTTCGAAGGCGGTCCAGGAAAAATGTATGTAAGAGGGTAGCGCCGGTATAGGCCCTATTGCGCTGCACTCGTCCCAATCGTTCCTTTCGGTCCAACCGTCAGGTCCAAGGCACATTACACCTCCGTTGTCGTTGGTCCGCCATATGAAAAGTTCTACTTGCTGGTTGGTACAATCCCCGCCTACAACGAACATGGGTACCCGTACCGGTTGGCCCCTTGTAACCGTTATGGGCCTTGGAGTGTCGTTAAGGAATACCAGGGGTGGTATGCCTGCAGCCTGAGTTATCCGGGGCATCAGGCCCATGAAAGTGAAGATGATCAAGGAAGCAGCCAGGCCATGCAAAAAGATTAATGGATTGACAAAATTTTTAATTGTAGCGCGCATCTTAACCCCCTGTATTACGAAATGTTACTTTTTTATCCAAATAACTATGCAAAATTAAGGCCATATTTGCCGCTTCTGACAAGTCTAGGTATTGGCATTTAAATTTTTTGATATTTAATCAGCCATGGACACACGATGACAATAGACACTTATCACTAGTCAAGTGTTTGCCTGTAAGTACATGTGTGTTTTGATCAAAAGATAAATACTGAGCTGTTAAACTGGATAGTTACAAATTTTTATGTCTATGGCCTGCTCAATTTTTCAGGCCGCATGGGGGAGATTCCCCTAAAAAAGGGAGGCTGAAACCCCAGACCTCCCTTCCTTTTTATTCCATGATTGCGGCCAGGATAGGCATTTTTTTCACCTCCTGGCCGCGCAACGTGTCTTTCCGTAAGCATGTCCCTATTTATGGGGACATGGCCTACAAGGTTGAGTCATTATTTAGTCATTATTAGGCAGGGTTATGTCACTGGTATACCTGAGCGGTAACATATGCCCATAGTAACCCTGTACGAAGCTACCCAGCTCGTAACCGACAGCCGGCAGACCGTGAGCAATTGCATCAGGTGTTGCGGCAGAGGGCAGACCGATCTGGCGGTTAGCAACATTGTGCTGGGTGAAGTCGAAGTTTACCCAGCCGATGTCATATCCGCTCTCACCCAGCTTGAACTGGAGAAGATCGGTGTTGAGGATAGAGGTTGCGCTTTCACCCATGGTGATGTAGTTGACCTCGTTGCAGAGCTTGAGCACAGGGGTCTTGCTCGGTGAGAACCCGTGGGTCTCGGTAGGATGATGCTCGGCATCGTCCCAGAGGGTTACGGCTATCTGCTCGCATGATGCATCATCCGTGGATACCCAGGAGCAGTTATCGGTATCTACCGTGCCATTGAACGGATTTTGTGCGCCAATGGCTGTGATGGTCTGGGTCTTGGTGGGGAAGGTGATGATCACGTCGCTTTGGCCGTCGAGGCTGCTTTCGATGTCGTACATGGCGATCAGGTTTGCCTTGGTGAGAACATAGTTTACACCGTCAAGTCCATCCGCAGCATCGGCAAAGGTTGGCGGATCATCAAGGCCAAGGCCTACGCCAACTATAGGGGCGGAGGTTGAAGGCCTGAAGTCGGCAAGTGCGGTCATGTTGTAACCATAGGCAGCAGCGCCGTCAACCAGGTCATAGATAACCACGGAACCGGTAAGGGTGTTGGGAGCATCATACAGTGCAGGTGCGGTGAATCCGTCCACATCGGTAAGACCCAGGACCTCGCCACATTCGTCGTCCTCGGCGACCACCTTGTTGGCACCAGGGGTATCAGCCCAGGAGGATACGGCTATTACGGTGAAGTAGCCTTCCTTGGTCATGTCGGCGGTTACGCAGTCGGCAGCGCCTGTTGCACTATAGGCCATGTCTTCTGCATTGTCGGAGCCAAAATCAGGATAAGTGGGGGTATCGTCATCCCATACGACGACGTGGGCCGGGGTATTATCATCATCATCGCCCCATACCCATGCGCTCCACTGGTCACCTGCGCTGAGGCATACGTAGAAGTCCAATACTTCGTTGGAGTATTTGCCTTCACGGAAACGAACCTTTACGGCAATGCCCCTGGTGGTGGATGTGTTTACCAGCCTGATGAAGGTAAAGGCATTGCGTGCATTGTAGTAGCCGGCTATGAGGGCGTCACCCAGGTCACCAGGGTTGACATATACGTCAAGGCCGGTGGGCAGGTTTGGCCCGCTATTCGTCTGCATACCGTCAATCTGGGCCGCCTGGGCTACACTAAAGCCAAGGGCTGCGATCAACGCTACCAGAATTCCAGTTAACTTCTTCATTATAAATCCTCCTTAATTAATTTTTTACGATGGTTGAAAGACAAAGGTTTGCTTTTTCACTCTATCCCGGACCCTACGTTTCATCACCTCCCTTCCAGGCTATTTTTGATCTTACTTCTTTATTATGTTTTTTGGTACATGGTACCATTTTCCATCCTCGGCCTTGACCCAGTGGTCGGTAATGACAACCGGGGCCTTGAAGGTATTCTTTGCCCCTGGAGGCTTGACCCTTGCGACTACCTTGATCTTTATATCAGCGGCATTGCCGCCCTTGTCCAATTCTACTTCCTGGATCGCTATGTCCTGGTATTTGACCAGCATCTTCTTGTTCTTTAAGTAATCGTCGCGGCTGACCTCCTTTTTAAGGAGTGGATATTCCATGTCATATGCCTTCGAAAGATCGCCGGAAGCCTTTGCCTGCCAGTAGGCAGTCACCCGTCCCTTTAGCGCAGCCTTCTCATCCTGCACGGTTTTTTGTTTTTGCTTTGAACAACCGGTAAAGGCCGCTATTACGGTAAAGGCCAATACCAGGCATAGGACACCCATCCTTTGCCTGAAAAGCCGATTAATAATCATTTTTCACCTTGTTGTACATTAAGAAACCCTCCATGGTTCCCACAAAACCGAAAATATCACAGCGGTCAATAGGTGTAAAGCCACTATTTCCGGTGCAAATTATTTGAGGCATTCCGCTGCCATGGTTACGGAGCCGGTATCCGTTCCATTCTTGAGTGCCGTAAATGCCTCCATGCATTCCTTTGCCTTGTCTTCAAGTCCAATACTGTCGAATATAACGGCTGCCATTTGGAAGTTGTTCATGAAAAACGGGTGAAGCCCGAAGCCCTCCTTTAGGGTCTTCAGTGCCTCCTTGAACATCCCCTGATAGTAAAACGACGCAGACGCAGCCAGGTATTGAACGTGTATGTCCTTCCAGTAACCTGGTAAAGACAGGAAATCTCTCCTGGCCTTCTGGATGGCAGGGCCATATTCCCGTGCAATATACACGTGTGCCTGCCTTGATTTTACAGCCGCATTTTTTTCTTCCATTGCCATGACCAGGGTCTGGAGCCTGGCCCCTTCCAGGTTCCTTAAGGTCATGGCCCCGTAATAGCTAATGGCAAGTGCCAGGATTGTTCCCGATAGAGCCACTGTTACGATCTGCATAGCACGGTATTTACTGGATCTCGACATGGGGCCCCTTCTCCTGCGATCTATTGATCCGATCCTTGGGCTTCTGTCATGGGAACCTCTATGTCGATCCTTTTTGAAATCCCAATGGACTCGATATCTATCTGGATCGGACACGTATGACACTCAATGCCTTGGAGCTCGATTTGAAACCTGCCACTTGGTGCCTCGAAGAAATAGGTGCCGTCGGCTTCCGTATCGATCCTGTCCAGGTAATATCCCCCTGGGCTGAAACCGAAGTTGCGCGATCCCGTTAAAGATACCTCCACGCTGCCTATACCTTCTCCGTAGTCGTATCGACCGTTGCCATTCTTGTCTTGAAACACATGTCCCCATACGGCCCCTGCATTTTCTGGCAGGGGACGTGCAAATTCTATGACGATTATGTAGACATTGTATGTCTGTGCGTTGAAATCGAGCTGCCCGCCAACTAAGGCTATTCCGGTTTCTGTGTAAAAATTGCTCAAGAGCGGTGCGCCCTCGCTGCCTCTTTCAAGGGCATCCTTCAAGAGGTTGTCCGTGATGATCGAGGCGGCCTGTTGTGCCGGAATGATGTTTATGAAGGCAATGCCGCCTATGCTTTCAGCACAGACAGCGGGTTCATAGCCTGCTTTTTCGATACGATCCTCCGGGACCTGTCCATCCGGGCTTACATGCCCATAGAATACCTTGGCGAGCATGTCCTCCCCGTAGAGCCTTGCCGCATCTGCCAGCTTTTGGTTCCAGGTAAGTGGGGCCAATCCCTGATCCTGGAACCATGGAAAGGCCATTGCCACACCCTGGGTCATATCACCAGGGGCAGTGGCGTTGATTCCCAGTCTTTCTGCCTCTGCCATCGGGTTCGCCCTGGCGGCGTTTATGGCCTCCAGTATCTGGGCCTCTATCTGGTCTGGCTGTAACGATACCTCCGGTATGCCAGCAGCCGATGTAACCGTGGCCATAAAAATGGTACCAAGGACAACACTAATAATAGAGGTTATCGAAAATCTAAACATAGCATTTTGATTGTAAGCAGGAAGGATGCCACATTTTTTACTTGGCAAAACAGCTAGTTATGTAGAATGCCTTTGATGCGTGTGGCCAGTTTCGTTCACGGGTGGCTAAATTTGACCAACACCGTCTCCTTCTTCTTCATGGAGCAGAAAGGCGACGTTTACCATCGTCATGGTAGTGAAAAAGGCGAACTTGTGGTAGGGCATTTCTATACAATAATCAAAGAGCATGAGAAGGAGGAACGTGAGATACTGGATAAATATCAGTATAGGCCAGAGGGAATCCGTCTTCGAGCCCGCCTTGAACCCACGCAAAAAGGCCCATCCGAGCATGAACAGGAACAGCAGGAGGCCGGGCCAGCCGGTTTCCCCCAGCATCTGGGCATAGTCCCCATGCGCCCTCCTTACCTGGACATCCGGGTTGAAACACAATTTTGGCTGGAAATGTCTGTAGACCGGGTATGCAAATCCCCAGTTACCTATGCCCACGCCAAGTAGATTCTTACGGGCCATATATAGGGAGTTTCTGAAATAGGTGCCCCTGTCGCACGCAAGGAACTTAGATGGTGCTTTGAAGTAGGCGGTCATCATGTTGAACCTTTGGTAGGCAGGTGGGTATTTTTGTATGACAATCCCGAACACGATGAGCGACAACGTTACTACGGGCAGTATAGTTTTTACTACAGTGCGCCGCCCTGTGCGGTGAAAATAGTATATGGCCAT
The DNA here is from genome assembly GCA_015489365.1 of Deltaproteobacteria bacterium. Classification (GTDB taxonomy): domain Bacteria; phylum Desulfobacterota; class Dissulfuribacteria; order Dissulfuribacterales; family QOAL01; genus S143-34. The sequence continues at coordinate 5,189 of WFZW01000059.1, read as the reverse complement.
TGAGACCATGAAGATAGTCGCCACGGCAAAGGCAAAATAGGTGGTGCGGCTTTGGAGCGTTGCGATATATGCGGACTCTACCAGGAATATCAGTATGCCCAGGGCAGCCAACCAGCGCCTTCTACCATCCTCCATCACCATGGCGGTTAGTGCAAGGAGCAGGAAGGCCTGGCCTGCCACCGCGAGAGAGGCCGGGTTCTTGTACCCCATGGTGGACGGGTTTGGTGGGCCTGGCAGGGGTAACAGGAAGGGGATGGGCCTTACTAGTTGATAAAGGCCGATTGCCGTAATCACTACGAAGGCAGAGGTGAGCGCAATGAGCGACAGCCTGAGCAGTCTCTTTTCATGCCATAGGACTACTAGTGCCAGGTATAGGTTGATCAAGGTGAAATATTGGACCAACTCGTAGAGGGAAGCGGGTATGACCAGGGCCTTGATCATAGTGAGACATAGGTAGCCCATAAAGATCCCTAGCAGCAGTGTGAAGCGATCCCTTGATACCCTTTTGAAACGTTCCATCCTTTCTGGATTTTTCCATACACCCCACCAGAAGACGGTCAGAAAAAGCCAGGCCAGGATTTGGATGGCAGCAAGCTTGGGCTCCCGGTAGTTTACGAATAGCCATTGTCCCTTGAATCTGCCGGGTATGAATATGAGGGGTGGCAGGAAGAACAACATGAACAGGCCAGCGCGGAGCAAAAATTCATTTGGGCCCGGTTTGCCAGGCATGTCCAGCCCGTTCTTGATGTCGAAGTCGATCGGTTGCAATGGCTATTTCCTGACGCAGCATGGGCCCTTATCACTGAAATCCCAGGTGCAATCCCCTTGTTTGTAAAGGACGTATACCACTGTGCCGTTATCACGGAGGCGTTTCAACACCTTGCTTGAAGGATATCCCCTTATGTTATCCTTGTTGACCGGAATGATCGCCCATTTTGGGTCTACTGCCTTTAAAAAGGCCAGGGATGTGGCGTCTCCGGCGCCATGGTGCCCTATAACCAATAGATCTGCCTTGAGCGCTTCGGGATCCATCTCAAGTAGCCGTACCTCTACCTTGCTGGTGGCATCTCCCATTAGCAATGCATACTTGCCGCGGGTCGAAATCCTCAATACCAGGCTGTTTTCGTTCCAGTTCCTGGAATAATTGCCAGCTATCGGCCAAAGTACCTCGATGCTCATCCCGTTCCATTCCAGCCGGCTTCCCCTTTGGAGCACCCGGTATTTCTCGCTGGACCTAAATAGCTGCACATACCATCTATAGAGATCACAATCCGGTCTGCCGGGGATAGGCTGGCCATTATCATAGAGATGATCTGTCCGCAAGCGTGGCATCATGCAAAATATCCCTCCCATGTGATCTGGGTGGGGATGTGTGATGATCAACGTGTCGATCCTGTTTACTCCCGCATGCCTTAATATCCTACATATCCGATTTCCCGATATGGGATTACCAGTATCGATCAGTATATTGTTTCCATCCCCGTCTTCCAACCATGCGGCAGATCCTTCACCAACATCCAAGAAGTGGACGGCTGGGCCATTTGCAGGGTCGGCTGGTATCGCGAGAACCCAGCCCTGGAGTACGTGACACAAGATAAGGAGCGGCACGGCAAATAGCCCATAGGCCAGGACCCACCTTATTGTGGCCAGTTTATGTGGCACGGTGAGTGTAATGGGCATGTTTATCTTCCCGGACCTTAAAAAGATAAAGAAGTATGCCCAGGCCGCTGGAGATTCCGTTCAGGAGGACGTCCCCTATGTCACCGACCCTGTTTGGCAATATGGCCTGGATCGATTCGTCTACGAGCCCTATGAGGAATGCTATACCGATAATAAGAGGCCATCTTGCAGGCCACCACCCGGAACCATCGGCCGCCCATGCACAGATCCAGCCCAAGAGTCCATATTCCAGTACGTGGATCCTTTCTACCTGGATCTTTAGAGTAATGGCAACTGCTGCCATGAGGAGGATCGTGCCTATGGCTAGTACCTTTTGGATATAGGAGCCATCGCGGCTCAGGAAATACGCGGCGACGGCGACGGCCAGGGCCGCAAGGATAGGGGTGACCAGGCCAAGGACACCCCTGTCGTCCAGCCATGTAACTGCAAGGCGGGCCTTTGCAAGGGTCGCATATATGGCGGCTACATAGACAGTAAGAATGGTCCAGCGGACAATTGGTGATGGTTTAGTCTCTATCAGGATGCCTCTTTGACGATGTGATCCTTGTTTCTAGCCAAGAAATCTACTACAAAGGCGGCAAATATCGCCACGAAGCAGCCAAGTGCGAAGGCAATAGCCACCACCTTTTTCTTTGCAGGTTTTACAGGCATGGTGGAACTAAAGGGCGCCTGGACGATCTCTATCGGAGAGAGGGAAGCAAGCCGTACCTTGAGGGTGGCAATCTCTTCCTCCAGGGCGGCCCTTTTAAGGGGCAGTTCCTTGGCTTTCTTCAGTTCCAATTCATGTATGGCGATTTTGATATCCTTTATCGTCTTTTTCTTGTTTATCTCTTCAAGGGTGGATTTGTTGACCTGGTTTTCAAGATCGTTGATCCTTTGATAGAGATTGCTTATATAGGCAATATTTTGCTGAATAATGTTTGAATACATGAGCAGGGATAGCTTATCCTGAGTGCTTGAAAGCAGGCTGTTTCTTTGGGTCAACAGGTCGCTGGTATTCTTGTCCACCGATTCAACCTGCAATTTCAGATTTTTTATCAATGCTTCCAACTGGTCCCTGTTTTTTTTGCCAAAATCGATCTCCGCCTTCAGCACCTCTATCCTGTTTTTCTGTTTTGTTATGTTGTTCGTTATCTTATCAGCCTCTATCTTTAGTTCATTTATTTGTCTTTTCTTAGTTGCTATCTTTTCGGCCAGTTCCTGGCGTGCCACTGCCAGGTTCTGCTTCAGGTTCTTGGAACTAGTTGTCTGGAAGTAGTCGAAGATTGCAGAGAATAAGGCCTTTCCCTGGGCAGGATCAGGCCACAAGAAGCTGATGGAGATCACGTTTGCATTCCTCGGTATGGATGCGGAAATGATAGGTATTCCTCTTGCGTTCAGCTTGGCAAGGCCTTGTTCCATCACACTGACGTAGGCCTTCTTGTCAAACCATTCTTTTATGTCCTTGGGCCTTAATGTGTACCTTGGGGAGCCATCGGGAGCATATCCGGTGATGCCCGGTTTGACTTGGCTTACTATCTCATATTGTGGCGTAGCAAGAAATACATATGCCACGGCGATTGCAGTTGCAGCCGCGACTATCATTACCATGAACCAGCGCCTGCGCCACAGAATACCGATCAGCCCGGTCAGGTCGATTTCATCCTCCTGGTAGTATACCGGGTATGGTTCCACTGCCGGCCGCACGATACAACTATCTAGTTTTCTATCCCCATCAGGGGCTGCTTCGGGTGTTCTTACCATTTTTTATCTGGCTCCGCTGGCTTCAGGGTTTATCAAGAGGGCAATGGTCTTAAGCAATATCTTGCAGTCAAGCCACATGCTCCAAGAAGATATGTATTTCAAGTCAAGGGTCACGATGTCGTCGAATTTCTTTATGTTATTCCTGCCGCTTACTTGCCACAGGCCCGTGATCCCCGGCCTTATACTTATGCGTCTGTAGTGCCATGCCTTGTATTGGTGTACCTCGTCCGGTGTAGGCGGCCTTGTCCCCACGAGTGACATATCACCCTTCAATACGTTCCAGAATTGGGGGAGTTCATCGAGGCTGCTCACCCGGAGGAACCCTCCTACCTTGGTTACCCGTGGATCGCGTGTCATCTTGAATATGGGGCCCTGCTGTTCGTTGGCCTTTAGAAGTTCTTTTTTTCGGTGCTCGGCATCGACACACATGGTCCGAAACTTATAGAGCTTGAAGCGTCTACCGTTAAGTCCTACCCGCACCTGTGAAAAAAAGACCGGTCCAGGGCTGTCTATTTTAATGGCAATTGCAATGAACGGGAAGAGAAATGCAGTGATTACGAGGCCTACCAAAGCCCCTGCAATATCGACTGCGCGTTTCATGAACATGAGGTCTGGATCCAAGGTTTTTGAATAGAAGGCCAGCGCCGGCATATCTCCCATGTAACAGAAGTCTATCCTGGAGAATTTCAGCTCTTCGTCCAGATTTATGAACACCTTGATGATCTTGCCGAATTCCTCGGCCAGTCCAAGAATTCTTCCTATGTCCTGGCCAGGGCTTGGATGCCGTGAGAAGGCTACGAGCACCTCGTCGATTACGTCGTCTTCCAGCACGGATCTCATTTCAAGATATGGGTCTTTCGAAGAAAGGGGCAGGATAGCCTTAACATGCAGCCCCCACTCGGGGCGCCTTTTGATGGTGTCGAGCAATCTTTCCAGCTTCTGCCCAGCGCCTATGACCAAGACATCACGTTGGTTGTAGCCTTTAGCCCTCAGGTAGTTTTGCAGGAATTTCAGGGCAATTTTCTCAGCAGTCACCAGGATCGAGGCTATGATGAAGTAATAGCCAAACAGCAATCGGCTGAAGTAGCTGGAATGGGTCAGGTAGAGTGCTGCGGAACTCAGGATTCCGGCGATGAACAGGGCAAGAAAGGTCTTGAAGATGATTTGGAGGATGGAATCGAACCTTATTGGGCCATAGACCTTCAGGAAAATGAAGGTTATGAGGACGGTGGGAACAGAAAAATAAAGGAGCCTAAAATAGTTGACCATCGGGCCCACCTGTCCAGCCATGTTTTGCCATTCGTACGCTGTCCAGAAGGAAAATACCAAGATGAGCGTATCGATAACGGCAACAAAGACCTTCGCAAGTGTTGAATGTTCCTTTAACACTGTTCCCCTACCTTGAGGCGGCCTCGTGCCCTGCCAGGCTCTGATCAGAAATAAGACAGTTCAGTATTTGAAGACCTTCTTTTGCCATAAACACACGTGGACATACATGGACAAATACCTTTTTTCATGCCCGATTGGGCATGGAGAAAGTCCCAAACGCTACCCCATGTATATTTTCGGCATTTGAAGTGCATAATTTGGATTCATGGCTAAATAAAAACCTGTGGAATTATAGACCATCGAAATTATAGATGTCGCCTCTGTTTCTTGCAAGTCGACCCATTAGACGAATCAGATCCTGATCTCTTTACCAGTGTCAAAAAATACTCAGGTTGTATACATCTTTTGCAGGTTATTCACTACATTCTATTTTCATG
>WFZW01000058.1 GCA_015489365.1 Deltaproteobacteria bacterium | reverse complement strand
GTATATAGATTTTACCCTAGCTATATCCCATCGAAGTTAAGGGTCGCTTAGTACCTTAGGCTACAATGGGACAACCAGGTCTCAGGCAGACCTGCCTTGCTGCCAGCCAGTTAAGGTAATGAAGAGAAGTAGGTATGCCTGCCTTTCATCTTATATTCCTGGGCAAGACCTGCCTGCTTCATGAATGGGTTGAGGCATGTATGCAATTTCCTTCACACCAACGGATTGGCTAAAAAAACAACCGTATGTTTTAATTGAAAAAAACAAGGAAATCCTTCAATGCCTATCTATAAAAAAGCAAAAATTATACCCTTAATAATAAAAGACTAACTACTTGTGCTGGTACAAGTCAACCCATTGTCGCCTGAGAAACCTAGGATTCCAATGATGACAAACCAGGCTTTCATGCAGCTCCTACTCTTTACGGCTTCGCCCCTAGACGTGAAGAACAACCCTTATCCAGCATGTATTTTCACGGTAACTGCCATCTCCAGGACGGATAGAACCAGAAAGTAATTCATAGAGCTTACAGGCTTGTTAAAAAAGTTGATTCCTGGATAATGCAGTCAGCGGCACGATATTTGACTAAAGAGGCCTGCCTGTAATAAACTTTATGGTTAATCCGTCAACCATCTCGTTTAAGGCTGACCTATCTATTTCACATCATTGACCAGGGAGGAGTTACATCATGAAGGGAAGGATTTTGTGCATATTGGCATTATTGATGTTTCTAGGGGGATTATTGCCTTCTCAACGGGTACTTGCCGTGGTCAATGCAGTGGGCTTACCCGATGGAAACACTACGTGTCCCGCGGGTCTTCCTGCCCCACAGGTAAGATTGACCAAGACGGAGGCCTACGAACTAAGTGGTACCAAGCTCATAAGATACCGGCTTTCCGTTACGAACAAGGAGGAATATCCAGACGAACTATTTACCCCTTCACCGGATTTGCCGGCCTGCGGCCTAAACACCAGCTCTTCGCGGACCTGGGTGGACATAACCGATATATCCGGAAATTACATATACGGTTTCTGTGCACTGGGTTCCCCGGAGGATCTCGATCTCCTGTGGTTTGCCGGCTACCAAGACCAACCGCCACCCTATGACTACGTGCGTGTCGTATTGAATGATCGTCTCTGCGAAACTAGTTATGAATCGGAACCCATACCAATAATCGCCCTGGTTCCTCCCCAGGGCCCATCCATATACCAGTATAAGGAAACAATTGACCCAGTCTATGACAGGGATCCTGCCAATTGCAAACCAATGGCAGTGGGCAACCTTGCAGGCGGCACCCTCCAGTTGAAGTTAGGCCTGCCACCCTTTACTGGACCGGTAACCCTCTATATGGCCATATACGCACCCCAGGTCGATCCGCTTCGGGTCTATCTCTTTGTTAAAAACAACGGTAATCTCACTTTGATTCCCTTCAATGGTAACGTGAACGATCTCGAACCATTTGACTCTGGCACGACGTTCCCAGAGCAAGGCCTGTTTGGCAGCGTACCCACATCCTCGCTGCCCAGCGGGACCTATCATCTCTATGTAATCGTAACCCCTGAAGGCAGCCTAAGCGCCTATTATATATGGGAAACGAGCTTTCAAATCCAGTAAAAAATAAACAGGGATGAAAATCTGCCTATAAAACCCAGGAAAGGCCTCTTACAGGAGTAAAGAACGGAGATGCACTCGGATGGGCAAGGAGAATTTCCCCCAGGGTGACAAAGGGGATTTTGGCCGACCAGCCAAAATCCCATAAACTTCTGGTGCCGGAGGCGAGAGTCGAACTCGCACGGGAGTAAATCCCACTGGATTTTGAGTCCAGCGCGTCTACCAGTTCCACCACTCCGGCTCGCAAGCCTCTTTCAAATAACAAAAGCAGGCCCTCGTGTCAATGTCATTGTTTGCCCTCTATAAAGGGGGGATGCTTAGGACAAAAGTTCCTCTATCCTGTCCCAGATACGCTCTGCCACCTCTTCCTTGTGAAGCATTGGCACCTGCTCTATCTCCTCTTCAGGGTCAATGATGAGTACCTCGTTAGTAGGTACGTCGAAACCTGCACCTGGCCTAGAGACATCATTGGCAACCAATAGATCTACACCCTTTTCACGCTTTTTCTTTAGGGCATTTACCTCAAGATCATGGGTTTCGGCACAGAATCCTACGATGATCTGGTCAGATCTCCTATGGCTGGTAAGGAAGGAAAGTATATCCTCGACCGGCTTCAACTCGAGTGTCAGATTCGAGCCAGACTTTTTTATCTTCCTGTCTAGAGGATACCTTGGGGTATAGTCGGAAACGGCAGCTGCCATCACCACCACATCTGCCTCCCTTGAAAGCCCCTCTACCATCCCAGCCATCTCGGCAGCGGTCTCGACGCCATGGAATTCCACCCCAGGAGGCCCTTTAAGGGAAACAGGCCCACTTACCAACTCGACCTTAGCCCCCCTTCTTTTTGCGACCCTGGCCATGGCATACCCCATAAGCCCTGAAGAACGATTCGAGATAAATCTTACCGGATCAATCGGTTCCCTCGTTGGTCCGGCTGAAACCACGACCTTTACACCGGAAAGAGTGGAAGGTGTTAGGGCTGCAATTATTTCTTCCCTCGCTATATCCCATGGAACCAGCCTGCCCTGCCCTACCTCGCCGCAGGCTGTCTCCCCGACATCGGGTCCGACCGTACCATAACCCAACGCACCAAGTGTCCTGAGGTTTTCCTGGGTAGCGGCATGCCTATACATATATGGATTCATGGAAGGGAAAAACAGAACCGGCCCGGAATATGAAAGCAAGAGGGTAGAGATCAAATCGTCTGCGAGACCATTTGCCGCCTTGCTTATGATACTTGCAGTGGCAGGCAATATGATGAAGAGATCCGCTGACCTGGCCAATTCCACATGTGGGATGGTCTCGGCCCCAGAGATATCAAAAAGATCTGTATGTGACCTCTGGCCTGTAAGAGCAGAAAAGGTTAGCGGTGAGATGAATTGCCTCGCATTCCTCGAGAGCACTGGCACCACCGTAGCCCCAAGCTTTGTAAGGTTTCTGGCATATTCGGCGGCCTTATATGCCGCAATGCCGCCGGTAACCCCATATAATATGGTTTTTCCTGACAGGGGCCTATAGGGTGGGACCTCTGTCGTACTGCAACCCTTTTGTTCCATCGTGCCCCCGAAGATCTCGTGTTCCCTGTCTATGTACACCTGCACAGGCATATCAAGGCCTGGAGATATAACCTAATGGCTTGCTGGTTCGGCGATCCATATCTGCACCTCGGTCTCAAACCCCATAGGCCCCTGGTAGATCTGTATGAGGCAATGTCCTGAATTATGCTTCGAAAAGGCCAAAAAACTCCGCTTGGCAGTTAAAGATCCCACCTGTCTCCAACCATATTCCGGCATGGTCTTCTGAAAGAAATTCACCAGTGAATCCGGCGTCACCCTGCCCTTTAGGACCACTATGCCGCCATGAAAACCGGGAGTCGAGATGGTCAATGTCTTGTCCTCTACCTTCTTGAGTTCAATGGGTACAGGCACATCGGGAAAGGCGTAACTGGTGCCTTGCTGGACAACCGCTGCCTTGCCGGATGTTGCTCCAGCGGTCACTTCGCCACCTTGATCCTTGTGTATGGCCTGATTGATCCTTGCACAAGAAGACAACAAGAATACCCCAAAAAGAAACATAGACGTAAGGGAAACGACCAAACAACTCCTTTTAATCCTTGGTTCAAACATCCTCTTCCTCCTTATTCATCCCTTATAGACAATTACCTCGTCCAAGGGTTTTCTATTCGAATGCTGGTCCTTGCTGGCAGGGTATCCCATCGCTATGACCGCCATGAGTTCCAGGTTCTCTGAAAGGCCAAGGAGTTCCCGCACCCTTGCAGCATTTTTCAGGATCTCACCAAGCCAGACCGCCCCAAGCCCCATGCTATGGGCAGCGAGCAGCATGTTCTGGATGCAGGCACCCATGGCCTGGTGATCCTTGACTTCATGATACATGGCATCCTTATCGATGAATACCGGAATCAAAGCCTGGCAACGCCGTATGACCTTTCCATACCTGGTAAGCGGCTCAAAAAGGGCCTTGGTCTCCGGATTGGTAACAATGGCAAACCGCCATGGCTGGTTATTGAGACCAGACGGTGCCCATGTTCCAGCCTCTATTATATCCATCAAGAGATGGAAATCTACAGGCTGTGATGTGAAATCCCTTATGCTTCTACGTTCGTGGATGGCATCAATGACTGGATTCATGTCAACCCCTATGCATCTTGGATATCAAAATACAACACCGTACATACTACAGGAAACCGGTCAGATGCGGGAGGCCCTTTCTTTGATTTTTCCTTAGCTTCAAGGTCCGTGTCCATGTCATGCAACTGCCATGTTTGCCAAGATACGAAACAAAGGACAAGATCATATCAAGCGTTCAACAAGAATAAATATTAATGGACAAGGGCACTAGTGTTCGATTAATTTTACAGTGAAAATACAGGGTATTCATTATGGGCTGTATCTTCATACCATTTCGTGCAAAGCGGAGGATACGGGCTATATGAAAATTTGGGCCAAAGGCCACCGATGTCCGGCTGTGGCCTTATCTGCGACTGGGTTACAAATTGAGATTTCCAAGGGCCATAAATAACCTGAATCTTCATGTGACCTGCACCCCTGGGGCCACCAAGGGCATGAAGATATGCCTTGCGCCGGGAAGGGCCCTTTTGTCGCAAGGGATCATCATGACGGTCGTCATGGTACTATCCATTATCAAGGACACTGCATTCCCTGTTAAGGCGTATGCCGTGCAGATACATGGGGCCCCTGAGGGACTGATAGTTCACATGATGGGGCATGTCTTTTTCTTCTCAGCCCTGATTTTCCTCCTTTATATATTACAAAGGCATCCCATTGACGAAGGAAGGGCCTGGCGTTACCTGAAGATATCCATCTTTTTCTGGCTTGCGTGGAATGTTGATACCTTCGTAGTACACTGGCTGTCTATTCTCCTGCCCACCGATGCCCTTTACAAGACCTCGGATATATTCCACCACAGGCTCAATCCCCCCATCACATGGCAACGATGGGTCTTCTATATAGGAAAATTTGACCATTTTCTCTGTGTCCCCGCGATCTATTTCCTCGCCTTAAGCCTGAAAAATTTCTGCCAGACCGCGGAAAGACGTCTGAAGCCCGAAAAGGATTCCCCTACGCGATGACCACTGGCCTGCCACTGTTTCCTGTATATCTGGTCGATTTTATCGGGGCCATCCTGATGATAATCTTTTCCCTGGTTTCCTTTAACTATGCCAGCAGGCTCACCAGGCTCGAACCAACAAATGTGCTCTGGACATACCTATTCTGGTTCTCCATGGCAGTAGTGGCACTCGCCCTTTCAAGAGGAATAGGGCATGTTCTGCGCTTTATATTTGTATTTTTGGGCCATCCCGGGTTGTGGAATAGGCTGGCTCCATACAGTGGCGGCTTGAACACCATAACCTTTGTCACGGTGGCCGTGCTCACGTTTTATTATGTCAACGTACGACAACTACTCGACAGGGTAAGGGAAGATGCCAGGCAACTGGCTGAGACAAACAAGGAACTCCACAGGGCCCAGGAGGCACTGCGTGAATTGAATCTTACATTGGAAAAACGTGTAGAGGATCGAACAAAGGAATTGAAGCTTTCGGAACAGAAATTCAGGGGCCTCTTTGAGGGTTCCAAGGACGTGATATTTTTTTGTGACGATCGGTACCGACTTGTCGACATCAATGAAAGCGGGGTGGAACTTCTTGGTTTCACAAAAAAAGAGGAGGTGCTTGGAAGATATCTTCCCGATTTCTTTCTTGATAGAAAAAAATGGGAAAAACTTGCTAGAGAGCTTATAACGGTCGGACATGTCAAGGATTTTGAAGCAGAGTTCAAGGGCCCTGGGGGAACCCATCTATTCCTCCTCATCACCATGTCGGCCATTAAGGACGAACACGGAAAGATAAAGGGGACCGAGGGAATAGCCAAGGACCTTACCCGATTCAAGCAGGTAACTGAGACACTAATCCAATCAGAGAAGATGGCCTCGGTGGGCCAGCTCGCTGCCGGGGTTGCACATGAAATCAATACCCCGCTTGGCATAATCCTTGGATACACACAGTTGTTAGAAGAGGATTTCGAGGAACAGAAGGACACACTCGAGTCCCTGAAAATCATAGAAAAACAGACCAAGATCTGCCGAAGGATCGTTGCAGATCTGTTGAAGTTCTCCAGGGACTCGATGACGGAGAAAACCGTACCAATGGATATCAATACCTGTATCAAGGAGGTCCTGGCCGTAACAGAACACACCTTGAACATGGATCGTATATACGTCCAAAAGG
>WFZW01000057.1 GCA_015489365.1 Deltaproteobacteria bacterium | reverse complement strand
GACCTGCCCTTGGATTATTGCTATTTGATTTTTACCGTGAAAATACAAAGCCTATGGGCTGTATCTTCACCTATTGGGAGTACGGCACCAAGTACGGGCCGCATGGAAGTTTAAGATTTTTTAATCTTGTTCCATGAGAAGCCGGTCAAGCGTTTGTATAAAGTCCTTTATCTCTTCCTCGGTGATGATCAGCGGAGGTACCAGCCTGAGTATAACCCCCTGTCCAAGCAAAACCAGGAAACCTTCTTCAAGTAACTGGGTCGCCAGTTGTGGAATAGGTCTGGTAAACTCCACGGCAAGCATAAGGCCACGTCCTCGGACCTCAAGGATGAGTCCTTTGTGTTTTTCCCCAAGCCTTTCAAGCTCGTTCCTTAAGAGTGTTCCCTTGCGTCTGACCCCTTCAAGGAAGCCGTCGGCGGTCATGGTCTCCATGACCACCTTCGCTGCAGCACAGGCTATCGGGTTTCCACCAAAGGTGGAGGCATGACTTCCTGGGGACAGGTATGACATGGCCTCCCGTGTGGCTAGTGTCGCACCTATTGGGATACCATTGCCAAGGGCCTTGGCAAGGCACATTACGTCTGGGATGACCGGTGTCTGCTGGTATGCAAAGAGGGTTCCGGTCCTGCCCATGCCTGCCTGAACCTCATCGAAGACCAGGAGTGCCCCAAGCTCGTCGCAGACTTGCCTTGCTGTCATGAGGAAATCATCCTCGAGCACTCTTATGCCACCTTCGCCCTGGATGGGCTCCATGATCACAGCGGCTGTTCTTGGTCCAGCGGCAAGTTTAAGAGCCATGGAATTGTTGGGCGGGACATGTATAAATCCTGGGGGCAAGGGTTCAAATCCCTTTTGATAGATAGGTTGGCCAGTGGCAGAGACCGTGGCCAGGGTGCGTCCGTGGAATGAGCCCTCGAGGCAAATTACCTCGTAACAATCAGGACCACGGGTGGCATGTCCAAAACGGCGGCATATCTTTATGGCTGCCTCAACGGATTCCGCCCCGGAGTTACAAAAAAATACCTTGTCGGCAAAGGAATGGGATGTAAGAAGTGAAGCCACCTGGATCTGTGGCACGGTCCAGTACAAGTTAGAGACATGTACCAGGGTCTCCATCTGTTTTTGAACTGCCCATGTAACTGCCTCGTTACAATGACCCAGGCTGCAAACCGCTATTCCTGCAACAAGATCAATATATTCTTTGCCAGATTCGTCCCAAAGGCGTGTTCCCCTTCCCTTGATAAATTTAACAGGGAAACGGTTGTACGTGTCTGCCACGGATTCTGCCGGGTCCCTTTCCTGGTTGTTTGATTTCTTTGTCATGGTTTTCCCTGTCGAAGATCGGCCTTGCCATTACTCCCTTTAATTACAGGGAGCAATAAGGCCAAACTTTCTTTACTAGGGTACGATTTCCGTACCAATCCCAGAGTCGGTAAAGAGCTCCAAGAGTATGGCGTGTTCCTTTCTCCCATCTATTATATGGGCCTTTTTCGCCCCCTTGTCCAAGGCCTTGAGGCATGCCTTTAGCTTTGGGATCATGCCCCCGGTTGCGGTCCCATCCCTAATGGCATCCTTTACCTGCCCGGCACTAAGTGATGGGATAAGCCTGCCTTTGTCATTGCTACCTCCTGAATCGCTATCCGTTGTTTCCATGACCCCTGGTACATCGGTGAGCAATATCAATTTTTCAGCAGCCAACCTTCCTGCAATGGCACCTGCAACCAGGTCCGCATTTATGTTGTATGCCTGACCATCGGGGCCAACCCCTACGGGTGCTATAACGGGAACGAAATCCCTTGCCTCAAGTGCAGTCAGTATCCCTGGATTCACGCTTGCAACCTTCCCGACACGCCCTATGTCGATGATCTCAGGCGGACGCTCGGAACCGGTATACCTGTATATTTTCATCTTCTCTGCAAGGATTAGATCCCCATCCCTGCCCGACAATCCTACTGCCCGACCTCCATGGCGGTTGATGAGCCCCACGATGTCCTTGTTTACAGTACCCACAAGGACCATTTCTACTACGCTCATGGTTTCTTCGTCGGTGACCCTTTGTCCTTCTATAAAGGTTGGCTTTATGTTCATCCGGCCCATGATATGGCTTATCTGGGGGCCTCCACCATGCACAATGACGGGTTTTATGCCGACGTATTTCATAAGAATGATGTCCAGGGCGAACTGTTCCTTAAGCGCCTGGTCCACCATGGCATGGCCACCATATTTGATGACTATGGTCTTGCCATAGAATTTACGTATATATGGCAACGCCTCTATTAAGATTTGGGCCTTGATCAATTCTTCCATGTGCTAAGAATACTTATATTTTCATTTTATTGGGCCAGTGCCTTGATATATGGGACCCTTAGAGAATGAACCTGCTAAGATCCTCGTCCTTTATGATCTCCTGTAGCTTTTCGCTTACATAGGAAGCAGTGATCCTTACCTCCTTGGGGGCGACATCGGGTGCCTCGAAGGATATCTCCTCAACGAGTTTTTCCATTACTGTATGTAATCTCCTGGCACCTATGTTTTCGGTCCTTTCATTTACTTCAAAGGCTATCCTGGCGATTTCTTCGATTGCCTCTGGCTCGAAGATCAGCTTTATGTCCTCCGTGGCAAGTAGTGCCATGTACTGGGTGACCAGGGCATTTTCAGGTTCCGTAAGTATCCTGGCGAAATCCTTTCTGTCCAGTGAGTCGAGTTCCACCCTTATGGGAAATCTTCCCTGTAATTCAGGGAGCAGGTCAGAAGGTTTTGCCACATGAAAGGCACCGCTTGCAATAAAGAGTATATGGTCCGTACGGACGATACCATACTTTGTATGGACCGATGTTCCCTCCACTATTGGCAACAGGTCCCTTTGGACCCCTTCCCTTGAGACATCAGGGCCGGAACCGCCCCCACTCTTGGCAGCGACCTTATCTATTTCATCCAGAAATATGATGCCGGATTGCTCAACCCTGGATATGGCAAGTGATACTACCTTGTCCATGTCTATAAGCTTTCCTGCTGCCTCCTGCTCGAGCAGTAACCGGGCCTCCTTCACCTTGACCTGTCGTCTTTTTCGCCTGCCAGGGAACATGTTCGAGAGCATCTCCTGGAGGTTGCTTTGCACCTCCTCCATGCCGGCAGCGGAGAATATCTCTACCATGGGGGCCTGACTCCTCTGGGGGACCTCAAGTTCTACCATACGTTCTTCCAGCTTGCCCTCACGTAGCATCTGCCTGAATCTCTCCCTGGTATCCCTGGCCCCTGATTCCTCTTCAAGGGAGGAGCGCCTGGCCGGCAGGAGCAGGTCCAACAGCTTTTCTTCCGCCTGCTGCCGTGCCTTTTCCTCCACCTTTGCTTTTTCTTCAGACTTTACCATGTCGACAGCCAGGTGTGTGAGATCCCTGATCATGGATTCCACGTCCCTGCCCACATAACCTACTTCGGTAAATTTGCTGGCCTCGATCTTCAAGAAGGGGGAATTGGCAAGACGTGCAAGCCGTCTTGCAATCTCCGTCTTGCCAACACCTGTGGGGCCAATCATGATGATGTTCTTGGGTGCGATTTCGTCCCTAAGCTCTTCGGGGACCTGCTGCCTCCGCCACCGGTTACGCAGTGCTATAGCAACGGAGCGTTTTGCCTTCGACTGGCCGATTATATATTTATCCAACTCCGCTACAATCTGTCTGGGAGTCAGGGTCTTCATTTCTGGAAGCTTCACTATTGTTTTTCCTCCTGTAGGGTAAGGCTTTCGATGATCAGTTCCTTATTGGTGTAGATACAGACCGAACCTGCGATTTTCAAGGACACCTCTGCTATCTTTCGGGCAGGAAGGTCGCTGTGGGCAACAAGGGCCTTGGCAGCGGAGAGGGCGTATGGCCCACCGGATCCTATGGCAAGGATTCCGTCGTCAGGCTCGATTACATCCCCTGATCCGGATAACAGTAGGCTGTGTTCCCTATCTGCTGCTATCAACATGGCCTCTAGCCGGCGCAGGAACTTGTCGGTCCGCCACAGTTTGGCAAGCTCTACAGCCGCCCTGACGAGGTTCCCTTTGTATTCCTCGATCTTGCCTTCGAGCCTTTCAAACAGGGTGAAGGCATCAGCAGTGGCACCTGCAAAGCCGGTAAGCACCTTGCCATCATAGAGCTTCCTTATCTTCTTTGCCTTATGTTTTATTACCGTGTTTCCTAGGGTGACCTGTCCGTCACCGGCAAGGACGATTTCCCCTTTGTGCCTTATTGCCAGGATGGTCGTGCTGTTTATTCTTTGCTGTGTCATGTCGCCTCTTTCGATATCCGTTAATCTTTTTTATCCCCGGGATTCTTTGCCCTGGGATGTGCATTGTCGTAGATTTTTGCCAGCCTGCTGAAATCAAGGTGTGTGTATTTCTGCGTGGTGGATATGCTGGCATGCCCCAATAGTTCCTGGATAGACCTTAGATCCGCACCAGATTCCAGCAGGTGCGTAGCCATAGAATGACGGAAGGTATGGGGTGTAACCGGACTATTTACACCAGCAGCGATACGCCTTTGTTCTATCATGCGTTCAATGCTCCGACATGAAAGCCTGGTGCCCAGCCGGTTTATGAACAGGGCGCTTTCTTGGGGTCTGCCGCGCATGTTTAGAAGCTGCTTCCTGGGGCCCAGGTATTTCTCTATCGCCTCCCTGGCCTTTTGGCCAAAGGGTACCACCCTTTCTTTCCTGCCCTTTCCCTTGACCCTTATCATTTCTGGGTGGAGGTGAAGGGTGTCCATATCGAGGCCCGCAAGTTCATTAACCCTTACGCCTGAACTATACAGTAGCTCGAGTATGGCCTTATCTCTTACTGAAAAGAAATCCGTGCCCTTGACCGAGTCGATCATTGAAAAGGCATCATCGACGCTTAGATAGCCAGGCAGTTCTTTGGACGTGCCAGGATAACGAATGCCCTCGGCCGGATTACCACTTAAGACCTCCTGCCTCACAAGAAAACGGAAAAAACTGCGAATGGCAGCCAGCTTTCGTCCGATACTATTAAAGCTTAATCCTTTCTTTCTTAGATGGGCAAGCCACTGGCGGATATCCTGATGTGAAATTTCATCAGGTGAAGGATCTCCCGCATGTTCAGCAAAGGCATACAGGTCCTGCCGATATGCCCTTATGGTGTTAGAAGAGGCATTTCTTTCTACTTTAAGATAGTTGATAAAGTGCTGAACAGCCCTTTTCATGGAAATTTTTCAAACGAAATCCTTGCGTCCGGTTATGAGTAAAAGTCTGTCTCTATGGATACAAAAAAGAAATCTTTAACACAATTACCCCTATATTACCAGCAATGAACCTTAATCCGGCAGTTTTTTTGTGATGGGACCCAAAACACGAATATACGGCCATCTGCACGATGAGGTTTGGGAAAAATTCCATGTTGGACGATGAAGATCCTAGAAACCCTACATCAATACCATAGCCTATAGCCCTACCGTGAAACATAAGAAGCAGGCACAGGCCGTGCCTTCGCCTCTATGGTTTTATCAGGGACAAGGCATGAAGATCCGGGCAGGATTCGATGGCAAACAGGATAGAAGAGATAAGATCACAGATTGCGCTTCAATTGGCGCAAGGTATCGGACGGGTGACACATAGAAGGCTTGTTGATACCTTTGGGATGGCAACCCGGGTCTGGACAGCAGGGCCCGAAGGATGGAAGGGGCTTTCCTGGTTGAAATCCCCAGCCATGTCCTCCCTTCTTGCAGGTCCTGATTGGCATAAGGTGGATATGCTGCTTGATGTCATGGATAAAATAGGCGGATGGGTTATGCTTGCAGGCGATGATGATTATCCATGTTGGTTAGGGAACATACCGGATGCCCCATTGATTTTATATGGAATAGGCAAAAAGGCCGCCTTGTCAAACAGGGCGATAGCGATTGTTGGTTCAAGGAACGCGAGTGTATATGGTATGGAGGTTGCCCAGAGGCTTTCAAGGGATCTTCAGTCCTATGGTTTCTGTATAGTTTCCGGTCTTGCCCTGGGCATAGATACCGCAGCCCATAGGGCAAGCATTGATGTTGGCGGGATAACCGTTGCGGTTACCGGTTGTGGAATAGACATACCCTATCCAAGGAACAATAGGAGGCTTGCGAGACAAATTGTCGAAAAGGGTGCTGTCATATCGGAATTTCCACCTGGCACCCCACCGGAGGCAAGGAATTTTCCTATCAGGAACAGGATAATAAGCGGTTTGTCAAGGGCAGTAGTAGTGGTAGAGGCCAGCAGAAAGAGTGGTTCCCTTATTACCGCGGCCTATGCCCTGGAACAGGGACGCGAGGTGATGGCAGTGCCTGGCAGTATATTTTCTTTCAAGAGTAACGGGCCACATTGGTTGATCAAACAGGGTGCAAGATTAGTGGAAAGCGTTAGAGATATCATAGACGAGTTTGAGGATGTGGCTGGATACAGGAGGGATACCATCGTAGATGGGGCATGCCATGAAGGGGCCAGGCCGGTTGATCTTGGCCCGGATGAGGCCGCAGTCTTTGACAAACTCGATGTCTATCCTCAACATATAGACAAGATAGCCCAGGGATGTGGTATGCCAGTATCAAAGATCAGTGGACTTTTGATCCAAATGGAGCTAAAAAATCTGGTCCAGGCCCTTCCTGGGCAGATGTATAAATTAACAGGTCAGAAAACGGAATAAGCAGGATTATGAAAAAAGGATTGGTAATAGTCGAATCCCCCACGAAGGTTCGTACCTTAAAGAAATATCTGGGGAAGGATTATGACGTCAGGGCCTCGGTAGGCCATGTCAAGGATCTTCCCAGCAAGCGTCTTGGCGTAGACAAGGAGCACGATTTTACCCCGGAGTACGAAATCATCCGTGGTAAGGCTAAGATCATCAAGGAGTTGAAGAGTGCAGCCGCCAAGGTGGATGATATATACCTGGCCCCTGACCCGGATAGGGAAGGGGAAGCCATAGCCTGGCACATAGCCGAAGAGCTGCGTCCCAAGAAGAAAAAGGCGAAGAAGTTTTACCGGGTATTATTCCATGAACTTACAAGACAGGGCATCAAGGATGCAATAAGCAGCCCTGGTCAGCTTGACAGGAACAAGTTCGAATCACAACAGGCAAGGCGTATTCTGGATAGGCTTGTCGGATACGAAATCTCCCCCCTCCTGTGGGAAAAGGTCAAGCGAGGGCTTTCGGCCGGAAGGGTACAATCAGTGGCGGTCAGGATAATTTGTGACCGGGAGCGGGAGATCCAGGCCTTTGTTCCTGAGGAATACTGGAGCGTAACCGCCAGCCTGGAGGGTCAGGTGCCCCCTTCATTTACGGCCAAGGTGGCGGCCTTTAAGGGTAAGAAGATCAAGATCCACAAGGAGGAAGAGGCGAGCAAGATTGTCGAACGTCTCAAGGTTGCAGATTTTATAGTAAAAAAAGTGGAGACAAAGGAGCGGAAAAGATATCCTGCTCCTCCCTTTATTACTAGTACCCTTCAGCAAGAGGCCGCCAGGAAGCTGGGGTTTTCTGCCAAGAAGACAATGATGTTGGCACAGAGGCTCTACGAGGGTGTTGAATTGGGTAAGGAGGGCCCGGTAGGGCTAATTACCTATATGCGAACCGACTCCACCAGGATCGCCAAGGAAGCGGCAATGGAGGCAAGGGCACTTGTCAAGAAGAAGTTCGGAAAGGAGTATGTTCCTGCCCGCATCCCTGTTTACCGCAAGGGGAAGATGTCTCAAGATGCACACGAGGCCATAAGGCCTACGTCCGTATCCCGAAGTCCTGAGATGGTACGTAACTTTCTGGAACGTGACGCGCTGGCCCTTTACTCCCTGATCTGGAAGCGGTTTATGGCCTCCCAGATGTCTCCGGCGATAATGGACCAGACCTCTGTAGAAATCAAGGCAGGCGATTATATGCTAAGGGCTTCCGGATCGGTTATGAAATTTCCAGGCTTTACCGCCGTATATACGGAAACAAAAGAGGACGATAAGGGTCAGGGCGCAGCTGCCGATGTCTCCTGTTTGCCACCCCTTAAGGAGAACGAGCGGCTCAAGTTATTGTCTCTTGAACCCAAGCAGCACTTTACCCAGCCTCCACCCAGGTTTACAGAGGCTGGTCTGATCAAGGTCCTTGAGGAAAAGGGCATAGGCAGGCCGAGTACCTATGCCACCATACTTTCGACTATCAGGGACAAGGAATATGTGACCCTTGATCAAAAACGTTTTCGGCCAACGGAATTGGGCTTTCTAGTAACGGATCTTCTCACCGCGCATTTCCCTGAGATATTGGATTCACAGTTCACTGCTGGCCTCGAAAAGGAGCTCGACGAAATAGAGGAGGGGACAGTCTCATGGTTGGAGATTCTCAAGAAATTCTATAGCGGGTTTTCCGAAAGGTTGTCAAAGGCCAGAAGGGAGATGAAATCCATAAAGGCCAACGGGGTCCCAACGGGGCTTACATGCCCGAAATGTGGCAGACCCATGGTCATAAAGTATGGCAAGACAGGGGAGTTTCTGGCCTGTAGTGGATATCCAGAGTGTAAGACTACCCAGGATTTTACCAGAGATGAATCGGGAAATATAAAGATCTTGGAAAAGGATATTGTAACGGAGTACGTATGTGAAAAATGTGGCAGGCCCATGGTGCTTAAAAGAGGCAGATATGGCCAGTTTCTAGCCTGCTCCGGTTATCCTGATTGCAAGAATACGAGGCCTGTGCCAACCGGCGTAAAGTGTCCTGAGCCTGGATGCGATGGCGAGTTGGTGCAAAGGACATCCAGGCGGGGCAAGGTCTTTTATGGGTGTAGCAGATATCCTGAATGTAAATATGCCACATGGGATAAGCCTGTAGCCCAGAAGTGTCCAGGATGCGGTGGGGAGATATTGCTTGAGAGCACCAAGAAGGATGGGCAAAGGGTGCTTAAGTGCCCGTCAAATACCTGTAAATTCCAGGGAGAACACCATGCCTGAAAAAAATAATATTTCCCCTTGCAAGCTGAAGGTAATTGGGATATAAAGTCCGGGCTTGCTGAGGAGCGGCGGTTACACACAGCAAAAAAAACGGCCTTGACAGGCCTTAAAAAGCTGCTATAGTTTGCCACTCCGGATGCAAGTCGATAAAAAAATTGGTAAGGTTGTCTTGACAAAATATGTTGAGATGACTAACTTAAACAGACTCGCAAATGGGCAGTCGATCTTTGAAAACTGAATAGTGTCTGACAGGTTACAAGATACACAGCTCAAAACATCAAATAGGTTAATTCCTTTTTGGTAAAGTCCAAGATTAAACTTGAGGGTTTGATCCTGGCTCAGAACGAACGCTGGCGGCGTGCCTAACACATGCAAGTCGTACGAGAAATCCTGCCTTCGGGCGGGAGAGTAGAGTGGCGCACGGGTGAGTAACGCGTAGGTGATCTACCCCTGAGTCTGGGATAACTCGCCGAAAGGCGGGCTAATACCGGATAATATCCATGGAAGGAATTCCATGGATCAAAGGTGGCCTCTCCATGGAAGCTATCGCTTGGGGATGAGCCTGCGTCCCATTAGCTAGTTGGTAGGGTAATGGCCTACCAAGGCGACGATGGGTAGCTGGTCTGAGAGGATGATCAGCCACACTGGAACTGGAACACGGTCCAGACTCCTACGGGAGGCAGCAGTGAGGAATATTGCGCAATGGGGGAAACCCTGACGCAGCGACGCCGCGTGGGCGACGAAGGCCTTCGGGTCGTAAAGCCCTGTCTAGAGGGAAGAAACTCTGGGTGGAATAATACCTGCCTAGACTGACGGTACCTCTGGAG
>WFZW01000056.1 GCA_015489365.1 Deltaproteobacteria bacterium | reverse complement strand
CCCACAAGCATGAAAATACTGCCCTTAACCGGCAGGTATTTTTACGCTAAATTATGCACTTCAAATGCTTCGCCAAGGACCTGCTCCTCCATTGCATACACGGTGCTGCCAACAGATCCATCCTTTGAAGCATTCTACTACTACCTTTTCAGGAGATCTACATGGGCAAACTGGTAACCATTCAAAACAAGAGACCTTCAGGCAGGGGACGGGCCAGGAGGTTGGAAAAAATAAAGGATGAATTGCTCAGGGATCATGGAATAGACCTTGAAGATCTCATGGCCTCAGAGCCTGCAACCAGCCTGACCATCTCACAGTTTGAGGATCTAACCGAAAGAATCCTTGCCACGGTAGATGACTTTTGCGAGGATTATCCCAAGGTTACGATCCATGATGTCCTCTATACATTAGAAAATGTAAAAGATATCATAAAAGAAAGCACCAACCCAGAAGAAGGGGGTTGATCCCTGGTGCCGCATCAAGCCTGAAATTCATAGGACTGCACAGTCATCTTTTGTGCATGGGAAATATGCTTTCATGTGCATAGTTATTGTATGTGGCCGAAAGTGCGGCTCCACAGACGCAAAAAGGGCAAAACCTTAATGCGGCCCGCGTCCAAGGTGTGTTTTCACAGCAAAATGTAGTGGCTCGGGTTCGGTGGGACACTAGATCCTGTCTACCTCTATCTGGGCCGCCTCTTCGTGGCGCAGGCTCACATGATAACCCATGACTTTGTATTCCACGGGATCCTTAAGAGGGGCATACTTGACCACATCCACCTCTGCTCCGGAAACAAATCCCATTTCAAGTAACCTCTTCTTGAACGGGCCATGGGCCATGATTCTAATGACCCTACCCCTTTCCCCTTTTTGAAGATCATCCAAGGTCATATTATTATCCTAAGCTCCTATTTGAGCCCAAACTTTCATACGGCCCGTATCTTGGCGCCGCACCCCCAATACATGAAGATACAGCCCATAGACTATGTATTTTCACGGTAAACTTTCATACAGCGCCGAGGATAAGGGCCATATGGAGGTTTGGGTTGAAACTTGTCCATTGACCAATATCTAGTTCCTGTATTATGACACTATCAGATAGGTCCTTGACGTCCAGGACCGCCGGAGCAAAATTAATATTTTTAAGGGGTACAGGCAATGGCAAAAGTTGCAGTTGGTGGGTCAAGAAGTATTAAATCTTATGAATTGATCAAGGGCGTCCTTGATCAATTGCTGGTCAAGGGGGATATAGTCCTGTCAGGTAATGCACCAGGGACAGACAGGCTCGGAGAACGTTATGCACAGGAGGTTGGCCTTGCATACAAAATTATACCATCCGAATGGGAGAAACACGGCCTAAAGGCCACCATGATGAGAAACGAGGTGCTGCTTTGCTCTGCAGATTTCGTAATAATCTTCTGGGATGGTAAATCGAAGGGGGCAGGACACATGCTTGAAATCTCAAAACGAGCAAAGAAACTGCTGGCTGAGGTGAGGCCCGATGGTTACCTGAAACTTTTCCTGAATCCAAGAATGTTATGAAAACATCCCCCAGGCATCCTAATCGTTCAATTTCGAGGTCTCCCAGAACAAGGCCTGGATTATATCCCTTATCTGTTGCTCCTGATCCGGCGTCAACGTCTTGAACTTTATGCCCATCCTATATCTAAGCCCGCTTCTTTTTCCCCATCTTATCTCACCATCCAGCTTCAATGCTGGAGATGTCAGAAGTACGACCTTGACCTCGCTAAAGGGCTCAATGGACCTGTCGCATTCGACCTGGGCCCCCATGAGGCTTATATCATGTAGCTCCCCGGTATAGAACCCCTTTCCATCCGAGAGGGTTACCTCAATAGAGGTCTGCAGACGATCATGCCTTCTAGTATCCTGGAAATTTTTAGCCATCGATAATTACCTTGCCTTTCATGAAATACCTTCTTCCGTCAAATTCCAGCCTCTTTCCATCAAGGCCACAAGATCATGGCCTGATGGTCTTTGATATACCCGCAATCCAAATTCAGGTATTGCTGCCAGGATGTGATCAAATATATCCGCTTGAATAGATTCATAATTCGCCCATTTGACATCGTTTGTAAAGACGTAAATCTCAAGCGGGATACCATCAGGGGTCGGATCAAGCTGTCTTACCAGAAAGGTCATGTCCTGCCTTATCTTGGGATGGCGGCGTAGATACTCTACCAAATAGGCCCTGAAGGTACCAAGGTTGGTCATCCTCCTGCCGTTGACGACCTGGTCTGGATCGATTCCATGATCCCTATTGTACCTTTCGAGTTCTTTCCTTTTGCGCTGGATATAGTCCCTCAGGATCTGGATTTTTTCAAACCTCCCTATCATATCCGCATCACAAAACCTTACACTGAACTGATCTATTAGCAGGCTTCGCTTGATCCGCCGTCCACCTGCCTCTGTCATTCCCCTCCAATTCTTGAATGAATCTTCTATTAACTTGTAGGTAGGAATCGTGGTTATCGTCTTGTCCCAGTTCTGGACCTTGACCGTGTGGAGCGCCATCTCGATGACATCACCATCGGCACCATATTTGGGCATCTCTATCCAATCACCCACCCTGACCAGGTCGTTAGCTGCTATCTGAAGACTTGCAACAAACGATAGTAGTGTATCCTTGAACACGAACAAGAGAACCGCTGTCAAGGCACCCAGACCACTTAAGAACACCCATGGAGACTGGCCAGTAAGCATACAGATGGCAACGATGCCCCCGAATATGTAAAGGAATATCTTGAGGATCTGAACATATCCCTTGATCGGGCGTTTCTTTGATACGGGGAACCGGTTGTATATTTCCAACCCTGCCGACAAC
>WFZW01000055.1 GCA_015489365.1 Deltaproteobacteria bacterium | reverse complement strand
CAACAACAAGGCTGGTTGCTTTAAAAGTAAAGATATCCAAGGGTTGCAACCTGTCATTCCATAAGTTTTTGGTCAAGGGCGTGCTCTGCGTGAAACCGCTGGGTGATATACCTAGAATTTTCAGGTATCAAGCAGCGGATTGCAGCAATATCGTCTTCATTCAACAATGCCCTTACAAAGGTAGTGCGAAAAAGATGCCTTACCTGGCTCTTGGCTATCAACTCTATACTTTTAGCTATAAGATCGAATTCTACCTGGCGGCCTGAAAGAAGGCGATACTTCTCCGGAGGGGCCTTGATATCCATGGCAATAAAATCAAGAAGCCCTTCGTTTATTAGCTTTTCCAATATCCATGGTCTGCTTCCATTTGTATCGAGCTTTATTGAAAGATCCATGGATCTTATCTTACGTATAAAGTTGGTAAGCCCTTTCTGGAGGGTGGGCTCACCGCCGGTTATTACCAGGCCGCCCAGCCTACCCCTTCTTTTCTGCAAGACGGATAACACGTCATCTAAGGCAACGAGACGGTCTCCCGGTGCCTTCATTGGTATGAGCGATCCATTATGGCAAAATGGACAGCAAAAATTGCAGCCCTGGGTGAAGACGATAGCAGCCGGGTGACCTGGAAAATCCGAAAGGGTAAAGGGCTGGAAGCCACCTATCGCCAAATCATTTTCTGAATGCATAGGTTGAGCGCATGGAAAATTCAGCCTGTTTGCCTTCGTTCCATTGATGGACTGGCCGCAGGTAGCCTACCACCCTGGAATATACCTCGGTCTTGTCGCCACATACCGGGCAGAACTGGTGCTCTCCACGGATATAACCATGATTTTCACAGATGGAAAATGTAGGTGTAATGGTAAAATATGGTAGGGAATAATTTGAGCACACAGTTCTTACGAATTCCTTCACAGCCCCTGGGTCCGCAACCGCTTCCCCTAGAAATACATGCAACACCGTTCCACCAGTGTAACGGGATTGAAGCGGGTCTTGCAGATCAAGGACCTCAAAGATGTCATGGGAATAGTCTACGGGCAGTTGGGTAGAATTGGTATAGAACGGGGTTCCGCTAACTTCCTTGTTTAACACCTTTATGGCAGGATAACGCTCCTGGTCTATCCTGGCCAATCTGTATGCGGTCCCCTCGCCAGGCGTGGCCTCCAGGTTATAGAGATTCCCTGTCTCCTGCTGAAAGAGTTGAAGGCGCGCCCGCATGTGATCCAGGATCCTGATTCCAAATCGTCTTCCCTCATTGCTTCCGATATCGCATCCAAGCAGGTTTAAACATGCCTCGTTTACCCCTATGAGCCCAATGGTTGAAAAGTGATTATTCCAATATCGACCAAAGCGCTCCTTGACCCTTCGCAGATAGAATTTTATGTAGGGATAAAGTCCCCTGTCGGCAAAACGTTCGAGCACCTTTCTTTTGGTTTCCAGGCTGGTACGCGCAATCTCCATGAGGTGATCGACTTCTTCAAAGAATTCCTGCTCGTCCTTGGCACGGTATGCGATGGCTGCCATATTGAGTGTCACTACACCTATGGAGCCGGTCAGGGGATTTGCTCCAAAAAGCCCTCCACCACGTTTTTCAAGAAATCTGAGATCCAGACGTAGCCGGCAACACATGGATCTCGCATCATCAGGGGATAGATCGGAGTTGACAAAGTTGGCGAAGTATGGAATCCCGTACTTGGCGGTAACCTCCCATAGCCTGTCCAATCCAGGTGCTTCCCAATCAAAATCCGGGGTTATGTTGTAGGTTGGTATAGGGAAGGTAAAGACCCGTCCACTGGCATCTCCCTCGGACATTACCTCCAGGAATGCGCTGTTCAACATGGTCATCTCCCGTTGGAATTCCCCATAGGTCTCGGGCATGGGACTCCCACCAATTATTACATTCTGATTTGCCAGGGTGGCCGGGGGCTGAAGATCCATGGTGAGATTGGTGAATGGGGTCTGAAAACCTACCCTGGTAGGCACATTGACGTTGAAGACAAATTCCTGAAGTGCCTGTTTTATCTCCTTATATTCGAGGCCATCATAACGTATGAAGGGTGCTAGCAGGGTATCAAAATTAGAAAAGGCCTGGGCCCCAGCCGCCTCACCCTGCAACGTATAAAAGAAGTTAACTATCTGGCCGAGGGCACTTCTGAAATGCCTTGCCGGACTGCTTTCCGCCTTTCCAGGCGCCCCCCGGAAACCGGAGAGTAAAAGGTCCTGCAGGTCCCAACCTACGCAGTATACGGATAGCTGCCCAAGATCGTGTATATGGATATCACCCGAGGAGTGGGCCTTCCTGACCTCTGGTGTATAT
>WFZW01000054.1 GCA_015489365.1 Deltaproteobacteria bacterium | reverse complement strand
GATAAAAATAAGGGTGGCAACAAGGCGTTCCACCATACCCGAAGCCCCTGGAAAGAGGTGCCCCCCGTAGTAGATGACCAGTGCCGGCGCCATGTAGGCAAGGGGCAGCAATACCCTGTTATGAATCAGTACGTCGTCCCAGGCGTTCCTGGTCTTGGAAAGCGCCACGTGAATGACATGGATCAGGATCCACCTTACCAGGAAGAAGGCAATCAAGGCCCCAACCATAATGGCGATGACCGCGAGCACAGTCCTGGATGGTGAAGAGGCGTTGGAGAAGAAGGAGACTAGATAGGAAATATCCATACGGCATCAATCTCCGGTTGCCAGGGATCTTATTTTGCCACTACCTATCCAGCCTTCCGATCTTATGGTTTTAAGCAATTTGACCGGAACCTCCCACTTGTTTAATGGGCTTATGAGATATAATCCGTCAACAAACGGCGCAATTCCTTCCAAAAGCCCTAGGGTCAGATCCAGGGCTGCCTTCCGTTGATCCTCAATCTCGGCATATTTCCAAAGCGTCTTACGGACATCATCGGGGATCGAAATTCCAGGGACCTCATGGTGCAAAAACTCGGCATTTTTCGCAGAGATCAGGGGGAAGATGCCTGGGAACACCACGAGCCCTGTGCTTTCCGTCAACCTTACCATGTCCTCAACCGTTTTAATATCAAATATGGGCTGGGTCATTACAAAATGGGCACCAAGAGATGCCTTCCTCTCAAGTCTCCTAAGTTGTAGATCGGGATTTTTGGGCCTGAAGCTAAATGCCACCCCCACAGAGAAATTCGTCCGTCTCCTCATGGGCACGCCGGCCATATTGAATCCCTGGTTGAAACGGCTGATCATCTTTACAAGCCCATAGGAATTTACATCGAACACCCCGCTCACCCCTGGCTGATCACTAGAAGTGGCGGGATCACCGGTTACTGCCAAAATCCCCTCTATGCCCAGCAGGTGGGCCCCCATGATCTGGGACTGGAGACCCAGAACGTTTCTGTCCCTGCACGTAAGATGTAATACGGTCTGTATGCCCCTTTCCCGCCTGATCAGATGGGCAATGGATAGATTATCTGCCCTCAAGACCGCCAAGGGATTCTCAGCCAGGGTAATGGCATCCGCACCTGCCTCCTTCAGGGCTGCGGCCCCGGCCAGCACATTATCTATGTCCAGGTGCTTTGGTGGATCCAACTCTACCAATACCGGCAATCTGTCCTTGTCAAAGGATTCCAGCAGCCCACCAATGCCAGATGTGCCGAAAGATGGCCTGTGTTGGTCCAATTCGCCTGTCTTGGTTCGTATGCTATAGAGGTGTGCCGGACGCCTTATGTGAAGATATTGTCTGAATTCGTGTACATGGGAAGGAGTGGTACCACAACAACCACCAACTAGACGAACACCGAGCTTGACCATCTCACCAACGTTCGATGCCATGTAGGTTGGAGGAGTGGTATAGACCGTCCTGTGATCAATGACCTCTGGTATGCCGGCATTGGGAAAGGCGGAAATGGGCGCTTGGTCCCTGAAGGTGGAAAGCAATTCGATGGCCGGGAGCATGGCCTTTACCCCTCTGCCACAGTTTGTACCAATAATGTCAGCACCATTTTCAAGGGCAGCCCGGGCACATTCGATGGCACCGATGCCAAGGGCAGTGCGGCCGCCAGACGGATAAGACATCTGGGCTACGATGGGAATCGTTCTGTCCAGTGACCTTGCAACTGACAAGGCCTCGAGAAGTTCATCGAGGCTGCTAAAGGTTTCAAGGATCAGTAGATCCACCCCTCCCTCCAGCAAGGCGGATATCTGCTCCCTGAAAATCCCACGCACCTCCTCGGCACCGTTCAGATCATTGTCCATAGGCATATCAACACCTGTGGGACCTATCGAACCGGCAACATATATCCCGTCTCCGGCAGCCCGGGCAGCCAGGGCCACCCCCTGGAGGTTGATCTCCCTGACCTTGGAAGACTGGCCCACACTACCTAGCTTCAATCGATTGGCCCCAAACGTATTGGTTTCAATCAACCTGCTGCCTGCACGTATATATTCCTCGTGGACCGAAAAGATGAGATCCGGATCCGTGATATTTAAAAATTCCGTGTTGGTACCAAGGCCCACGCCCTTTTCATACAAATAGGTGCCCAAGGCACCATCGCCAAGGATGATCTCTTCGTGGATGGCATCTAAAAACGGTGGCTTCATCTATTAACCTACCAATTTTACCATGAAAATACATAATCTATGGGCTGTATCTTCATGTATTGGGGGCGGCACCAAGGTACGGGCCGCATGGAAGTTTAAAATGAAAACATATCATGTCTCGGGCTTGTTCCCAGCCCCGGGTACGGAAGGCAACCCAGTAGGATCTTACAGGAGACCAGGTAATACTAACAAGCTGATATTCTTTTTTGAAGATAATTGTGTATACTATCTGCCAAATCCAGGGATTAGGCATACCGTTTGTTCCGGTGTTCCGGTTTTCCCGACATACAAGGTCTCTGATCCACATCCACCAAAAACATTAAGGGAGTAATACCAGATGGCGGTTAAATCAATTGCTGTTATAGGGTTGGGGTATGTTGGACTGCCATTGGCCGTGGCCTTTGGTAAAAAGCTCGATACAGTTGGTTTCGACATATCCAATGATAAAATCAGGCACTACCAGAAGGGCATAGACCCAACCGGAGAGGTTCCCAGCGAGGACTTCAAGGCATCAACCCACCTATCCTTTTCAAACGATCCATCCGTTATCCGGCAGGCAGAGATGGTGATAGTGGCGGTACCTACCCCTATCAATGCAAGTCATCTTCCGGATCTCAGACATATAGTTTCATCCTCGGAAACGGTCGGAAGGAATCTCGCCAAGGGTGCCACTGTAGTCTATGAATCCACTGTATATCCAGGTGTTACCGAAGACGTATGTGTACCCATACTCGAAAGGGAGTCTGGGCTAAGATGTGGAAGGGATTTCAAGGTTGGATACTCGCCTGAACGTATCAATCCTGGTGATAAAGAACACACCCTGTCGAAGATAGTAAAGGTGGTTGCCGGGCAAGATAATGAGACCCTAGAAAGGATAGCTGCCACCTATGAGATGATCGTGGACGCAGGGGTATACAGGGCAGATAGCATCCGGGTAGCCGAGGCGGCCAAGGTGATCGAGAACACCCAGCGGGATCTCAATATCGCACTCATGAATGAGCTGGCCATAATCTTCAACCGCCTTGGAATCGACACCCAGTCGGTACTGGATGCTGCCAGCACCAAGTGGAACTTCCTCCCATTTCGGCCTGGGCTCGTTGGAGGACATTGCATAGGCGTGGATCCTTATTATCTTACATACTGTGCACAGCAGGTAAACTACAGGCCGGAGGTCATCCTGGCAGGAAGACGTATCAATGACTCCATGGGAGGATACGTGGCACAGCGCACGGTAAAGGAGCTGATCCATGCCGGGGTAAGGGTACAGGGTGCCAGGGTAGTGATCCTTGGTCTTACCTTTAAGGAAAATTGCCCTGACATCCGGAACACCAAGGTAATGGATATCATCGAAGAGCTTAGAGAATATGGTATCGAACCATTGGTACATGATCCTGCTGCTGATCCCCAGGAGGCGAAAGAGGTCTACGACATCACATTGCTTAAGGAACTGCCAGGCAGTACGGACGGGGTAATCATCGCCGTTGCCCATGACACCTATAGGGATGCCGGAGCAGGGATGATCAGGAATATACTGACACCAGACCGGTCTGTAGTGATAGATGTAAAGGGGCTCTTTAGGAAAGAGGATTTTGCCGGAGATAACGTTCGATACTGGAGATTGTAGGGGGAACCCATAGATCAGGAGGTGCCGGGATGACATCATCGCATCTGTCACAAAATGACCGCATAACCCTTCTCAAAATAGCCAGGGAGGCAATCAGGGCACAGCTTGCCGGTGAAGCCCTTAAGCTTCCAACGGTTACGAGCCATGGCCTGCTTGAACACCGTGGCGCCTTCGTTACACTTCACGAGCATGGACAATTAAGGGGATGTATCGGTAACTTTGTAGCTGACAAGCCCTTGTACGAGGTAGTTGCAGATATGGCCATATCGGCGGCATTCAATGACCCGAGATTTCCACCCCTTTCCCCCAACGAATTCGATGAAATCGATATAGAGATATCGGCACTTACCCCACTAAGACAAATATCCGACATCAACGAAATACAGGTCGGAACGCACGGGATATACATTATAAAAGGGCCATATCATGGGGTATTGCTGCCACAGGTGGCAACCGAATATGGCTGGGACCGCTTGACCTTTTTGGATCAGACATGTGTAAAGGCCGGCTTGTCCCCAGGATGTTGGAAGGCACCAGATGCACGGATACTTATCTTCAGCGCCGAGATATTTGGAGAAAAATCAGAGGGTCTTAGGTAGGAGAGCAGGAGTTAAAGCGCATGCCTGGGTCGGTTTAACCCATTTAAGTACTTGTATTTTTCCCGCATTCGCTGCTCCACAATAGGTGGCACCAACCCTTCCAGGCTGCCTCCGAATTGTGCTGCCTCTTTCACTATGGTGGAACTTATATAGATCCACCTGAAACCGGTCATCAAGAAGACGGTCTCTATGTCCCTGTCAAGTTTCCTGTTCATTAGGGCGCGTTGTAGCTCATATTCAAAGTCTGATACGGCCCTCAGGCCCCGGAGTATGGCTCCAGCGCCCTTTGATCTTGCAAAGTCCACCAGGAGTCCGTCGAACTTGGCCACCTCTACCCGGTGATCGATGCATGCCGTCTGCCTTATCATCTCCAGGCGCTCCTCCAGGGTAAAAAGGGGCATTTTACTGGGATTCCTGCCTACTGCCACGATCACCCTGTCAAACAACCTTAGCCCACGCTTTATAAGGTCCAGGTGCCCGTTGGTTACAGGATCAAACGTGCCTGGATAAACCGCTATCCTTGGTTGACCATCCACCTAGAGGTCCTCCTGTGCTATGCCACGATACAGGCAAATCATTGTCTGGCCATATATCCTCCTGTCGATGGCCTCCAGATGGACACCTTCACCTTCTACCCATCCAGGAAGTCCTTCCGACTTGAAGGATTCAACGACCATTATACCCTCATTAGCAAGGACACCCGCAGCCGCCGCTATCCTGAGAGCCTTTACTGACATACCTGCACAGTAAGGTGGATCAGCAAATATCAATTTGTACGGGCCACCCAGGGCCGGGAGCCGTTTTGCGAACCCCCTGGCATCGATCCTTGCCCGTACCAATCGGATCCTTCGTCCCGTTAGGCCAAGGGCGGAAAGATTCAATGCCACAGTATCAAGTGCCCTTTGATCCGAATCAACAAAGGTGACATGCCCTGAACCCCTGGACAACGCCTCGATGCCCAGTGCCCCCGAGCCAGCAAACAGATCAAGAACCGAAAAGGCGGTCCAATCCCGCCCCAGAAGGTTGGACAGGATTTGGAACAAGGCCTCCCTTACCTTGTCGGATGTGGGCCGGACCGTCCTTGTCCCAGGGTGTTTCAATATCCTTCCCCTGAATCGGCCCCCGGTTATCCTCATCAATCATCAAAGTCGCCATGAGGCCCCTTGTCGGATTCGATGAGGGATGCCTTTTCCCTTATCCTTTCAGGGGTCCAATCGTTGGCATCCTCGATCTTTTTGCCCTTGGGGCCCAGGTCGTAGGAACCTGCCTCAAGTATGATATCCTTTGCCAGTGACGCGGTATCATTTGCATTGAAGACATTCACGAGAAGATCATAGACAAAGTCTTCCACACCCTTTGCCATGCGCTCCCTGATCTGTCTCGGCTGCCCCATTATCTTGTTCTCAAAGGGAAGGTTCAACTTCTTGTAATTTCCCCCCTTGAGCCCATGGGCCTTGGCGTATTCAGTCATCTCGGCCCACAATTCCTCGCTAACCCCCTGGCCCTCGATCTTAATGAACTCCCCATTATCATCCATTACGGCGTTTCCAAATTCATCTACCTTTACGCCCCATGAGATCATCTGAAGGGCCGTGGCCACGTTTGCCTTGGTGGTCCGGGTTTTCTCGGCAATAGCACGCAACCGCTCGGAATTGTTGCCAGAGGTACCATGTTGAGCCCCTGAAACCTTGTAGGGCTCAAGGGCCTCGTGGATCCTTGCGGTCAAATCCACCTGTATACCCTGGCTGCTCTTTTCTATGCCATGGGTCGTACCATTGTTCAGTGCAATCCAATCAGGGAATATCCCGTGTGCATTTAGTCCCCTTATGAGAAAAAGGGCCTCTTCGACGGTGGAAAGCCCTTCCTTTCCCTTGATCTCCCCGACCTCTGTCTCATATCCTGCCCATCCGGGTATCAATGGAGAAAGTTCCATGTTGGCAAGGAGGTTCTTGTCATCCGGAAGATGCGAGGCATCTATGGCTATGGAGGTCATCCCTGCCTCAAATATCGTGGGAATCTCAATTTTTGCAGGGCCTATGTCAGACTCCTTCTTTATCCCGTAATGATCCGCATGTATGGCTACAGGCACCGTTATGCCCAGTTCGTTTGCAACCGCATCTACCTGCCGGGCAAGATTCCAGTAATTGGTTGCGCAATAGGCATTGGCACCGCCTTCAGACCGGGCAATCTCGATGATTATAGCCGCATTGGCACGTTGGGCAGCCGCAAGCACCCCCCTGACAATGATATGGTTTCTTGCGTTGGCAGCAATTGTCATGGCCTTTTCCTTGGCCAACAAGGCCCTGTCGATCACCTTGCCGCTTACGATCAAGGCCTTAGAATTGGGGAAAAGCCTCTTTATGTTAGGGGGACGCCCGATTTCAACGGCCCTTAGAAAATCGTCTGGATAGTTGAATTCCCTTGTTGACATGACCACACCTCCAAGAAAGCCTTTGGGAAATCCCTGAGAAACCCTGCCGGTTAATGTTCGCTGACGGCTTGGCCACGTGCTGCCCTTACCACCATGTCTCCCCTGGAATTCCCCTTTGTGAATACCTTATCCAACGTCTCGGCCCCGCACATCCAAGGTCACCGCAGCGAAACACCCAATAACGGGTATTGCCTATCCCGTCCTCGCCCAAACCCTCATGCAACGTGATGCCTAGCACACCCACTGGGCATGAAAATACTCCCCTGGAAACATCTTGCTTTTTTCATGTATGTCCATGTGTATCCATACTAATAAAAGGATACATTTTTGGATAAGACGACGGGCATTACATGAAATCCCTTATGAGCACTTCGGCTATCTGCACTGCGTTGGTTGCCGCACCCTTTCTGATATTGTCGGCAACCACCCACATGTCGAGACCATTTTCCTGGGATATATCCTCACGTATGCGGCCCACCAACGTAAGATCCTGGCCTTCGGCATCGAGGGCCAACGGATATGCATTATTCAAGGGATCATCCACCACCTTGACCCCTGAAGCCGCTGAAAGGAGTTCCCTGGCCTTCTCAGCACTGATGGGCCGTTTGAACCTGATATTGACCGCCTCCGAGTGACTGAAGAAAACAGGAACCCGCACAGCGGTGGCAGAAACGAGGATGCTGTCATCTTCCAGTATCTTCCTGGTCTCGTTCACCATCTTCATTTCTTCTTTTGTGTAACCATTGGGATCAAACTTATCAATATGTGGCAGGCAATTAAACGCAATCTGGTGGGGATATGCAGTAAGCTCATACCTACCTACATACCCCATGGGCACATCACGATGACCTTCTTCCCTGCGTTTGGCCCACTGCCTGACCTGGCGTTCCAGTTCATCGATGGCCTTCTGGCCAGTGCCCGAAACCGCCTGATAGGTAGACACCACTATGCGCTCTATACCGGCATAATCATGAAGGGGTTTTAAGGCCACCACCATTTGTATGGTGGAACAATTGGGATTGGCAATGATACCCTTTGTCCTGTAACCCGCAATGGCCCCAGGATTTACCTCGGGGACCACCAAGGGGACATCCGGGTCCATCCTCCATGCACTGGAATTGTCTATTACAATCGCACCTGCCTTGGCAGCAGACGGGGCAAAGGTAAGGCTTCGGTCCCCCCCTGCTGAGAACAGGGCTATGTCGATTCCCTTGAAGGAGTCATGGTCCAACTTGTGGACAGTGACAGGCTCACCCCTGAAGGAGAGAATCTTACCCTCGGAACGTTCAGAGGCAAGGAAACGGACCTCTCCCACAGGAAAGTCCCTTTCCTCCAACACCTTGATCATTGTCTTGCCAACCGCCCCGGTGGCACCTGCTACGGCAACATTGTATTTCCTTGACATGATGACAAGTGCCCCCTGCTAGCCCTTTACATATCCTGCCACCAGATCACCCACCTCAGTGGTAGAATATCCCATCTTTCCGGCTGAAAGACTCTTGAGGTCCTTGCTGACCGCGCGTTTCACCGCATCTTCAACTGCCTTTGCAGCCTCTGTTTCGCCTAGATAGTCCAGCATCATCTGCCCGGCACAAATGGCTGCCAGCGGATTTATAACGTTCTTACCTGTATATTTCGGGGCAGAGCCGCCTATGGGTTCGAACATGGAAACACCTTCAGGATTGATGTTCCCTCCGGCGGCAATTCCCATACCCCCCTGTATCATGGCCCCAAGATCGGTAATGATATCCCCGAACATATTGTCCGTGACAATAACATCGAACCATTCTGGATTCTTTACCATCCACATGCAGGTGGCGTCCACATGGGCATATTCGGTCTTAATATCGGGGTATTCCTTGGCAACTTCATAGAACGTCCTTTCCCAGAGCCCAAAGGCATAGGTGAGCACATTAGTCTTGCCACAAAGGGTAAGGGTCTTTTTCTTGTTTCGCCGCTGGCAATATTCGAATGCATACCGGATACACCTTTCAACGCCCTTCCTGGTATTTATCGATTCCTGCACGGCCACTTCATCGGCGGTTCCCTTCTTCAAAATGCCGCCTGCCCCGGCGTAGAGCCCCTCGGTATTTTCCCTTACCACCACGAAATCGATATCCTCTGGTCCCTTATCCTTTAGAGGGGTATCCACGCCAGGATACAGGACAACAGGCCTTAGGTTGATATATTGATCCAGGGCAAACCTCAATGCCAGAAGGATGCCCTTTTCCAGTATGCCCGGCTTCACATCTGGATGCCCAATGGCCCCCAGGTATATGGCCTTGTACTGCTTTAGATCCTCTGCTGCACCTTCAGGAAGGACCTCGCCAGTACGCAGATATCTTTCTCCACCGTAGTCATACCAGGTCATGTCCAGCTCGAAGCCATACCTGGAGGCAGCCGCCTCCAAGACCTTGACCCCTTCGGCAATAACCTCTGGGCCTGTCCCATCCCCTGGGATGACTGCAATCTTGTATCTATTCATGTTCAAAAAAATCCTCCCTTTGATTTCCGTAATTCTGTTTCAACTGCTGGCAGATGTCTTGCAGCGTTTCAACACATGTGGAATCAATCCACCATCTGCGATGAGTTCCTGCATAAAGGATGGAATAGGCTGTGCGTGAAAGGTCTTGCCAGTGGTAAGGTCATGGATCTGTCCAGTATCACCGTTTACCTCGACCTCGTGGCCCTGTTCAAGGGCAGCGGCTGCCTCTTCACATTCAAGAATTGGAAGCCCCATGTTGAAGGCGTTCCGGTAAAAGATCCTGGCAAAGCTCGGGGCAATAACGCAGCCTACCCCGACGGCCTTCAGGGCAATTGGGGCATGTTCGCGGGAAGAGCCACAGCCAAAGTTCTTACCTGCAACTATTATGTCGCCGGGTTGTACCTTGCCGGCAAATTCAGGATCGGCATCCTCCATGCAGTGTTTTGCCAGTTCGGCAGGCTCCGAGGTATTAAGATACCTTGCGGGAATTATCACATCGGTATCGATATTCTTGCCAAATTTCCAGCTGT
>WFZW01000053.1 GCA_015489365.1 Deltaproteobacteria bacterium | reverse complement strand
CCTTCTACCTGGTACCGCGTGGGCCTATAGGCCCTTGCCTGTACCATGAATCTTTTTCCATCCTCCTTGACATCTGCACCAAATGCCTTCATTACAGCAAGGGTTATGTCGATATAGGGTCTTGATACCAACAGACCGTCAAGCTCGATCATCGAGGAAGACCGGGCACAGGGCGCAACCAGAAGGAGAGAGGAAAGAAATTGACTACTCTTTGTTGCTACTATATGGGTTTTTCCACCAGGAAGTCCCTGGCTTGATATCCTGACCGGTGGGCATCCAGTGCCCTTGATGCTCTGGGCATCCACTCCCCATCCCCTGAGGGCATCCAGAAGGGGTTGAATCGGTCTTTCAGACATCCGTTTCGTGCCGGTTAGGGTCGCGCAGCCCCGGCCAAGGCCCATCACCGATGTCATGAACCGGATACCGGTACCGTTATTGCCCATGAATATTTCCTGACCGGATAGCTCTATCTGGCCTCCCTGGCCATGGACATCCCATGCACCTTCATTCGTTGAGATCCGTATCCCCACGGACTCAAGGGCATTTTTTAACAAGAGGGTGTCCTCGCTTTCGAGGGGCCCCATGAGTCGGCTTGTACCAGGGGCAAGGGCAGCTGCCACCAGTGCCCGTTGGGTTATGCTTTTTGATCCGGGTACCCGGATCCTATGTTCTGTCATCATTGGCCATGTCTTGCCTTTTTAAGGACTTGTTCCATGACGGCCACAGGGGCTGGCTGCCATGTCCATAGCTCAAACTGGGCAACAGCCTGTAGCAGCAACATCCTGAGGCCGTTTATGGTCTTGCATCCTGCCTTGGCTGCCTCCTTGAGAAGTGCGGTCTCGAGCGGGGAATAGACGATATCCATCACACATTCAAACCGTGGCAGTATATTGGCAGGAACTGGAAGTTCCTTGTCATGAGGTGCCATTCCTACCGACGTGGTGTTGATCAGGATCGAGGCATCGATGTCCTCCCATCCCTCGAGGCCGGACCACGTCGCATTACAGATCTTGGCGATCTGTTTGGCCTTTTTAGGTGTTCTGTTTGCAATGTGGACCTTGACCCCCTTGTCTGCAAGTCCAACACAGATAGCCCTGGCAGAGCCGCCGGCTCCTATCACCAGGGCCTTTCTCCCCTTAAGTTCGATAGTTTCTTCCAGCGCCTTGGTGGCGCCTATCCAGTCCGTGTTGGCTCCAGCGAGCCTGTCGCCCTTGTTAATTATCGTATTGACCGCCCCTATCCTGTCTGCCACAGGGTCTACCTCATCAAGTAGGGGGATTATCGCCTCCTTGTGGGGGATAGTAACTGAAAGCCCCTTAAGACCAAGGGCCCTTACCCCTGAAATGGCCCCTTTTAGGTAGGTGACATCGAAGGCAAGATAGATGGCATTGGTGCCGCTTGCCCTGAATGCAGCATTATGCATGGCTGGACTCAGGCTGTGCGAGACAGGGTGTCCAATGATCCCATAGAGGGATGTTGAGGTATCAGGTAACCAGGATGCCATTTTACCACCTATTTGTCCGACTGGATTTTTGCCTTTACCCAGTTTAGCAGGCCACCAGAGGCCAGTATCAACCTATCCCTATCAGAAAGTTCTAACCTGGCCTGTATGGTATCGCCTTGATCGATCTTGATGGTGACACTATCGGCCCCCGAGAGGACCGCCTGCCGGATACCGGGAATCACTACCTTGGTATTTGGCGTTATTCGTTCGTAGTCATTTGGATTGACAAAGGTCAATGGCACGATTCCAAAGTTAATGAGGTTCGCCTTGTGTATCCTGGCAAAACTTTTTACGAGCTTTGCCCTGACGCCAAGGAACCGCGGGGCAAGTGCCGCGTGTTCCCTTGACGAGCCCTGTCCATAGTTTTCCCCGCCAACCACGATGACCGCCGATTGTTCCTGGGCCTTTTGGGCAAAATCAGGATCTATGGAGGAAAATACGTACTTGCTTATTGCAGGTATGTTGCTTCTTAGTGGAAGTATCTTGCTTCCTGCAGGCATGATGTGGTCCGTAGTGATATTGTTCCCAACCTTGAGCAGTATTACTGCCTCCAAATCCTCTGGAAGGGGGTCGAAATCAGGCAGCGGTTTGATGTTTGGTCCCCTGATAATCTCTACCCCTGAGCCATCCTTCGGCGGAGGTATTATGCCATTATCGTTTACGATAAAGGAATCGGGCAGGGAAAACACCGGTGCATTTTCAAGGTCCCTTGGGTCAGTGATCTTGCCTGTAATAGCAGAGGCCACTGCTGTCTCGGGGCTACAGAGATAGACCTGGTCATCTTTGGTCCCGCTTCTTCCAGGGAAGTTCCTGGTAAAGGTCCTCAGGGAGATAGTCCCTGTAGCCGGTGCCTGTCCCATACCAATGCAGCCCAGGCAGCCACACTGGTGAATCCTGGCACCGCTGTGATAGAGTGCCTGCATTGCACCTTCTATATCTGCATTTTCAAGCACCTGCCTGCTTCCAGGATTTATTTCAAAGCTTACGCTCTTTGAAATCTCGTGATCCTTGAGCGCATGGGCAGCCATGACGATATCCCTGTAGGATGAGTTGGCGCAGCTTCCAATTATCACCTGGGCGACCGGCCGGCCTGCCACCTCCCTTACTGGTACTACATTGTCCGGGGAGGAAGGGCAGGCTATCATCGGTTCCAGTGCAGAAAGGTCTATAGAAACGACATCACAATAGTGGGCATCTTCGTCGGCCTTGAGCTCACTCCAGGTATCCCCACGTTTCTGGCTGTTAAGAAAGTCCCTGGTGATGTTGTCTGATGGGAAGACCGTTCCAGTTGCCCCGAGTTCCGTCCCCAGGTTGGCGATTGTGGCCCTGTCAGTGGCTGACAGGGTTGCCACGCCTGGCCCGAAATATTCTATTACCTTTCCCACACCGCCCTTGACACTTAGACGTCGTAGCAATTCAAGGATCACATCCTTGGCCGATACCCAGGGCTCCAGCCTGCCGGTGAGTTTCACCCCAAGGATCTCAGGCATCCTCAAGTAAAAGGG
>WFZW01000052.1 GCA_015489365.1 Deltaproteobacteria bacterium | reverse complement strand
GACAGGGGCCTTTTGAAGGAAACAGGGAAAAGTATGAGTATGGATATCGTTTACCACCCAGGCACAAACCATCTCGAAGTGCAGGCCATGTATGAAATTGCACAACTCATAGGATCTGCCCTTGACCTTGACAAGGCATTGTCCGAGATACTCAGGATCTTGCATGATACCCTCAGGATGGAAAGGGCTACCCTGGTTTTGCCAGACAAGGACGGCCGGCGCCTGGTCATAAAGGCATCCTATGGAATTACGAGCGAAGAACGTCGGAGAGGGGTCTACAGGTTGGGTGAGGGCGTAATAGGGAAGATTTTTGAGAGTTGCTATCCCTTCGTCGTGCCGGATATCAACAAGGAACCACTGTTTCTGAACCGGACTGGTGCCAGGCGAAACCTTTCAAAGGGGACCATATCCTTCATAGGGGTTCCTGTAAAGCTTCTCGATAGGCCGGTCGGTGTGTTGACAGTGGATCGTCTGTTCGGGCCGGATATATCCTTCGAGGAAGATATCCGTTTCCTGACCGTCGTGGCCATGTTGATAGGGCAATTTTTGAACCTGCACGAGGCGATTGCAGACAAGGAAAGATTGCTCATAGAGGAGAATCAGTCCCTTAGGGCAGAACTCAACAGCCGCTATAACCGTCACAATATCATCGGTCAGAGCAAGATAATGCAGGATGTCTTCAGGTATATTGACAAGGTTGCCGCCAGCCGTGCCACGGTTCTTTTGCTGGGTGAATCCGGCACAGGAAAGGAACTGGTGGCAAGGGCTATCCATCTTGCAAGCCCCAGGAAACAGCGGCCTTTTATCAAGGTAAACTGTGCAGCCTTGCCTGACAATCTCCTCGAAAGTGAGCTGCTCGGGCATGAAAAGGGGGCCTTTACCGGGGCCATAGCCACCAAGAAGGGGCGCTTTGAGCTGGCTGATAGCGGCACCCTGTTTTTGGACGAGATAGGCGAGCTGCCCATGCAGTTACAGGCCAAGCTACTAAGGGTCTTGCAGGAGAACCAGTTCGAAAGGATAGGCGGCACCAGGACCATCACGGTAGACGTCAGGATTATTGCAGCAACCAACAGGAGCCTTGAACAGTGTGTGGCTGCCAACACCTTCAGGGAGGACCTCTACTATCGTTTAAATGTGGTCCCTATAGTGCTACCGCCGCTCAGGGAACGAAGGGAAGACATCCCCCTGCTTTTGGACCATTTCATGGCACGTAGCAACAAATATCATGGCAGGCAGGTTCATTTTTCAAGGCCCGTTATCGAATTTCTCATGGATTACAGGTGGCCTGGAAACGTCAGGGAACTGCAGAATCTTGTCGAGCGTCTTGTGATCATGAGCGACCACGATCTGGTAAAGATGACCGATCTGCCCTCATCCATGCTGGCCGAACCTGAACGGGAACCTTCTTACATGAAGGACAGGGGTGATGCTGAGGTCCCTGTGCAAAAGGTGGGGCCGAGAAGGCATCTGCGCCGTCTTTACGACATAGAGAGGGCCGAGATCGAGGCCGCCCTCAAAAGGCATGGATGGGTACAGGCAAAGGCCGCCAGGGAACTGGGTCTTACCCAAAGACAGATAGGTTACCGTATCAAGAAATACGGCCTGCAACCCCCTAAATACTATTGAGATAGGGGATCTTCACGCCCATTCCTTGGCCTGGGATGGGTGTTTCTTGTCTATGTGGGTCCATGGCTGAATAAGTACGCCGTTTTTTTCATAGCCCCTGATAGGTGAAGGCTATAGTCAACCCAGAAACTATCGAAGATAGCAATTTGACTCCTTGATCCTTCCCGTCTACCATCGTTTTTTTATGAGACCCACCATAGCGATACCCAATATCTTTGGGAAGGATGCGGATAGGCTGGCATCCTTCGCAAGAAGGCACGGGATAGAGGGGATAGAATGGTCCCTGGACCCATTTGATCCCAAGGAATTGTCCATGGTCGTAAGGGCCTTGAAGGACTTTGAGGTACGGTTTCATGCCAGGTTTTTCGGAGTGGACCTTGCCTATGATGACCAGCGTTGCGAGGCATCTATGAAGGTGTTTAGATCCGCAACGGATCTTGCCGCATCTTCAGGTAGGTCATACCTGACTATCCATATTGGCCTAGGGCATAGCTCTATGGATTCCCTGAGCTGGCAGAAGGCAATGGAGAATCTTGCGGTACTGGCAGACTACGGGGCGGAAAGGGGGGTGTCGATCTGCCTTGAAAATCTTGCTACAGGTTGGACAAGTGATCCTGATCTTTTCCATCGATTAATAGGGCCTTCCAAGGCCTATGTTACATTGGACATAGGCCATGCCCATGCCGCCGGGGGAGGGCTGGATACGATCTTTCGTAGACTTTTCTTCCAAAACATGGAGAGGATTGCCGGGGCCCACATATATCATACAGAGGTTGATGGCCTGGGCCACGTTCCGCCATGCGATATCCACGACATAGGGGCCAGACTTGACATGCTGTCCCTTTGCCGGTGTAGATGGTGGGTAATCGAGTTGTTTACGCCCCATGAGGTACTTCAAGCCAAACAACTGCTGGAAGAATACCTGGAGAAAAGGGAAGATCGGGTTGAATGCAGGGCAGAGGCAGGGTGTGATCCTGCCAAAAGAGGGGGGTTCATTCCAGCTTGAGATGCATCCTTGTCGTATTAGATGGTCTAGGTGACAGGGGATATATCAGGTTCCAGGGCAGGACACCGCTTGAAGTTGCCGCCACCCCTTACCTTGATCGAATAGCCTCACTGGGCATGAACGGCCTCTACCATGCCCTTGAACAGGGGGTTCCCCTTCCAAGTGAGATCGCCCATTTCCTCATGTTCGGATACGAGCTCGATGGGTTTCCTGGAAGGGGTATCCTGGAGGCCATAGGTGAAGGGATAGAGGTAGAGCCTGGAGATGTGGTGTTCCTGGCCAGGTTGTTGCCGGTTACAATGAAAGGGGATCTTGCCATCCTTGCCGATGGTTCTTCCAGGATAGCACAAGAGGCAGTTGAAATCCTTGCGGGCTCCGTCAAGCGCTTTGAGTCAGAGGGGCTTAAGGGGGAATTGATCATAACCAGGGGGCTTCAGGGATTCTTCAGGGTTAGAGGTGGGGCCTCGCATGCCGTTACCGATTCGAATCCGATCCAGGAAGGGCGGCCCATCATGGAGATATCGCCACTGGAGAAGGCCCGGCACGACCCCGATGCCCTGAGGACCGCCAGGTTTTTGAACGCCTACCATCGATGGGCCATGAAGAGGCTCGCAAGGCATCGGGTCAATAGAAGACTCGAGCGCGAAGGATGCCTGCCGATTAATGCCGTGGCCCTCCAGCGCCCTGGAAGATTGTGTAGGCCCAGGCCCTTTTCCAAGCGCTGGGGCCTTAGAGGGCTTTCGATCTCCTCGTCTTCCATCTTCTGGGGACTGGGCAGGATGCTTGGGATGGATTTTGTCAGGGTTTCCGACGGCCCTGATCCGTGC
The DNA here is from genome assembly GCA_015489365.1 of Deltaproteobacteria bacterium. Lineage (GTDB taxonomy): Bacteria > Desulfobacterota > Dissulfuribacteria > Dissulfuribacterales > QOAL01 > S143-34. The sequence goes on along the minus strand of WFZW01000052.1, from coordinate 7,653 downwards.
CAGGATCTTGAAGACAGGATCTCAAGGGCCTATTACCAGGCCAGGGAATATGATTTTATACATGTCCATACCAAGGTGATCGATGCGGCTGCCCATACCAAGATGCCGGTACGGAAGAAGGACGTGATAGAAAGGGTGGACAAGGCCTTTGAAGGCCTGGTAAGGCACTTCATGTATGACGATGAGGTCTTGTGGGTTATCACATCGGATCATTCCACGCCGAGTAGTGGGACCATGATACACTCCGGGGAAACCGTTCCCATCACCATGCTGGGCCGGTATGTACGCAGGGACCGTGTTAATGCATTCAACGAGGTAGATTGCGCCCAAGGTGCCCTGGGGATGATCAAGGGAAGGGAATTGATGCAACTTGTCCTAAATTTCCTGGACAGGGCCAAGCTTAAGGGACTGATGGATGCCCCCTGGGACCAGCCCTATACACCAGGTCCATATATTCCTCTCAAGGCAGGATGACAAATGGGATTGGATAGACGGATTGCGGCCCTGTTTGCCGAGCGGCCGAAAATAGTAGACCATTTTCCTGACTGGATGCTCTCTGGCAAACGTATCGATTCATTGAGGGGCATACAGGACCTGGCCATGGCAGAGATTGCAGGCAGGGATAGCTTTGCCGCGATCTTGAAGGCGGTAGAGGAGGAACCCATAGGGGCAATCCTTCCCTCTATTGCCTATACCGGTACGGAATATGGCAATTGGCGGGTTCCCTTTGAAAAGCTGATTGGCTTGAAGGAAAGACTCGATAGAACGGGGATCAAGGTCTTGGACCCGGTTGTCCTTGGAGACCCTGCTGCGTGGAATCTCCTTTGTGGCAGATCTATTGTCTCCCATATAAGGGCCTACGGCTTCTATTCCCCGTGCATAGGGTGCCACCTCTATCTTCATTCCCTCAGGCTACCACTGGCCAGGCTGTTAAACATCCGGACAATAATATCAGGCGAGCGGGAACGGCATGACGGTAAGGTCAAGCTAAATCAGCTCGGTACAGTACTTGATGCCTATACAAGACTTCTTGATGGCTTCGGGGTGAGGCTACTGCTTCCGCTAAGATATGTGAACTCGGGCGAGGAGATAAAGGCAATCCTCAGGGAGGATTGGAGGGAGGGAGAGGAACAACTAAGATGTGTCCTTAGTAAAAACTATGTCGACGAACAGGGAAGGGTCCCCTATGATGAGAAGCAGCTCAGGCGATTTCTCGATGAATTCGCTCTTCCCACTGCCCGTTCGTGGCTCGAGAATTTAAGTGGTTGATGACGCCCTTTATTTTAAGGCAGGACATGTCCAAAGTAGCTTGCAAATAGCTCCAGGTCTGCGTTGTCTATGCGCTGATCATGATTGATGTCTGCCTCTGGGCGTCTTGCAGCAAAGTAGGTAGAAAATTCCGCGAGATCATATCCATCCATATCCCCGTCCCTGTCCATATCAGCCGGCAAGAACACTATGGGAATCGTAATCACCCCGTGATTGGGCAGGTCATCATTGGCTATCAAAATGGGTCCGCCTCCCCAACTTGCGGTCTGGACGATAAAATCCACCTGTCCCACTGGGTTTCCTATGCATTCAAGGGGGATGGTCACGTAAAGTCGATCTGACAATGTAATAGTTGTAAGCTGATTTTTTACGTTAACGAGAGGGGGATCGGCCCTGTAAATCTTGGTTACCTGTTTCATGTCGTCTACGTTCCAATAGGTACGGAATGTATAATCGGCTCCAATCACGCTATCCCCTGCCATATTGGTGACAGCCTGTCCGGTTGCAGGGTCCTGGTCTGTATCCATATATATCAAGGTGGCCCCGTCGTTTGAAAGCTTGAAGCTCTTGTAATAGAGCGTAAACAGCAGGGCACTGTCTCCAACACATGTGTCAATGCCCACCAGCTCATCATTGTCCAGCCCGAATGCCCCTATGGAATCATCAGCCGGATCTCCAACATGAAGTGGTGTGGTCTGGCAGGTCTGGGGCAGAAGCCGTGCGCCTGTTCCCAGGTCCCAGGCACCGCTGTCAGGTACCCGGTCTATGGTGCCGCTGATTATGTCTCTTGTGTTGAGGTTGGAGGCAACAAGCGCCACATCACCTGATATGAAGCCAAGGGCCCCAAGCGGGATACGGCAGATCAATTTTTCACCTGAAAGCCGGGCAAAGAAGTCGTTGAAGGGAAGCCCCATTGGGATTGTTTCGGGAGCCCCGTCACCGTCTTCATCCTTCAGTAGCTCTTTGACATCACCGGCAAGAGGATCAACCTGGAGCCTGAGCTCGTAATCTATCCCAAGGGCAGGGGGACGCCCTTCTGTATTCACAAAACCCGTACAAAGCCTGTGATCAGCATCCATGTCAATCCACACAAAAAGACCATCACCAACGGGATAGGAGGCCAGGTCGTCCACGGGTTGGTCATAGGTAAGAACGATCTCAAGCTGGTCACCTCTTACCCTGGCCTGCATCCTTTTTACGTTTGGAAAATCCGGCTCATCAGGGCCCGAAACAGGGTCCAATACATCCAGGCTGATTGTCGTGTCTCCAGGGTGTCTTACTAGGACCTGGCTCGAGTCCGTGGCAAAGACGCCTACATCCGGGGCCCTGTCAAAGTCAGTTGTGGGGCCGTACGAATGGTCTATGGCCCAGTACAGGTCCATATCTGTGTCGTATCCAACGAGTGAAAGAGGGACTGAATATATGAGCTGGTTGCCGTCAAGGTGCATGGTATGAAGATCCGTGGTTCCAGACCCGGTGAGTAGAGACATGCTCTGTTCGCCGATCGTGCTGTAAGTAAAGCTCAGTAATGCTTCTGCCCCCACAAGACTCAATCCCTTGAGGTGGGTTAACGGATTTTGATCCAGGTCGATTGCCATGATGCCGCTTAGTGTTGTTGGCGGTTCGCTGAAGGTGATGGTCACCTCCAGGTTTGTCCCGTTGGTTTGGGCGCTCACATGGGTAATATCCAGGTAGTTATCGCCCACAGGGTCGAAGAAACCGTGGGGAGGCGTCCCTGTGAATGTAAATGCCGTGGAAGCGGAGTTGTTGGCGCGGTAATCATCCAGGAGTAACTGGGAGGGGTCTACTATAAGCCCGATGTATGACGGTGGATCTGCATCCATGAAAGGGGGAAGGGTAATCTGCTTGGAAATAACCATCTCCTGCCCCTCGTACAGGTAGTCGGGAAGGGTCTCTATATTGTCCAGTGCCATATCCGTCACGGTGACCTGCTGGTCCTTAGAGAGAAACCACTGCACCTGGATGGCAAGGGCCATGCCGGGACCGTTGTTACCTATGCGGGCCTGAAGGTTGACTGTATCACCGGCCACTCCTTCCGCCGGGGTCGCAATTACCTGGTTCACGTAAAGGTCCTGCGCCCAGGCCATGCTAGTGGCAAACAGGTAAACAAAACCGAGGACAATCCCCGCTAACCCGTGTTTGCAGGGTGCCAGGTATGGTGATGATTTGACATGGAATATCTTTTCCTTTTTCATATCGAGGCCCCCTCGTATGGATGTCATCCCGGATCATGTGTCCTTTTTTGCTATTGATGATCGCAGTCATCTCTTCCAAACTGGGATGCAAATATTTCCAGGTCTTCCCCATCCACCCTGCCATCACCATTCAGGTCACTTCTGCATCCAGGATATTGAGAGCAGTCGGGTTGCTGGTATTCGTCAATGAGGATTTGAAGATCAAGACCGTCCACATCCCCGTCACCAACACCCATGTCCGCGGAACAGCATGATCTTGTTTTGGCAGATCCCAGACTGGTCCAGGGGGTCTGCCTGCCCATGGCGTTGCGGGCCTTGACGCGGTAACCGTAGGTTGATCCGCATTCAAGCCCCGTATCTGTCCAGTGTGTATCAATTATCCATCCGGAATTTGAACCTGTTACCGTGTTTTCACAGAGGTATTCCGTATTGTGGTCTTCCGGGTTTCCATTGGCAGTCCAGTTTGCGGTTATACTGTCAAGGGTGATATCAGATAAAGGGGCTGGCCCTGGCTGGGCTGCAGCGGTAAACATGATGAAATCGTGGGTGGTAGGGGTCTCTTTTTGGTTGCCGTTTCGGGCTCTTGCATGAAATTCGTAGGCACTGCTTGGTGCTAGGCCATTGCTGTTCCACCATTCATTGTCCTGCTTCCACCCTGAATCGGTCCCAGCTGTAACGTTATAGATAATCAGGCCAGAGTGGCCCAGATCCAGGTTCGAGAGGGTGTTGGAGACCTTTGCCTTGATGTACGAGGTCCCGACATCGTCCAGATCAAATGCCACGCCCTCTGGTGTTTCGATATCGGTGTAATCGTAGGCAGCAAGGGACCAGTCTGTCATGTTGTGACGGCTGTCCCTTGCCATTACCCTCCATCCATACCATGTGTTTGCCTTGAGCCCGGTGTCCGTGAAGCTGCGGCTGGTCTGCCAGTCCGAACTGTTGCAGCCAACGGTGATGCATGCAAACAGGTACTCCACCGGTGTTGAGGCATCCACGGCCTCGGTGGCTTCCATGGCAATTGCCGTTGTACTAATGCCGTGGGGATGTACCTGCCATGTCATGGGATTTGGCTCCGGTGGGGTATTGTCAGGAACGGCTATTACCACGGTGTCATCCATGGAGTTGTTTGTTTCATCCAATTCGTCTATGACATTGTTCCATGAAAGCAGGGGATTATGATCTGCCGAAGCGGTTACCGGATAACTTCCTGCTGCCTTTCCTGGATAACTTATGGTACAGCCCCCGGTTGCCCCGGCAGCCAGGCTGGTCACGATACAGGTGTCAGGAAAGAGGGTGCTTTGGAGCCCTGAAAGTTGCACGGAAAAATTCCTGCTGGTTTCGGCGTTCCCCTGGTTTTTAACCCTTATCAGTACATCGAATGCCTCCATGGGCGCTGGATTTAGGGGATTTAATGTGATTGAATCTATTACAAGGTCAGGTTTGAAGACCTGTAGCTCAATCTTCTGGGCATATATGTCGGATCGCGCAACCCGCTTGTCTGTCCATACAATAATCGCCCCTTCGGGCATGGGGCCGGAGCTGTCAAATACGACCCGGGGATTGGTCTGGTCGGTAACCGATGGATTATCATAATAGACATAAGATTGGGATGACGACCACCTGTGTCCATCAGGATCAAGCTTTACGGCGATGATATCCCAGCTTCCCATGCCCTTGTCCTGAAAGACTACCAGGGAGCCACCCATGCCTGTTGCGGTTATCATGGGCCTCCTCTGGCTGCCACCGGTATAGAACCATACTGACATCCCTCCAGCTATCCAGACTGCATGTCCTGAAGCGTCTATCCTCTGGGCGAATATATCGTCATTGCCCCCGGTTCCAGGCTCATTTCTCCAGTCGTTCCATGCCACCACCGCCCCGCCCGTGCCATCTGCCGTTACGCTCGGGATGACCTCGTAGGTTCTCCAGGCATAATCACTTCCTCCAACTTCCGAGGAATCCACGAGGGTTATCCCGCCCGGGGTCCACAGGGAACTTCCGGCTGAATCCACATGTTGTGCCATTACCTGGGAGCCTGGAGGGTCGCCCACCGGATGGCGCTGCCTCACCCAGGCCACAAAGGCCCCTCCGCTGTCATCAGGGGCTATGGCTGGCCTGGCTTCACGCCTTGGATCGCAGCTTATGTTCACCGGGGTTGTTCCCCACGGAAGACCCAGGGCACTTGTCACCTTTTGCGCGCGCATACACTTTCCATCAGCCATTGCCACGATGGCCCCGCCTGAGCCATCACTGGTAATGGCAGGACCGCCGCCGGCTATGGTGCCAGCTCCCAGTACTATTCCGTTGATACCCGGAAAGTAGAGGTTGCCGTTATTGAAAATCCGTACACATCTAACCCCTGTGGCGGTATCAAAGGCAATGAAGGCCCCTCCATTGCCATCTGTAGCGATTGCAGGATCGTTCGGCCCTGATGTTTGAAGGCTGTTACTGACCATCACGCCTCCAGCCTGCCACTGGATTTCACCATTACCATTGATCCGTTGGGCATAGACGTACCAGTCTGTGACAGAGGATGGATCCCTGGAAAGCCAGGTGATTATGGCCCCGCCATGGCCGTCTCCCACTATCGCGGGGGCCGTCTGGTCATCATTGCCAGATGCGATAGCGATGCCGTCCGTACCCCACATGGGTGATCCTGAATAGTCAAGGCGCTGGGCATATATATCCCGGTTGTCACCCGAATCCTGGTTTCTGTTATCCACCCAGACGATGATGGCACCCCCGCTACCATCACTTGCCATTCTTGCATGCGTCTGTTCGTCTGTGGCAGTCACCACCGGCTGGCCATCATCCAGCCATAGCCGGTCACCCTCCGTCGCATGACAGGGGGTAATAAGGCCAAAAATGATAAACGAGAGATAGACAAAAAGTTCTGAAAAAAGAAAAGGGCCCCTGTTGTCCATTTTTGCCTCCAACGCATTAAAAAAGAAGAATGTGAAAGAACTATTTAATGGCAGGAAAGACTGACGAGGCCTTACAAAGAAACGTAACCAATCACAGGGTCAAATGCAGTTATTTAGGTAGCTGATCTTTAAGCGTTTGAAAGGCACGCCATTGAGCCAAGGTGTGCAAAAAATAACCCCGCTTTATTAAAGACTGCAATTAATGTGCCGGTCGTGAGCGTGGAAAAATATCTAGCAATTGGGGGTTTTAACGGTATTTTTGTGATCTTGCCATGGTGGCATGGAAAAATATTTCCCATAAGAAATATTTTTCTAGCGATATTTTTTCGCATACCACATGCCTATTTTTTAGCCATGGACACGCAAGGATATACATGGCCAAAAGGCAAGATGTTAATCTCCTGCATGTAGAGGACCCAATTTCATTCAAGGTGATGAAATACCATGGGCCTCTGCTTCCTTTCTACCGGCCAACAAGACGTAATCATTGATCAAGTTAAAATCCGGAAGCGATCTTTTCACATAAAGCCCCCGGATCAAGGGATCGTCCCTGACATCTTCAAAGGTCTGCGTCCGCATCAACACGAAATTCCTTTGCCCGGCCAGGAGGACGGAACGTAGTTGTTGTGGTCGGTCAATTTCAACCGATAGGCGGTCGCCATAAAAAGGAATAGAGCCCCTCAAGGTATCCTTTGGAAGATACAGGTAGAGATCATTTTGGCCTACCTTCGACCACACACTCCGTGCCAAGGGTGCAAAACACTTCTTTTTGAGTCGCAGCTCGTAGAGCACGTTAGGTGAATTTCCGATGATGACCGCGCATAACATCAGGCTGGAAATGAGAAAGACGGCTTCAGTGCTCCTGTTTTTCCACAAGTAAAACAATAGGATCGGGACCGTGAATGCCAAGGCGGCAATCATTGTAGTGATGTAGGTAACTGCATCCAATCCGGTAAGGAAAAAACTGGCGATCGCAACCACGAAGGCCAACCCAAACCAGCCCGACCCCCTCCATTTCTCACTCGCTTTATGAGAAAGCCTTTTGTCGAGCCACCAGGCAACAAGTAATGCCACGGCCGAGTAAGAAGGCAGTACGTAACTTACCTCTTTGTTGCAGGAAAATGATAGGATTATCGCAGGCAAAAAGGCCCAGATTAAAAGAAAGAGCAAGATATCTCTTTCGGCATCCGGGCTGTCCTCCTGACCCTTTACCCCGGTCTTGACCCTGTCTCTTATACACATCT
>WFZW01000051.1 GCA_015489365.1 Deltaproteobacteria bacterium | reverse complement strand
GGATATCCACTGTATGACAATCCAAGATAATTTTCGCCATCAGCAGAGGTTGCAGCACTGGATGACGTAGGATAATGGAGAGTTGATACTTTATGAAAATGATGATACAGATAATATCTACTGTCAAGTTATATCAATATCGCTTCACTGGCACCACGCGTTACGGGTTTACCAGGCAGATTCCCTGTTACCAAGGTAATTATTCACATCCCCTATCTTGCTCAACCCGGCCTATTATCCTCGCCTATGTTCCTTTCCTTTGACCTTGAACTAACCAACCATTGCCTCAACAACTGCGCCATATGTCCCAGGGATAAGATGGTACGGCCACTGGGATACATGAAACCGGAAACCTTCGCCAAGTTCATCGAACAGACAGAGGATATGAAGTGCCTGATCACCTTGTCTGGCATGGGTGATCCCCTACTACATCCACATTGCATGGATTTTATAGAAAAATTACGCTGTCTCAGCCGGAGCTTTGGCCTGGTGGTCAACATCGTTTCCCTTACTAGGGGAGATATGATCGATGACCTCATTGCCGCATCCCCTGGTAGTATTACGGTCTCGTTTCCAAGCCTTATTCCCCGGGTATTCGAACAGATATGTCCTGAGGGTTCGTTCGAGGCATGCATGTCTACTGCCCGTAGCCTAATAGAGCATGCAAAGGGAAAGGTCATGGTGAGAATGTCCGGGATCTTGACGCTACTTAATCCTGATGAGGGCCTCGCCTATAGGGATTTTTGGCGACAAATGGGAGTTGATGCCTGGATACGTAAATGTCATGGGCGTGGAGGCAACCTGGATGCTCCTGGTATATACTGCCCAGGGGAAAGGGGATTAAAGGCAGGGGGATGCGGACTTATTAAATTTCATGCCTTCATATCATGGGAGGGTGAGATGTTGGCATGTTGCCATGACCTTGCGGGTAATACCGGTATTGGAAATATCAATACGTGCACTCTGGACCGCATGGCTGTAATGAGGGATGCCATTGCCAAAAGGCACATCCCCTTTGAGCTGTGTCGCCGGTGTGATGAACCGTTGAGGAACGTGAAGATGCCTGAACATCTACCCAAACGCGGTAAAAAGGGCCTATGGAAATCCTTAAGGTCCATGGGCAGACAAATGAAACTGGATTAAAACTGAAACTTGGAGGAGGGCCTTACATCCATGCCCGCATGGCTTTTTTATTCCATCCTGGCGCTGATCATCTATGGTTTCTGGGGATTCTTCCCAAAGCTTGCGGTCAACTATATCCATCCCATGAGTGCCTTGATATACGAAGTCGGCGGTGCACTCGTTATAGGCCTCTGCTGCCTGATTTTTGTGGATTTTAGGCCTGATTTCAACCCAAGGGGTGTATTCTTCGCTGTACTCACCGGCATCTGCGGGATGCTGGGAACCCTTTTCTTTTTTGCCGCTGCCAGCAAGGGAAAGATCTCAGTGATAGTTAGCCTTACAGCCCTGTATCCGCTTATCACTATATTCTTAGCCGCCGTGTTCCTGAAGGAATCACTGACCATAAAGCAGATTATGGGCATGGTATTTGCATTTATTGCTATCTATCTCTTGTCTTCTGGCCAGGGCAGTCCCTATGGAAATTGATGCGGGTATGGCCATGTCTTACCATGTTGACATCACCATTGAGGGAACCAGGCCTAGGAATATCCAGCACCAATCAGGGTGGAGGAGAATGCATAAGACATGTTAACCAGTCTTTTTTCACCGGATTCCGTTGCCGTAATAGGGGCGTCGAGGACACCTGGTAAACTTGGATATGCGGTATTGAAAAACATCATTGATTGCGGTTTCAGGGGATCCGTCTACCCGGTCAATCCCGCTGCCAGGGAAATACTGGGGCTTAGATGTTATCCTGATATTGCTTCGATAGGGGAACGGATTGATCTTGCGATCATAATGATACCGGCAAGCCATGTGTTGAAGGCCGTCTCCGATTGTGCTCAAAAGGGCGTAAAGGCAGTGGTGGTAATATCGGCCGGCTTCAGGGAGACAGGTCATGATGGACTGGTGGCTGAAAAGGAGATGGCAAGGATTGCCAATAAAAACAACATGGCCCTCCTCGGCCCAAACTGCCTAGGGCTTATTAATACCAAGACCCCTCTAAATGCATCCTTTGCTGGTTCCATGCCCCTTAGGGGGAATATCTCCTTGATGTCTCAATCCGGTGCCCTCTGTACTGCCATCCTTGACATGTCCTTTGAAAAAAGGCTTGGCTTTTCAAGTTTTGTAAGCCTTGGCAACAAGGCACAATTAAACGAAGTCGATCTCCTCGATTACTGGTCTAGTGATCCGGATACGAAGGTTGCCCTGGCCTACCTGGAAGGTATTTCCGACGGTGAAAGGTTTATAAGGGTTGCAAGGGCCTTTACAAGGAAAAAACCACTTATTGCCATAAAGGCCGGCGTTACGAATGCTGGATCGAGGGCGGTAAGTTCGCATACTGGCAGCCTGGCAGGCAGCGAACAGGCATATGAGGCTGCATTCAAGCAAGCAGGTGTAATAAGGGCAGAATCAGTGGCTGATCTGTTTGATATGGCAAGCCTCCTTGTAAGCCAACCCCTGCCAGAAAACGATCAAGTAGCCATAATCACCAATGCAGGAGGACCTGGGATAATGGCCACGGATGCCATCGAACGGGCTGGCCTTACACTTGCCAATTTGTCCCAGGAGACCATGAGAAGGCTGGCTGCAAGGCTGCCAAGGGCGGCAAGTGTCATAAACCCAGTCGATGTCCTAGGAGATGCGCTGGCGGACCGTTATCGCCTGGCACTCGACGCCCTAATAGAGGATAAAAACGTAGGGGCCATCATTGTTATACTCACGCCACAGATCATGACCCAGGCGGAGGAAACGGCAAGGGTTATTGCCTCCCGGTCGAAAAATCGCTCAAAGACCATCCTTGCCTGCTTCATGGGAAAACCACATGTAGAGGCAGGCATAGAGATATTGAACAATAACGGGGTCCCCAACTACACTGTCCCTGAAAGGGCGGTCATATCCTTGAAGGCCATGGTATACCAGAAAAAACGCCAGGAAAGGCCCACGCACAGGATCACCAGGGTCAAGATCCCCCGGAAGCCGGTGGAGGAGGTGTTCAACGAGGCAAGAAAGAGGGGACAACTGGAGATTGGGGAGGCAGGGGCGCAAAGGGTCATGAAGGCATGCGGGATACCAACACCCGCATCAAGGCTATGTCGGACCCCTGAGGAGGCAGTAAAATTCGCTGAGAAAATCGGCTACCCGGTGGTTTTGAAGATCGCCTCGCCTGACATCTTGCACAAGACCGATATAGGTGGAGTCAAGATCGGTGTAACCGGCTCCCAGGAGGTGAGGGATTCCTTTGACCTTCTGGTTCTAAGGACCCTTCGCTACATGCCTGATGTAGAGATATGGGGGTGCATGGTCCAGAAACAGGTAGAGGGTGGCATCGAAACTATCCTGGGTATGAACAGGGACCCTCAGTTCGGACCACTAATGATGTTTGGCCTTGGTGGCATATACGTAGAGGCATTGAAGGATGTCGCCTTCAGGATTGCCCCGCTATCCAGGCATGATGCCAGGCAAATGATAGAGGAGATACAATCATCAAGGCTTCTCTATGGGGTAAGGGGACGCCCCAGGTCCGATCTCGATGCCCTTGAGGGGGCTATGGTTAGGATCTCCCAACTGGTAACAGACTTTCCAGAGATCGTGGAATTGGATATCAATCCACTAGTAATATTCCCAGAGGGGGAAGGTGTTACAGGTCTGGATATGCGTATGGTAATCACAGGCCAGTAATCGGTTCAAGGAGTCATCATGAAGCAAAAAGGCATATACATCACCTCGACCCAGACCTTTGCGGGCAAAAGCGCCCTTTGCACAGGTCTCCTGAGACGATACAGGGCAAAAGGCCTAAACGTTGGCTATATGAAGCCCCTTAGCACCACGCCTACTTTTATGGAAAAACAGGTGGTCGACGAGGATACCCTGTTTATAAAGAAGCAACTGGGACTTTCCGATCCGCTCGACCTGATGGCCCCGGTACTTCTCACCGATCAGAAAATAAAATCGGCCCTTGAGAATCAAGTGGAAGAAAAGGATATCCTTAGGATCAAAACTGGCTTCGAGCAATTGAGTACTGGAAAGGACCTTGTATTCCTTGAGGGCGGGGGAAGCCTGAAAGAAGGATGGCTACTTGGCCTTGCCCCACCACAAATAGGTGCCATGCTACGGGTAATGGAGCTTGTAATTGCACCCTACGAAACCGATCTTCAGGTGATCGATGACATATTGACAGCCCGTGAACAACTTGGAGATACCATGTTGGGCACCGTGATAAACCGTGTTCCAGGCCACAGGCTTGACTATATTCAGGACCTCGTAACACCCTTTGTCGAAAACAGGGGCATAAGGGTTTTCGCCGTATTGCCGAGGCAAAGGATACTGTATGCGGCAAGTATAGAGGAGATCCAGGAGGGACTCGGTGGAGAGGTCATCTGCGCGCACGATCATCTAAACGAACTTGTAGAACACCTGATGGTAGGCGCCATGGGTGTTGAAAGTGCCCTTACTTATTTCAGGAGAAAGGCCAACAAGGCGGTCATAACGGGCGGAGACCGACCTGATATACAGTTAGCCGCCCTGGAAACCTCTACCAAGTGCCTTATATTGACAGGAAACCTGAAGCCAAGTCCATTGATCGTAGGCAAGGCAGAGGAGGCAGGTGTTCCAATTATCGTCACCAAGTACGATACCATGACGGCAGTCGATATCATCGAGGGTTTCTTTGGAAAGACACGATTTCATCAAGAGAGAAAGATCACCCAATTTGAAACGCTCCTGAATGAAAACATGGATTTCGAGAGGCTTGAAAAGGCCCTTTCATAGCCTGCTTATAGGGCAGACACGGCGAACAGGCAACTTATCCCCCTAATAAGGCCGTTCGAGGATGCAATATCCGCCAGATCTGGCAAAGATCTCTATCAATACATCCATCGATGTGTTAGGCTAAAATAGGATCATTGCCCTTGGACATTGGAAAGTTCCGGTGAAGGCCTATAAGGGATCCCTTCCCAACCGTCCCCATATAGGACGATACAGGCCATTTCTGGAACCTTATTTATATATATGAAAGACCAACCGGAGAAGATATGGACCCGCAAGATATCAAGAACCTGAATGTACGCAATATCAAACCGACAGGATCACAGTTTCGCTCGATTCTTGCCTTTCTAGGGGCAATAGTAGTGGTACTCATTATTTGGAACCTTTGGTTTACCGTGGAACCAGAAGAGGTGGGACTAGTACTACGCTTCGGCAAGTATGTGAGGGAGGCCCCTCCTGGCCTCAATTTCAAGCTACCCGCACCGATCGAGACCGTCATAAAGGTGCCGGTTCAACGACAATTAAAGGAAGAATTCGGGTTTCGAACGGCCGCTGCCGGGGTCAGGACCCAATACTCCCCTAAAAATTACGACAACGAGTCACTGATGCTTACCGGTGATCTCAACGTTGCAGTAGTAGAGTGGACGGCCCAATATCGAATAAAGGACCCCTATAAATTCCTGTTCAAGGTAAAGGACCCGAGAAATACATTCAGGGATATGAACGAAGCTGTAATGAGGGAGGTGGTAGGCAACCGTACGGTAAACGACATACTCACCATTGGCAGGCAGTCGGTGGCTGACGAGGTGAAACGCGAGCTCCAAAGACTTTGTAACCAGTACGAAATGGGTATCGCTGTGGAACAAATCGTCCTACAGGATGTCAATCCACCCGATCCGGTCAAGCCCTCCTTCAACGAGGTAAACCAGGCCCAACAGGAAAAGGAAAAGATGATCAACAACGCGCTTGCCGAATACAATCGCATTATCCCAAAGGCAAAGGGCCAGGCCTTGCAAACAATCCAGGAGGCAGAGGGCTATGCCGCAGATCGTGTCAACAGGGCACAGGGAGATGCCATCTTCTTTGAAAAGGTACTAAGGGCCTACAAGAAGGCCCCTGAGGTTACCAGGCAAAGGCTATATCTTGAAACCATGGACATCATCTTCCCAAAGATTCAACAAAAAACCGTCATAGATGAAAGACTAAAGAATGTCATCCCATTGATGCCGCTGGGAAAGAAGGTTTTGCCATGAAGATATTTTCAACGCTGCTGATCATCATAATAATAGTTGCAGTCTCCATTGTTGGAGGCACCTTCTACACACTCAACGAGACGCAACAGGCGGTCATTACCCAATTTGGGAAACCCGTGGGGGCACCCGTGACAAAGCCAGGCCTCCACTGGAAACTACCCTTCATCCAAGACGTCAACTACTTTGAGAAACGTTTTCTTGCCTGGGATGGTGAACCAAACCAGATAACCACCAAGGACAAGAGATTCATATGGGTCGACACCTATGCCAGATGGAGAATAGCGGACCCGCTTCTGTTCTTTCAGCGCCTCCGGGATGAACGAAGGGCCCAATCCAGGCTGGATGACATCCTGGACGGAGGAACCAGGAACGTGGTGGCAAAACACAGGCTCATAGAACTTGTCAGGAGTTCCAATGCCGACACCAACGGCACTGCTGGTAACGTATCCGATGAATTGGCAGCCCAAAAGATTCGCTATGGCAGGGAAGAACTGGCAAGGGAGGTCCTTGAATCGGCAAAGCCAAAGGTGGCAGACCTGGGCATAGACATATTGGACTTCAGGTTCAAACGTATAAACTACGTAGAACAGGTGAGAAAGGAGGTCTATGCCAGAATGATCTCAGAGAGGAAACGCATAGCCGAACAGTACCGCTCTGAAGGGGCAGGAGAGGCAGCCCGGATAGAGGGGGAAAAGGAGCGTGAACTCAAGGTCATAACCTCCGAGGCATACAAGAAGGCAAAGGAAATCAAGGGTAGTGCGGATGCCAAGGCATCTGAAATATACGCCAAGGCATACAACGAGGACCCGGATTTTTACCGCTTCCTCCGCACCCTTGAAACCTACAGGAAGGCCCTGGGAGAAAACAGCACCATCTTGATCTCAACAGGTAGTGATCTCTTCAAATATTTCGACCGGGTAAACGCAAAATAGGACCATCTACCCTGGTTGATTTGTCTGCACCTTGATCCCTCATCATGGCAAGGGCAGCCGATATATCCAGGTCAAAGCAGAAAGAAGGCGGCCTCGAGACCTGTAGGCCAGAGTCCCCTGGGTTCAAAGGGCCTTCGCAGGCCAGCGGCCTTCTGGATAATCTCTTCCAAGGCCCTTCCCCTGTAAAGGGTTAGATTCAAGACCGGCCCATTGGAAACCCTGCCCACCGTGGTCTCCCAGGTCCCTTGCAGTTCGCTAGCAATGTGCCGGACATCCTCGATGGATGCAGCCGGGGCTGTCTTTAAAATCATCCTCAATAGGGAATTCCAAAGATCCCCCAGCCTGGTATTCTCAGACAGGGACACAGAATCATGGCCCTTGATGTCCAAAGACAGATTCAACAGCTCCTCGGGTTGGGCCTTGTCTTCAAGAGCGCCATAGGCCTCATCTACCAGGTCCTTTACCGATACGGATTCACCCACTGGCCAACATCCAAGATCCTCATCCGTATATCTGCCAGCAAGTATTGCCCATGCCTTCATACGCTCCTTTGCCCTGTCAAGCGGCCTTATGTATTGCACCTGGTCGCCTGATATGGCGATATCCGATTGTACCCCAACCAGGGCGGCAAGCATGTCCGTTTTTCTACTTACCTCTTCAAGTTCGGCCCCCAGCTCATCTTCCTTGCGGTCAAACTCCAACGCCAGTTGAAGAAACAGACGGGCGGTTAACAGGACATCATCCTCCTTTTCCCCTTTGATAGTGCCTATAAGCTCCTGCATGGATTCTGCCTTTCCCATTTGCAAGGCACTAATCAGGGTCTGTGCCGATAAATCGGTGCCTACCCCTACCTGACTCGCCCACTCTTCCATGTCCTTCAGAAATCTCTTGAACCTTTCCAGATCCTTATCCCCCAATGGAATGGGCGTGATGCACCTTACCTCTGGCATGCCTGTGAACTGGCCAGCGCATGGAGACAGCTCCTGGTCCTCTGTAGGGGTAAGGCATATGACTGAGGAGAAGACCATGGCCAATCTCCTGGCCATACCCCGTTTTAGATAGCTAGTTGGAAAAAGAAGGGCACTAAACGATTCCATGGGCAAATCACCTCCGGATTTATTTTGTAGAATATTATCAGCTCATACCTGTCAGCTGGTTACTGGAATCCAGCATGGCCTGCCGTTGATGCCGTAGCCCAGGGCATGAAAACACGGCCAAAGGGCAAGATGCATTTTAACAGGGGCCGCCACTACCAAGATGGACACAACTAAACATGAAAATGGAACCCTGGGAACATTTTGCCTTTTGTCCATATATGTCCTTGTGTCCATGGTTAACCAAGAAATGGAAATGAAAAGATATCTTTACTTTTTCAAAAAGATACGGTTAAGTTACTAAGGTATGGAAAGGAGAATTGAAGACAAGGGCAGTATAATCAAAAAATCCTGCACGTCTACTGGAGCAAAGGCCAAGATGAAGGGATACCTGGCACTTTTGCCAAAATTTTTCGGACTCATTGTCAACCTGCTAAGGGATCCCAGGGTCTCTGCATCCGACAAGGCCATATTGGGGGCTACTATCGCCTACTTGTTGAACCCTGTGGATCTCGTGCCAGACTGGATCCCATTTCTAGGACTGGTAGATGATGTCTATCTGATTGCCCTGGCCTTGCTGCGCCTGGTCCTCAGAACCGATGAGAAGATATTGCAGGAATATTGGACCGGACCGGATGAACTTGTTCCGCTACTTAAACAGATAGCCGATTGGGCCGTAGCATTTCTTCCTGCCAGGATAAGACGTGCCTTGTTGGCAAGAGTAGACACTGATTGAACTAGGGTTTCACGTTCTTCAAAATATACTGGAGAGACTGGGAGTTATAGATTTATGAGCAGTGTCAAACAGATCGAGCTGGATCTACCTTGCGGGCTATTTTATGACATATCGAACCTGATCCTGGACCTTAACGGTACGCTTACCGTGGACGGCCAGCTCATAGATGGGATTATACCCAGGCTGAAGGAACTTTCTAAGTTACTCAATGTGCATATCTTGACCGCAGATACCTACCAAACCCTAGACGATCTCACCAGGGTCCTCAGGGACGACTGCGGCATTAACGTACATTGCCTGGAATCAGGTAGGGGGGATCTACAAAAGCTGGCGTTTCTTGAAAAACTGGGCAGGGAACAAACGGTAGCCATCGGTAATGGCTGTAATGATGCCCTCATGCTCAAAGAGGCTGCCATTGGGATATGTGTAATCGGCAAGGAGGGGGCATCCGTGGAGGCATTGACCGCAAGCAGGATAATCTTCCTAGATATCTGTGATGCGCTCGACATCTTTCTCAAACGTAACCGGCTCATAGCCACACTTAGAAAATAATGATCCAATGACCGTTGCATCCAAAGGAGCCAAGTTGACCGAGAGGGTCAAGGCCTCTGGTTGAGCATCCAAAATAGGTCCGGGCGACCTGCAAAAAATACTCGAAAGCCTGCCCCTGTCTAGCGATCCGCGTCTATTGATTGGCTTAGAATCTGCTTCCGATGCTGGCATATTCAAGCTATCGGATAATATCGCGCTGGTACAATCACTGGATTTTTTCACACCGATCGTAAACGATCCCTATGAATTTGGACAGATTGCAGCGGCAAACTCCATGAGCGATATCTATGCCATGGGAGGGCATCCTGTAACTGCCTTGAATATCGTCTGCTTCCCGGTAAAGGAACTCCCACATGAGATTCTGGCCAATATACTCAGGGGAGGAATCGACAAGATACACGAAGCCGATGCCGTGCTTGTAGGTGGACATAGTGTGGATGACCCGGAACCCAAATTTGGCCTGGCCGTAACCGGGATAGTTGATCCCTCTAATTTCGTCACGAATGCAGGTGCACGGCCCGGAGACAGACTGATCCTGACAAAGCCCATAGGCACGGGCATCCTTTCTACTGCCCATAAGGCCGGGCTCCTTCCAGACAAGGCGCTTCAAAAGATGATACGGGTGATGAAAACCTTGAACAGGGCCGCAAGCGAGGCAATGATGGAGATAGGTGTCCATGCCGCCACTGATATAACTGGGTTCGGACTTGTTGGACACGGCCTTGAGATGGCCGAGGCCAGCCAGTGCAAGATGGTTCTAGAGGCTGGCAAGATCGTCGTGCTAGACGAGGCACTCGGGTTTCTGAGGCAGGGCCTAATCCCTGAGGGGGATTATGCTATCAAGCGCTTCTGTTCCAAGCAGGTCATCATCCATAAAGGAATCGATCAGGACAGGCTGGAAATCCTCTTCGATGCCCAGACATCAGGGGGCCTGCTCATAGCGGTGGCAGATGAAAAGGCCGATCTCCTCTTTACCAGGCTTCTGGAAAAGGGACTGGTAGAGATAGGCATGATAGGCCGCATGGAAGAGGGTCCTCCATCGGTGGAGATCATCCCCTGAAAAACGGGTAAACCGCTCTTAGAGATATCAAGACACGGCCTCATGAGGGTCTGGTCTAATGCGACTTTTCAGCCAAAAGCCTCTTAATTATGGGTTCAATTTCCGCCCTGGTTATCATGCCAGTATAGCTCTTTACTATCTCATGATCCCTGTTCAACAGGAAGGTGGCAGGTAATGCGTAGATGTTGCCGTAATCCCTCAATACCTTTTGAGTAGCAAGGAGTACCGGGTAATTGATCTTTAGGGCCTGGATAAAATAGGGCAACACCTTGCGAGGGTTCTGGTCCACTGAAATACCTATAATCGCGAAACCTTCCCTGCCATATCTCCTGGCAAGCTCTACAAAATCCGGTATCTCCATACGACAGGGTGGGCAATAGGTGGCAAAGAAGTTAATCAAAACTACCTTCCCCTTGAAATCGGCTAAACTTATTCGGTCCCCATTGAGATTCAACAATGTAAAATCAGGGGCACTGGATGAATCCGCCTTGCTCTGGCAGGCGGAAAATAAAGAAAAAGAAATGAATACCAGAACAATTCCAATAAGTGATTTCCTGAGTGTCTTAACAGCCATGTCAAAAAATTCCCTTCTCAGCCCATAAAGGGCCTTCTCTATAATGGGGAGTCATCCACGACCTGCAATTCCTCCAGTCTCTTAACAAGAGAGGCCAATACAAGGGCCTCTTTCTCCATTATCGTGGCTCCCTTCGAAGAAGAGGCCTTCTGAGGATTACCCCACACACCTCCTGGCCAATACCTGAGTTTATCCCTGACCAGTATATACTTGGGGAAAACCGGATATTCTTCAGGGCTTGTCCCGTCTACTAGATGGTTTCGCAGATACAACATGAGGGAGGTCTCAACCTCACCGGCATGGGAATCCCCAGGGGTCTCTATGATCCCGCCTGGCATCTGGCTCTGTACGTCTAGCACGGACACTACCGCCACCCTGCTATCAGGAAACCTTGATAATACCTGTTCTCCTGCATCGGTCAAAAAGGCCATATGCGTACCGCCTGCGTGTCCTGAAAGAAACACAAAATTCCTACAACCCTGATGGTAGAATCCGGAGACTATATCAAGGGCAAGCCTTTTCAAGGTGTCGCCAGAAATCCCTATGGTACCTGGATGAAGGTTGGTACTGCGGCACAACCCGTACCATACAGGAGGGGCCACGAATATGGGGTGAATCCCTGCAACCTGCTTACCCAATTCATAGGCATGGATCGTATCGGTTCCTAAGGGGAGATGACCACCATGCTCCTCAACCGATCCAAAGGGAATCAAAACGGTCCGTGTAGTCGCAAGACCTTGGGAAAAGGCTGGCATCGTAATTTCTTCAAGAAGCATAGCGCAAATTAACTTACAGGGTGCGTGGCTGTCAAATCTTTCCCTGCTGTTTCGCATGACTAGATCAAGGGCAGAGCTTCGCGCCCCTTCATTTTGGCCCTGGCCCTTGGCATGAAGATACAGCCCATATGAATGCTGCATTTTCATGGTGAAATTTGGTAATAATGCTTGCTAAGCAATTTTGATTTGGGCTAAAATAGTCCCCAATCGATAAGGCCGCAAGGCGGTTGACCATATTGATCACAATCGTTACAGGGTAAATCACAGATGGCATCTATCGTTGCCCGAG
>WFZW01000050.1 GCA_015489365.1 Deltaproteobacteria bacterium | reverse complement strand
GTATGATACGGTCCACTCAAAGGTAAGGGCAAACGGATCGGTCGTAATCCATATGGGGCAGGATGTACTCAAGGGCAGTGACGGGGAGCTGAACCTAGCAACCCAAACAGGCATGGTAGAAGGCGCCCATCTCTTCCTGAAGAGGAATAACATACATCTTACTGCCAAGAAATTGTGGAAGACTGGCCCTGAAGAATACAAGGCAAAGGAGGCCACCATCAGCACCTGCCCACTGCCTAGGCAGGCATGGAGTATAAGATGCCGAAATTTGAGGCTTACGATCGCCGGCAATGCAGTGGCCAAACACACAACGTTCAATATAAGGAACATTCCCGTCTTCTATTCGCCCTGGGTAGTCATGCCAATAAACAAGTACCGTAAGACAGGCTTCCTCTTGCCCTATTTTTCCACTAGTAAAAGGAACGGTACAGACATAAACATACCATTCTTCCTGGCCATAAATGACAGCATGGATGCCACGTTTTATCAACACATCATGTCCAAAAGGGGATGGATGGAGGGCATAGAATTCAGGCATGTATTTTCAGACAAGGACAAGGGGATATTCCGCTTCAACTACCTGGTAGATACCAAAGAGGACCGTGACTATAACAATGATAAGGTCATAAGGGGAAACGAAAAACGATGGTGGTTGAGGGGAAAAATGAACCAGCAATTACCATTGGGCTTTCAGGCAAAACTGGACGTAGACATGGTAAGCGACCGGGATTATCTCCAAGAATTCGATTACGGCCCCATGGGTTATGCCAAAACCAACAAGATCTTCAAGAAGGCCTTTCACCGTTCCCTGGTAGACGATACAGACCTCAATCGTCCCTCTACTCTGCAGATCACCAGGAATTACTTGGATAGCTTCGTCGCTTCTGAGGGCAGGTATAACGACAATCAGGAGGGGAAACAGGACCAAACCATACAGGTAATCCCACTGTTTGTACTCCATGGTTTCCGCACAAGGCTTCGGGGTACCCCTTTCTTCTATGATGGGGAGATCTCATATGTAAACTATTGGCGTGAGGCAGGCACCAAGGAACAAAGAATACACCTTGCCCCCAGGATCTCTATGCCGATCGACATGGCCGGATGGGCTGATCTGCTTCTAAGCGCCACCGTGGAAGAGACCTTTTACCAGGCCAGTGGACATGGCCCTGGTAATGAGAAACCTGACAATACCAAAAATAGGTTACTGTACAAATTGGAGGCAGATGCCAGCAAGACCTTCGCTCGACTTTACCATCCATCGGCCACCCTTACCATGCGCCACACGATAAGACCCAGGCTTGTCTACGAGTATCGTCCCCCTAAGAATCAAAAGGGCATCCCAGAAATAGATGTTGTCAACGTCCCGAAATCGGTAGATCATACGTCATATATCAACGCCCTTGAACCGTCGGAACATTTCGGTATAGACAGACTGGAGCCACTAAACCGCATCACATTCTCCCTACTTTCCTTTTTGAGTACTAAAAAGACCGTAGGCAAAGGCCGCTATGCCTATACCGACATAGTGCGCTTCGTGTTCAGGCAGAATTTCGATATCAGAGAAAGCATAAGGGCCCTGCCCCATGGTACGAAAAGAAGACCCCTGTCAGATGCCTATGGAGAGCTGGAATTCAGGCCTAATCCAAGATATTTTTTAAGATATGACACCACGTACAATTTCTATGGAAAGGGCTTTACAACATATAACCTCTGGGCACATCTTGGCAGCACTGCTGGAGACCATCTGGACATCATCTACCGTTATCGCGATCTGACGAATATCAATGAATTGAACCTGGACCTATGGGCAGTGATCTCTCCATCCTGGTATGGAATCTATCACCTGAAACAATCCTTTGCCAAAAGAAGCGAGTTGGAATCTACCTACGGGCTGCGTTACCAGTCAAACTGTTGGGCACTGGAAGGAAGGATCATTCACGACAACTATGATACCAACATAACCATCCATCTGGAGCTTCTGGGTATAGGAGGATGGGGTAAAGGCCGGTAAGGATGGCGTGATCTTTATGCGTGCATGATCTTATCCGAAAATACATCCCTTGATTAGCCATGGACAAGAGGCAAGATGTTTCCAGTGGCGCATTTTCACGCTTCGTTGTGCCCGACCTGGGAATGGCAGTTACCATGAAAAACAGAGTCTAGGGCTGTATCTTCATGCCCTGGAGGTGCAGCATATAGGATGCGGGCTGCATGAAGGTTTGGGATCATGTGGAAGGACTAGGGGGTATCCCCTAGGGATCTCTTGAATATCTTTATATCACTGCCATCTCCTTCCTGTACGATCCTTATAATTGACTGTCTTGCAAGCTCAAGGATGGCAAGAAAGGTAACCACGATGAGGGATCGGTCAGGGACAGGAAAGAGCTCAAAGAAACTGAGATATTCCCTTCTATCGAGTTCCCTGGATAGACTCTCCATCCTTTCCGAAAGGGTTGCCCTGGCCCTTGTTATCTCTATCGCCCTTGGCAGGGACTGCCTTCCGAGAACGCGCTTCAGGGCGATCAACAGGTCAGCAAGCCCTACCTCACACGTGTATGTATCCAGGCCTTCTGGCCTACCACGGGTCTTGCTCGACCCGACCCGGCCCCCAGGGGATAGCGCTTGCTCCCTGATGAATACGTCCCTGCCGAGGATTGGCTGGTTATCGAGTGCACTGGCAAGTTCCCTTATCTTGGCCAATTCCTGAAGCGGTCTGACTATTTCAAGTCGAGGATCCTCAGACGCCTCGCTATCCTCCCGTTTTGGCAGTAGCATCCTGGACTTGATGTGCATGAGGGTCGCTGCCATGACCAGGTACTCCCCTGCCACCACAACATCTAAGGCCTTCATCAGTTCCAGATATGCCAGGTACTGATTGGTAACAAGGGATATAGGGATATCGGTAATATCCAGCTTGTTCTTGTTAATGAGATGAAGAAGGAGGTCCAATGGGCCTTCGAAGGCCTTCAACCTGACCTGGCATTCCGGGTCCACAGGGCGCTCCTTGCCTGGGACATGGTATCTAATGCTACTTCCCTGGCCTTTTTCGCACCAAGGTCCAGTATCTCCTTGACCTTCTCAGGCTGTGCAGCCAGGGACTCACGGCGTTTCCATATTGGTCTCAAGGCCTCAATGATTGCATGGGCGAGTTCTCTTTTGCACTGGACACAGCCAAGTCTTGCAGATTTACAGTCCTCGATGATTTGCTCCAGTCTATCATCAGAAAGATATAACCTATGAAGGTTAAAGGCCACGCACCTCTTTTCAGGATCACCGGGATCGGAACGTCTCGGCCGCTCGATATCGGTGACCATGGTGGACACCTTCTTTTCCACTACCTCCGGGGGATCTGACAGAAAGATGGCATTACCATAACTCTTACTCATTTTCCTACCATCAAGTCCTGGAAGCTTTGGCACCTCTGCCAAAAGCGGGTCCGGTATGGGAAAGACCTCCCCATAGAGGTAATTGAATCGCCTGGTAATCTCCCTGGTAAGTTCCACATGGGGGAGTTGATCCACGCCTACCGGAACCTTGTTGGCCTTGTACATAATGATATCAGCGGACTGGAGCACCGGGTAACCAAGAAAACCGTATGTAGCCAGATCCCTTTCCTTTAGCTCCTGACGCTGCTCCTTATAGGTAGGATTGCGTTCAAGCCAGGAAAGAGGGGTAATCATAGACAGAAGCAGGTGAAGCTCCGCATGCTCCTTTATTTCCGACTGCACGAATATGGTTGCCTTCTGCGGATCGATCCCCACGGCAAGCCAATCCAAAAGCATTTCATCGATGTTTGGCGGAATCTCGTAAGGTCTCTCATAATTCGTGGTCAGGGCATGCCAATCCGCCACGAAGAAAAAACAATCATAGGTGTCCTGCAGTCTTTTCCAGTTACTAAGTACACCATGCAGGTGTCCGAGGTGTAATTTGCCAGATGGGCGCATGCCGCTCAACACCCGCTGCCTTTTATTTTCCGACATCTAAGACCTGCCTCAGAGAATATTTCCAATAAGGATATGGTTCAAAGAAAAAATCAGCGGGACTATAATCCGGTCTATGGCCCCTGTAAAGATCAAGGCCAGGATCAGCAGGAAGCCATAGGGTTCGAGCCTGCTGTATTGCAGGGCAAGGTGCCCTGGAAGCAGCCCCATCAGGATCTTGCTTCCATCAAGTGGCGGAATTGGGATCAGGTTGAAAACCGCTAGACCCAGATTGATCTGTATGCTCACATAGGCCATATAGAGAAGTGGCCTGAGGATATACTCTGAGGATTGTAACCAGAGACTCATTGGTCCTATTGTTTGCCTGAGCACGACCGCGCTGACAATGGCGAGCAATATATTTGCCGCTGGCCCGGCAAGGGACACCCATATCATATCCACCTTTGGATTCTTGAAATAGGCAGGATTTACAGGTACGGGCTTTGCCCAGCCTATGGCCTGTGTGATAAAAAAGGCAAGTGTTCCCCAAAGGTCTAGATGCTTCAAGGGGTTGAGTGTAAGCCTTCCCATGGCCTTAGCCGTGGGATCCCCAAACCTATATGCAACCCACCCATGGGCCATCTCATGCACGGTGACCGCCAGCAGGATGGGTGGGGTCAAGATGGCAATTTTCTGTATGGTTTCTGCAATATTAATCATGTTCGGTTTCTGTTTGCTTTGTATAGAAGGGCCGCTTCACACAGGACAGTACCCAGTCAATGGCAAGGGATCTCAGGCCTTGAGATAAGACCTGGCAAGGGATATTTCATCCGCCCTTGTCTTGATTCTTCCATCAAGCCTTTCCAATCTGAGTCGCTCCAGTATCTTGCGGAATACAGGACCAGGTTCAAGCCCGAGGGCCTTCAGATCCTTGCCTGAAAGTATCGGCCTTACCCGTCTAAATTCCGTTATGAACCTGGAAATCCTGTGTCTTGCCTGCTCACTGTCCGTGCGGGCCATGAGATAGAGAAGCACCTCCAGTTTAAGGTCCCTCAGGGACAAAAAGACCTGACTGGGCCTTAAATCTTTCTTTCTAGTCAAATAGTCCAGGGCCTTAAGCCCCATGAAAACTCCATCTGTAAATATAGCATATCTTCGCCCAGAAAGCCCCAACCTATCAAGTGCCTCCTTTAATTGTTCCCTTTTGAGCCCTGACAGGAGTGCCATCAGGTATACCATCCACTTTTCGGGCCTCTTGGTCCTGTAGAGGAGTTCGTACCAGGTAAGGACATCGTATGTTCGATCGAGCACCTTTCGCAATCTTGCAGTATAACGGATGGCTGGATGAATGGCCCTCAACAGGTCGAGTTGGGCCATGCGCCTTATAACCGGCCTCGGGTCCTGCTCCTCCAGAATGAGACGCAGTTCGGTCAGAAGCCTCTTGCCAGAGAGCCTGGAGAATATATCCAGCGAAACCGCGTTCTTAATGAGCCTGAGTGTATGCTTGCCGATGCTGAACCCAAAACGCTGTTCGAAGCGAACGGCCCTGAAGACCCTGGTCGGATCCTCCACGAAACTAAGGCTATGGAGTACCCTTATTATCCTGTCTTTTATATCCCGTTGCCCACCAAAGAAGTCGATCATCAACCCAAATTCCTTAGGGTTGAGCTTCACGGCAAGGGTGTTGATGGTAAAATCCCTGCGAAAGAGGTCAAGCTTTATGGAAGAAAGGGCAACCGTGGGCATTGCAGCAGGGTATTCATAATATTCCAGGCGGGCAGTTGCAACATCCACCTTGAATCCGTCCGGCAATATTATCACTGCAGTACCGAACTTTTCATGGGCACGTACCTTGCCTCCATATTTGGCTGCAAACCTTTCAGCAAAGGCGATGCCATCGCCTTCAACCACCAAGTCGATGTCGTAATTCTGCCTTCTTAGCAACAGATCCCGCACGAATCCGCCGACTACATATACCTGGCATCCCATCTGATCGGCCACTTCCCCAGCGCTCCTTAGCAAATCAAGTATACGATCTGGAAGTTTCTCCCTAAGAAGCGATGAGATGTTCCTGCGCTGCTCCCTCGTACTGAGCAGGGGCTCCGGTTGCCTGGACGGGTCACCACCAAGTATCTGGAGCAAATCCGTCCTTGTGATCACCCCGGTTATCTTTCCGTTATCCACCACCGGTACGAATCGTTGTCGATTTTCAATGATAAGTTCCTGCACCCTGTCAAAGGTATCCTCAGGAGCGACAGCCCGGAAGTCCGTACTCATGTATTCACTCACTGGAAGCTTTGCAAGGCCGTGGTAAATGGCCTTTTCAACTGTACGCCTTGAAATTAGGCCACTGACCTTGCCTTTCTTGACTACGGGAACCACGGATATCCCGTAGCGGGTAAGGATATCGTGCACCTCATACAAGGGGGTCTGCGGCCCTACTGAAATTACGGGCCTTGACATTATGTCCTTCACCTTGGGCTGTGTCCCTATCTGGCGCTGAAGTTCCGAGACCAACATCTCCTCTGCCTCTGCCAATGTGACACCCTTAAGCGAGGCCGAGGCTGCCATAGGATGCCCCCCTCCACCCAGTGCCCTTAGGACCTTGCCCACATCCACCGCATCTATCCTGCTCCTGCCCACTACCAACACCTGTTCTCCCATGAGTGCCAGGGCAAAGACAACCGGCAGTTTCTCCATATCCATAAGTTCATGGGCCAACACTGCAAAATCCTCCACGTAATTGGGAGAGCTTGTCTTTGCAACGGTTATCGGTATCCCTGCCATGGTATAGGTGGCAGCAGTACTCAAGAGGTCATCCAGCAAGCCCACATGCTCAGGCGTAAACCTATGGCCCAGTAGCTCGGATATGGTCTTGAGATCTGCACCCTTTTCAAGCAGCCAGGCGGCTGCCCGCAGATCGTCTGGGGTCGTGGAGTTGAAGGTGAAGGACCCTGTATCTTCATATATTCCAAGGGCCAAAAAGGTGGCCTCGTCCGGGCTTATGGGAAGCCCCTTGTCCCTTAAGATATCCACCATGATGGTCACGTTTGCCCCAACGGGCCTGAAGATGGTATGTGTTGCCTCTATGTCGCCTGAGGCAGATGGGTGGTGGTCAAAGACATGGAGTTCTATAC
>WFZW01000049.1 GCA_015489365.1 Deltaproteobacteria bacterium | reverse complement strand
GGGGAGAAAAGGAATCCCCAGATATACCGTCCTCTCGTTATTGATCACCGGTGTACTTTTAACCGGTAGTATATTTTGTATCCAGAAGCCCCTGCTCGACCGTCAGGCCACAGAAAGGCCATTCATCCTCGGCGTGAGGTCCTATTTGAACAGGCACAAGGGGGCCGTTCCTGCCTACTTTCTCGTAGGGGCAAGGCCCCGGACCAGGCTCAGCTTCTATCTTGGGCGGAAGGAACCGGTCAAGGTGCTTAGAAACATCAAAGACCTGGACAGGTTCCTTGCTCTCCACGATCAATGGATAATCATCTGTGTCAGGGAAGATGAAGAGGATCTTCTTGAAGGGCTTAGGCAGGCCGCTGTCCCTTATAGGATATTGATAGAGGAAACCGTTCATCCCTGGGAGGGTTATCCAAAGGACGTATCGTTGAAACGTCGAAAGAAATACCTGGCCATCGTTCCGGTAAGCAGGGGGCATGATTCCGGGGGCATATCTTGAGAAGCGGCGCTGGTAAGGGGAAGGCCGCGCGAGACATTACCATAATCCGTATGGATTGTGGACTGGGCCGTGGTGGGGCAGAACGCTATTGTCGTTATCTTTGTGAGGGACTGTTGTCTTCAGGATTCAAGGTCAGGCTAGTGGGGGAAAGGTGTGACGAAGACCTCAAGGGATCGGTGGACTTCGTGCCAATAGAAGTCGCCAGGCTCAATTCAGTCACTAGGAATCTTTCTTTTCATAGGGGCGTCCAGACAGTATTGAGAAGGTATCCATCCACCATATCCTACAGCCTTTCGCGGACCTGGCCAGTGGATATCTTCAGGGTGACCGATCCCCTTCACCGTCACAATCTGAATCTGAAATACAGTAGCCTTCCTGGTAGGATATGGACCGCGATAAGTCCAAGGCACAGGGTGCTCTCTGGCCTGGAAAGAGGGGTAATGAGACCCGGAGGGTGCAAGAAAATAATAACAATATCGCAGCTTGATAAGACCCTGGTACAGGAATATTTCAAGGTTCCTGCCGAGAAGGTGACGGTGATATACAACGGTGTCGATCTTGGCTATTTTACCCCATTATCACAAGGGCAAATATACCAGATACGGAAGGGCCTAGGGATCGAGGCGGATGTAACCTGCTATATATTTCCTGCCATGGATTTTAAAAGGAAGGGGCTAAAGACACTATTTTCGGGGCTTTCGATGCTACCGTTTCCATGGCGGCTCCTGGTGGTGGGCAAGGGTGATATCCACAGATTCAAAAAAATGGCAGCAAAGTTGGGAATTAGTAAACGGGTTTTGTTCCTTGGAAGGCGAAACGATATGAGAGAACTCTACTGCGCAGCAGACCTTATGGTCCTTCCCACCCTCTATGATCCCTTTGGCAACGTGCATCTGGAGGCCCTGGCGTGTGGGACACCTGTTTTGACCACTGCAAGCGCAGGGGGAGCAGAATCGGTCATTCCAGGGCGCACGGGTTATGTGCTCCATGACAGCAGGGATGCGTCGACCCTGGCCCGTTATCTCCATGACTTCGAGCAAAGAAGGGACGAATGGGCTTCTTGGAGGGATAACGCCCGTAAAAGTGCCATGAGGTTTACCCGCGAGGAAAATATCCGGAAGACCATAGAGGTTATTGAGGAAGTATCAGATGAATCCAGAAAATGAGATCCCCCTGAACCCAAGCTATGCACTTTAAATGCTAAGCAAATAGAATCTTATGCAAAATGTAATACAAACAAGCCCGTATTTCCCTTCTTTATCTAGTAACTGCGTTTTCATTGCAAAAAATGTACATTCCATCTGTGGAACCGCACTGTTTTGCTTTTCAGTCCTTTTATTGAATAGGATGGCTGTCTTTCAGGGATCTCGAGATGTTTAAAGCTAAGGCTGGTGACAATTTCAGGCCCCCAAGCCAGGAGATAAGGTCCCTGGATTCGGGAAGGTTGTTGATCAGGGATGAATACTATGAATATTTTAGCAACAATAGTCTTCTTACCTTTGAGGAGCTCTTCTCTCATCCTGGCCATGCAGTGGCAAAGTGCGCCATTACCGAAAGGAATACGGTTCGTCTGGATCTTGATTCGGGATCTGGTTCAAAGCAGGGCTTTTTTGTCAAACGTCACCTTAGCGATGCCCATGCCTCTGTTTCGGAGTGGCGCGCCATGTGGCGTTTTCTAGAGTTAGGTATACCTGGTCCTGACCCTGCTGCATTCGGTTCCAATGGAAGGCATTCCCTGGTGGTCTCCAAGGGGGTTCAGTACGACATGAAGCTTAGTGAATGGGCAAGGGTAAATCTATCGTCGCACATGGCCAATACAAGGCAGGGTAAGGGGTTGAAATCCGCAATCGTAGGTTCTATTGCAGAGATAGTTGGAAGGATGCATACTGCCGGCATGTGTCATCAGGATTTATATTTGTGTCATTTCCTGATGCAGAAAGGGGAGGGCAGGCCGCATCTTACCTTGATAGACCTTCAAAGGGTAAACATGTTCGATGATCTCCCCGTGCGCTGGCGTATCAAGGACCTGGCGCAGCTTTACTTTTCTGCCTCGGATTATATAACCGCACGAGATATTGATCTTTTTTGGAGGCGTTACATCTCCATATCCCCGGTCAAATTTCCTCGCTTCCTGCTATGGTCCATGATTTTCCTTAAGAGTTGGAGGATCAAGAGGCATACTGCCAGGCATAATCTCTGACCTCAGGGTGCGTATATGCGGATATTATTTTTTATGGGGGTCTATCTTCCCCGGACCGGTGGCGTTCCCAGGAATACACACGCTATGGTTATGCGTTTAAGGGACATGGGGGTGGATGTGGAGGTCCTGGCACCCCATGAGACAGGTGACAGGGACTGCATTTTGCCCTATCCGGTTTACCGATACCCACGTTGGCCCATAAAGCGCTTGTTTACCAGGGCATATATGGTCTGGCTTTGGGCCATTTTCAAGAGGAGAAGATTTGACCTGATCCATTGTCATGGTGTAGATCCTGCGGCCTACTGTGCCTCGTTTTTCAAATCCCTCAGTAAAGTGCCCTACATTGTCACCCCAAGACGGACCAATCTATTCAAGATTCCAAGGCACATGCTTCACAGGCGAAGGAATCGGCGTGTAGAGAGGGGGCTTTGCCATGCAGACTGTGTAACTGCCCTTAGTTCAGAGATTGCGAGGATCGTAGGGGGATGTGGCGTTCCAGAAGAAAGGATTATAATGATTCCACACGGTATCGATCCCTTGCCCTTCGAGCAGGTTGGGCCCGTGAAGAGGACAAGGCCATATCTGCTGGCCCTGGGACGGTTAGTGGCCTTCAAGGGATTTGACTGCCTGATCGAGGCGTTTGCCAGGGTTGCTCCGAAATATCCTGCCATCGATTTGGTAATTATTGGAAGCGGACCCAAGATGGATTTTCTGAAGGGGCTTTCTGCCAAGGTTGGGCTGGCTGACAGGGTGCTATTTACAGGCAGAAAAGAGGGGTCGGAAAAGATAGCATGGTATAAGGGGGCCAAGGCCTTTGTCCTTCCTTCCAGGCCTGGCAATGAGGGCTTTCCCAATGTATTGCTAGAGGCGATGGCTGCTGGTTTGCCGATCATAGCAACAAGGGTTAGTGGTGCAGAGGATGTCGTAATCCCAGGTATTACAGGCTACCTTGTCCCCCCATCCGACACGATGGAACTTGCCCAGGCCCTGGATGAATTCCTAAAAAATGAACAGGCAGTGGATAGACAGGCGATAAAGAAACATCTAGAGACCTACCATATCGATAGGATCATGGGCTGCTATAAGGGCCTTTATGAGAGGTTGCTGGGCATTGAAGAAACGCATGCGGATAGGTAAAGGTAATGAGGGTATTGTTCAAGTGGAAAGGGGTACACAAGTGATCAAGATGGTTGGGTATAACGGGTTAAAGGGTGATCGAGATTCCTATGAAACCTAGACGCATACTGATGCTGACCAAGTTTAAGAGGCCATGGAACAACGGTTATTTCATGGCCAGGGCCCTTGAAGACATGGGCTATGAAGTCATAAGGTTAGACACTCCTTCCCAGCTGGCTGGTCTGGAGGATGCCCTGTCCAGCAGACCATGGCTTGCCCTTGCGACCAAGGCCGACGGCATGAACGTTGATATGGTTAATACCATAAGGCAAAGGGGCATTCCCTTCGTTGTCTGGTATCCTGATCCCATACCTCCTGATCCACATATGGTCTCCATTGCAAGGCACGCCGATTATTTTTTTACAATGGCACAGGGAAGGATAGAGGAATACCGGAAACATGGGGTGACAAATATTGCCTGGTTGTCCCAGGCGGTTACGCCTTCCTTCTACGAGGGTATAGTGTTGAGCCCTGAGGATTGGGCCTATTACGGTTCCCAGGTGGCTTTTGTTGGCAATCTAGGTACATTGCCGCAATATCGTCCACGCAGAAAGATGTTGGACAGGGTCATCCAGGCAGGTTTCCAGCTAAAGTGGTGGGGTAGAAGGCCGTCAAGAAAGATCAAGGATTTACCCTTTCTTTTTTCCAAGGTGTGCAGGTCCTACGGCGGTGAGTTTGTAAGGCTTGATACCTTTTACAAGGTGGCCAGGGCAGCAAAGATATTCCTGTCGCTTGATTCGTATCCAGAGGTGCGTCTTTCCATGAGTGTCAGGATATATACATCCATTTGCTGTGGGGCCTTCTATATGTCCAAGAAGGTAGAGGGCATAGAGGATGTATTTGAGCCTGGTAAGGAAATAGAGGTCTTTGAAACCTATGAGGAGATGGTAGACAAGATAAGATATTATCTAGCCCATGAAGAAAAGAGGAAGGCAATTGCCGAGGCAGGAAGAGCAAGGGTAATTGCCCAGCATACCTATCAACACCGTTTTGGCGAGATGTTCAGGCTACTCAGGGGCAAGGGCATATTGAAGGATGAGCAACCCTCCTTCTCATGATTCAAATTTTCATGGAGCCCAAGGGATACGGCTGGATGAGAAAGTTTGGGACTATACGCACAGGTACGAGTAAATGCCCTTGAAAAGGCAGCTACTTTTTTACGACAGCGTTATAAACCACAGCTATTATCAGTCCGCCTATTGCACCGTCTACGAATCCCCATGCGGCCCCAATGATGCCGCCTAAAATGGTTGGCTTAAACCCGATATAAACCGAGGACATTACCTCAACAAACCGTGTACACCAACCAAATATGGAGGCCCAACCAGCAAACAACATACAAATTGCCCATGATGTGCCCACTCCAACCGCTAGTCCCTTTACGCTTAACCTTTCCATTATTCCTCCGATACCACGGATCTATTAACCCAAGCCCTCGTGCAGTCCGTATTTTCTGGGCTGCATCCCAGTACATGAAGATACAACCCTATCAGACATGTGCCCCGTGTTAAAGGGGTAGAGGTGACATGAGCAGGTTGATTTTTGGCAGAAAAGGGCGAAGATTACTGGAAGGTGATTGGTGCTATGTGGGCAAGATACGCCTATGAGTTGTTAAGCCGCGCTATGCAGGCACCATCCTCCCTTGATTCGAATTCTATCCATCCCGGCTCCTTCAGCATACCTGGATTTAGGACAAGACACTGGCCTATGGTGTCTTTTCCCCTTGCCTCGTGGATATGACCAGTAAAGCAGAAATCCGGCTGGTATCTTTCAATAAATTCGCGGATGGCCTTGCTGCCGACGTGCACGCCACTATTTATTTGATCAGCAACGGTTCCATAGGGCGGTGCATGGGAAACGAGTATCTTGACTGGTACGTCCTGGATGTTTTCATGCGCCTTGCTTACAAATTCTCCCAGCTCCTCTTCTGTATATTCGCTTGGGGTGTTGAAGGGGGTTATATTTGATCCTCCTACACCAAACAGGCCTATGTCCCCTTTGATGATTCCAGTGCCATGAAGGTTTATTCCGAGCTCTGAAAGGAGATCGTTTACCTCGGGCAGGTCCAGGTTACCGTGTACGGCATAACACCTGGGATTGATCCTGCGTATCTCTTCAATGATCCCCATGGCATCCTTTTTTCCGCCAAAGTTGGTCAGATCACCGGTTATTATGACCAGATCGGCATGCTCAAGATCCGGGATCTTTTCTATTGCCCGGCAGTCCATATGTATATCACCAAAGGCTATTATTTTCATAGGCCATCATCCTATCACCCTGCCTCCTCTAGGAATATCCTGAGGGGGATGACACTCAATGTGGGATTTCTGGATTCCGTGGTTCCGAGTTGCCACCCCTTGACGTTTATTCCAGATCCGAGTGCCTTTTCTATTGCCGCGCCAATGCCCTTAATATCGATTATAGGATGCCTGTCAAAGACCTGGGGAAGGCCATAGGTTAGGTTACAGGCCAGGCATTTCCCAGGTCTTTCAGTCAACCAGAATTCCAGCAGGAGCGATTTACTCGCCTCATCGATGCCATTGAGGTGCAAGCTGATATCAAAGGCACCGGTTTCGGCCCCTCCGTAGAGGGCGTCAAAGAATTCATCCGTCTTTTCAGGTGGAAATAGGCTTGAAATAAATTTTTCCGTTATAATCGACTTAATACGTTTTAGATCCATAAGATACATCCGGTTATATTTGTATCGTTTCTTGTGAAGACCTTATTTTCACAGCAACGCTTATTCCCGGCGGGTACAACGAAGTATGAAAATGTGCCTCTGAAACATCTTATTTTTGTCCAGGTATGTCCATGGCCACGCAAAGATGCATTTTCGGGTAAAGATAAAATAATGTGCATAGGTTGGCAAGATTGTGCAACATTTTGTGCATGATAAGGGCATCTGCCCGTGCTACCTTGCTCAGGCCCTTGCGTCCTCGAGATACAAAGAAAATGGCCACATACCCTTTGGCTTGAATCAGGTGCTGTTACCTACAGGAATAATCCCGTGATATTGTCCACCTATGAGGGTCTGATTCTGGCCTCCTTTGCCTTTCGCAGGCGAATTGCCACCGGGGTTACCTCAACTAGTTCATCGTCATTGATGTAGGATATGCAATCCTCAAGGCTCATTGCCCTGGGTGGAGTGAGTATAACCGCATCATCAGAGCCAGCGGCCCGCATGTTGGTAAGTTTCTTGCCCTTTGCAGGATTGACCACAAGGTCCCCTGACCTGCAATGTTCGCCAATGATTTGGCCCTCGTAGACCTTGACACCAGGTCCAAGGAACAATTTTCCACGCTCCTGGAGGTTAAACAGGGCATATGCCACAGTGGTGCATCCTTTCTTTACTACCAATACGCCATTTTGCCTATTGCGGATTTCACCTGCATATGGCCCCCATCCGTCGAACACGTAGTTCATGGTGCCCATTCCTCGGGTATCGGTCATGAATTCGGCACGGAAACCGAGAAGCCCTCTGGTTGGAACCCTGAATACCAGGCGTGCCATGCCGGCTTCTACCTTCATGTCCTTTAATATCCCCCTGAGCCCGCCAAGTTTCTCGATAACCACCCCTTGGTACGTTTCATCTACGTCTATCGTGAGTTCTTCATAGGGCTCAAGTACCTGGCCATTTTCATTCTTCATTATCACCTGGGGCCTGGTTACCTGGAATTCGTAGCCTTCGCGTCTCATTTTCTCGATAAGGATAGACAGATGTAGTTCTCCGCGTCCAGAGACCCTGTAACCTGCCCCATGCCCCAGGGGCTCTACCTTGAGTGCCACATCCGCAAGGGTTTCCCTGTAGAGTCTTTCTTCCAAGTGCCTCGAGGTGACAAATTTACCCTCCATACCGGCGAAGGGGGAGTCATTTGGTATAAAATTCATTGCAATAGTCGGTGGATCGATTTCAACGAGAGGCAGAGGACGGGGATCCTCAGGGTCACAAAAGGTTACTCCAACAGTTACATC
This sequence comes from Deltaproteobacteria bacterium, assembly GCA_015489365.1. GTDB lineage: Bacteria > Desulfobacterota > Dissulfuribacteria > Dissulfuribacterales > QOAL01 > S143-34. The sequence goes on along the minus strand of WFZW01000049.1, from coordinate 9,544 downwards.
CTCCATTCCTGCGATCGCGACTATATCTCCTACCCCTGCCTCACGGGTTTCTACCTTGCTTTCACCTTTGAATCTAAAGATCTTGGTAATGCGCACAGGGGAAATCGTTCCATCCCGTCTCGCTACCGCTACGTTGCTATTTATGCTGATTTGGCCGTTCACCAGCTTCCCAATGCCTAGTCTTCCAAGATATGGTGAATAGTCAATGGTATTGACCTGCAGTTGGAGCGGGGCCGATATATCCCCCGAAGGGGGAGGGATGTGTTTCACTATCATCTCTGAGATCAAGGCCATGCCCTTTGACTCGGAGACCTTGTCATCAGGATCGGCCAGGGCATAACCATCCTTTGCCGAGGCATATACGACAGGAAAATCGAGTATTTCATCCGGGGCGTCCAGCCTTACGAGAAGGTCGAACACCTGATCCACTGCCCAATCACATCGGGCCGCTGGTTTGTCGATCTTGTTGATTACCACGACCAGTGGCAGACGGGCGGCCAATGCCTTTTTGACTACAAAGAATGTTTGGGGCATGGGACCTTCCTGGGCATCTACCAATAGCAATGCCCCATCGGCCATGCGTAGGACCCTTTCTACCTGTCCGCCAAAGTCTGCATGGCCAGGGGTATCTATGATATTAATCAGGTAATCTCCATAGGTATACGATCCATTCTTTGATGCGATGGTGATTCCGCGTTCCCTTTCGAGGTCCATGGAGTCCATCATTCGTTCCACGACCTGCTGGTTGCTGCGAAACATACCGCTTTGGCGGAATAGTTGGTCCACTAAAGTGGTCTTCCCGTGATCGACATGGGCGATAATCGCCACGTTTCTTATGTGTTGCTGGTCCATAATCTAAATCCTATATCTTTTGTATGTTTGCTTAATTAGTTAGGTAGTTATTATCGTGAAAATACATCCTTGGTAAGGGCCGTATTTTCATATCAGGGGGGCAGCAGCAAGGCTACAGAGTGCATGAAAGTTTGATGTGTGGCCAGGATATGCGTTAACAAGGCTAATAACGTTTTAAAAGCAAATAGAGCATCCAGAAAGAGGCCCGTGTCCGATTGCAATAGCCTCCAATCCTGGTACAGGATGGCGAAGTTACAAGACTTATGAAAAAATAGCAAGGGAATGTATGAGGCCCCTGGTATGTAGAGGCCCTGTATGGCTGCTGGAACAGGTGCAGATGGGAAAAATAAAAAAATTTGTACGGGGGGCTAAAGTTTCTCCGAAATGTTTCCGAATAGAATAATAAGATTGAAGGATTACATATTCAATCTCTCTTTCCTCCTCCTCCTCCTCTCCTTAGCCCCAGCCATCATGGTTGGGGTTTTTTTTATCACCAATTCCAGGTCTTCCTATTAAACAAGATGGTGTTATCTTGGGACCTTACAGTGTTATATCAAGGAAGTATTTTTTCCCTATAAGTTTTTTGAGCACAACTGCCAGCAGGCCAGAAAAGCTCACCTTTTCACCAATTGCAGCGATTGCCTCATCCTCTCCTATGCTTACGGTGAGTCCCTTGTATTTGAAATCAGGTATAGGGATTTCCTCCCCCTTTACTAGTCTTGGCAGATATTCTCCTAGGTATTTTCCCTGTTGCACAGCGATTTGTCCCAGCATGGGTTGGTTTGTTCCTGCACAATCCCCAGCAAAGAAGACATTTTCGAAATCAACTGACCTGAGATATGTGTCCACAAGACCTCGGCCCTTGGAGTCTGTCGAAAAGCCGGCCTGGGCAACGAGAGGGTTGGCCCTGACACCCAAGGCCCACAGGATGATGTCCCCGTTTATCCTTTGGCCATCCTCTAGCAGGACCTCCTTTTCCCGTATCTCCGATAGGTGGCTGCTACACAGTATCTTGACCCCCTTTTCCTCCAGGATCTTTCTTGCGTGTGCACGTGCCTTTTCTGGCAGGTTAGCCAATATGTCATCAGCTGCCTCCAACAATATGACCTCGTAGCCCATGTGTTCCGAAAGCCCTGCGAGTTGTCCTGCTGTTTCTACGCCTACAAATCCTCCTCCGCACACCACTACCCTGCGTGGCCTTTCATACAGCAATTTGCGAACCGCAAGCGCGGATGGAAGGTCCTCTACTATTTTTACACCATTGGCAGGGAGAAATGTGTCCGCAACCCATCCCAGGCAGATGATAAGGCTGCGATACTCTATCCTTTCCAGGCCATCCTGGTTTTCAACGATCACGGTGTGATGTACGGGATCTATCTCCCTTACCTCGGCCACCATGGTATGGGACAGGAAATCCTTCAACCACAGTATCCCTTCGTCGTCCTTTATGGCCCCTGTGGTAAGTTCTGGCAACAGGGCGATAAGGCTCTGGTAGGGCCTTTTGTTGACGATGAGGTATGGTATGGATTTTCGTTGCAGTCTGAAGGCAATTGGAACACCGGCATAGCCTGCTCCAAGTATAAGATGGTCGATCCTTTTCACTGTTAGTCTCCCCCTGTCAAAAGAGTTATTACAGGAGCGTGAGCCTCTGTGGCCCCAATGTAAGCCTGCGTGCTCCCTGTGAGGTTATAAGATAGGTATCTTCAAGGCCTATCAACCCTGTACCGTTCAGGGCTATTTTGGGTTCTATGGCAAGGGTCATACCTTCCTCCAGTATCATGGGATTGCCCTTCGAGATAAAGGGATATTCATCTATCTCGATTCCAAGGCCATGGCCTATGAAGCGTACCCGGTTTCTCCCCTGGCCCATGAATCCATCCTCAAACTCGGTATCTTTCATGAAATCAAGCGCAAGGTCATAGAGATCAGATGAGCGGATTCCAGGGGCAAGGCTGCCTTCCAGTTCCCCTAACAGTGATACGATCAATTCGAAGGCCCTTTGTAATTTTTCCGGAGGTTGGCCTATACAGAAAGGCCGTGTCTGGTCACAGACATAACCATTTACAGAGCCCCCAAGGTCGATACTCACCGGTTCGCCAGGGCCTATTATCCTGTCGGTGGCACCTTGACCATAGGCGGAATTGACCCCCCTGCCTCCAGCAGGGGTATTTGTCCAGGCCGGCATGGCCCCTTGCGGACCAGAAATGATCTGTCCAACCCCCAGCTCTTGATTCCAGCCTCTCATCCTAAGGTATCCAGGATGTCCAAGGCGTCTCAGCCTGGCCTCGATCTTTGCAGCCAGTTCGAGTTCGTTAATCCCTGGTTTAAGTATCTGGGGTATATCCTCAATGACTGAAGACACCTGGCGGCAGGCTGCCTCTATATTCGAAAGCTCCCAGGCGGATTTTTTGCAACGGGTCAGGCGCACTTGGTGAGTGATGTCCTTGACAGGCACATCGGGCCATACCTCTTTTGTATAGTAAAGAAAGAGGGAGGCTGGAAGAATGTCCATCTCCAGCCCAAGGCACGAGATGTCCTTAAGGCCAAAGGTGTGCAGGATGTCCGGCAGCCTTTTTAACCCAGGCAGATACTCGATATTTTCAAGGGGAGATTCCTTGCGTGCCCGTTCATAAACCCTCCATACCAGGAACAGGGGAGGGCCATCTGCTGGAATCAAGAGGTGGGCATCCTGAACGGTACCTGTGAAATAATAGAGATCTGCATTCTGCCTGATCAGGGAAAGATCTATGCCATAATCCCGCATGAGACCCTGAAGCCGCTCTATCCTGGCTTTTAGCTCAACACGGTCAGGGGGCATGACATGGATGATCTGTGAGTCCAGCATTAGACCCTATATTCTTTTGGCTACTTCGAGGACGGTTTTGGCATATGGTCGACTGTAATTGTATTTCAATATTACCTGCTCCTGTTCATTTTGGGACAGGCCCTTTTTCCATCCAAAGTGTCTCAAATAGTTCGCCATGCTTGCCAAGGCATCTGCCTTTGAAAATAGGTCTACCCTGCCATCGTGGTCATAGTCAACCCCAAACCTTAGGGCATTTGTTGGCATGAACTGGCACAGGCCTATGGCCCCGAATATGGAGCCCTTTATGGATAGCGGGTCGCGCTTGTTTTCCTGCGCATATCGGATCAGGGCCTTCAACTCCCTGTAGGCCCATCTGGATTTTTTTTGTAAGATCTTCTGGGTACGCCTTCTTTGTCTACCTTCGAGTAACTTCTTAGGGACCCATGGCCTTACGGTTTCAAGGTTTGAGGCCGCTGCCATGCTGGCTAATATGTTGAAGGCAGGCCCTGCCCCCAGGTAGTGTCCAAGATCCGTCTCGATAAGCAAGATGGCTACCTTTATCTCCTTTGGCACCCCGTAATCCCGTTGTACCCGATCAAGAAGGACCTCGTTGTCTTGTAGATAGGCCCTTGCCCTGTTGAGCCTGATAGGATCGAGAAATTTCTCATAATTGAGCCTGCTTTCCTTGTGGCTTAGCTTCCTGGGCATTACCCTGGGGTCGAATCTTACATCGCTCCTCCGGAACAATTTACATATCCAAGGACCGTTCATGCCATCTCTTATTAGGCGAGAGACAAGATTCCTCCATACCGGGGGGACGGTCGACAATTCCGATTTTATACCGGTAAGATAGCGAATGGAGGAAGGCCTGTATGCGTTTGGCTCGCTGGTTTTGATCCCCTGTCCGGCTACGGCCCCTGGGGATGGGTAACCAGCCGTACAGGCCATTATAACTGCCGATATCAGGAGGAGGCAGCCTGGAGCCCCTTTCAATCTGGTTATAGGGATGGTGCTTTTTTTTATCATTACCTAACCACTCCACCCGCTTGGTGGCCCCATGAATTTTTTTGTTTCGATAAACAATGTACCCTTGTCATCCCCTTCCTTGAGGTTTTGACGCCATTTTCTGATGTATATCCTGAAACGCTTTAGTTCCTGACCCTCAAGCCTAGACCTGGGCTTGAAACGCAGGCTGAAGGGATTTTTGAAGACCCCGTTTTGCTTTATACGGTAATCCAGATGCGGTCCTGTTGCCAAGCCGCTTGAGCCCACATATCCTATTATCTGTTTCTGTTTTACCTTGATTCCCTTTCTGATACCATGGCCAAATCTTGAAAGATGTCCATAATAGGTCTTGTATCCACCCCTGTGGTGCAGGATTACTATTCTGCCAAATCCCCTTTGCCAGCCTACAAATTTGACCCATCCATCCGCTGCAGCCATTACAGGGGTGCCTATAGGCGCTGCCAGATCCACGCCGTAATGTGGCCGATAGACCTTGAGTATGGGATGAAAGCGTCTTTTAGTAAACCTCGATGTCAGCCTATAAACAGGAAGCGGGGATCTCAAAAAGGATGCACCAAGCTCTGCGCCACTGGCATCATAATAGCAGCCGGATTTTTTGCCTGTTGGTTCATAGTAGTAGGCCTCCAGGTCCCTGAGTCCTGGACTACAATATCGGGCAGCAAGAATCCTGCCATAGCCCACTAATGCGCCGTCTTTGAAATATCTTTCGTATATTAATTCAAAATAATCACCGGGCCTTGATTCAGTATTGAAGTCTATCTGGGATGAAAATATGTCTGCAAATGCAACCGTGAGTCTGGTGGCAGCCCCTGCCTTGCCAAACGAGTTGAAAAGGGAATGTTCTATTATGCCTGATATCCTGGAAACCCGGCGTTCAAGGCTCACAGGTACCCTTCGTGCCTCGAGCATCTGTAGATTCTTACGTGATGGCTGCAACCTATAGACCTCAAAGGGTGATTTCTCGTAGAGGCATTGCATGACATGACCTTGCTGGTCAAGGCTGAGGCAAAATGATTCCCCTGGCCTGCATCTTTTGAAATCAATGACCGTTGAAAGACCACGTATTACCTCGGCAGATACCCTCTTATCCACCCGCTGTCTGTCCAGGATGATGTTAAAGGTTTCACCAGGGCGTATTACGCCCTTTATGATCCTGGCAGGTTTTACAAGCTGGTCAGCGGTTGGGGTGTCTGGTTTTTTGACATCCAGGGGATGGAAACCTGACGAAAAGGGCCAGGCTGGGGTGTAGGGGCGTTTTTTGCCGCCCTGGATCATCCATACAGCAAGACCAGTGGCAAGGATGGCGGCAACCAAAAAGGTTACCAAATGCCCCATGCGAAGATATTTTCTAGGCTTTAACCATGTTTTCATTTTTGAAGGTATCCGTACAAGCAGACGCATAGACATGGAGGCTTGCCATGGGCTACATCCTCAAACGCAGCAGATTCAGTAAGATTGCAAGCCGCATAATTCTATCCGAAAATGCATTTTTTGATTAGCCATGGACTTACATGGACAAATACCTTTAGTCATGCCCGACTGGGCATGACTAAAATTCCAAGAGGGCAACTATTGCCTGCCTGGAGTATTTGGCGGCCCTTGTCAGGGCTGCCAAATTGTCTATGTGTGCCTTGTGGGTCCATGGCTGAAAAGTCTTTGATCTTGGATGCATTATTTGTCTTTACTTTCACCAGGTTATTTTAAGTCAGAAACTTGAGTTACCTAATTAATGGGCTGTACTTCATGCCCTGGGGTACAGCCCAGAAAAGTAGTTTTATTTGCAGGGCATTTACTGACATCAATCCTGGAAAAGATTGCCGAGTCCACCCAGCAGGGAACCTTCGCCTGTGGTGCTATGTCCACTATTGTTTTGTGGGGCAGCCTCATATATCCTTCCAGCAAGGCGGGAAAATGGCAGGGATTGGAGCCAGACGTGTCCAGGCCCGCTAAGCTGTGCAAAAAAGAAGCCCTCACCTCCAAATATTGCCGACTTAACATTTCCGACAAATTCTATGTCATAGTTAACATCCCTCGTTAGGGCAACCAGGCAACCGGTGTCAACCCTTAGCCTTTCCCCAGGGCCTAGTTGACGTTCAACAATGGTACCGCCTGCATGTACGAAGGTGAGGCCGTCACCGTCAAGCCTCTCCATGATGAAGCCCTCACCCCCAAAAAGTGCTGCGCCTATCTTCTTTTGGAATGCAATACCGATTGAAACGCCCCTTGCAGCACAAAGGAAGGCGTCCTTTTGGCAAATAATCTCCCCATTGTGTTCTTTTAGATCGATAGGGATGATCTTGCCTGGATACGGGGAGCTAAACGCCACCTTACCCTTACCTGTACCCTGGTGGGTAAAGACGGTGCAAAAAAGGCTTTCCCCGGTGATCAATCGCTTACCAGCCCCTATCAGCTTGTCAAAGAATCCTCCAGATTGTGAAGCGCTACCGTCCCCGAAGATGGTTTCCATTACGATGCCATCGGTCATATACATCATGGCCCCGGCCTCGGCCACTGCACTTTCTCCAGGATCAAGTTCGATCTCGACAAACTGCATCTCGTTACCATAGATTTTGTAATCTATCTCGTGTGCAATCCTACCTCGTGGTGGAATGGGTGGAGAGGGGGATATGGCAGCCCCCTGGGATGTGTTGTTTAGTTCGGGTATGGTGGAGATAGGGGCCCAGTCATTCATGCCTTCCCTCCATGCCAATGTATCCCGGCCTATTTTCCCCTGGATTATTTGGTTACGTACCTCTTGTCCTGTAAAAGGACCTTGTGCCTTCCCGTCTATGCCTAGGTACCAGGTACTCATTTCTTATCTTGCTCTCCCTACTCTGCTTTTTTGACCCAAGCCTTCTGCAGCCCGTATTATCCGCGCCGCACCCAGGGCATGAAGAATACAGCCCATAGCCCCCTTAACCGCCATGTATTTTCACGCTAAACATTTTTACAGCTTAGCATTGTATAAGGATCTTGAGCTTAGAGCCCTCTTGTGGTGCCCAACGAGGTGTCAGTTAGACTTTGTAGCATGGGTGTAGATTGAGTCAAGGCCTTGAGAAATTTAATTTGGTAAGGACGCAGCAAGCCGTAGGTAAAAAATCCAGCCGTGACCGTTATGCAATTGTTAGGGATTAAGAAGGAATGGTTTTTTATGAAGGGCATTTTCTGTAAAAGGGTATTTAGCGTGAAAATACATGGCGGTTAAGGGGGCTATTTTCATGTATTGGGGTGCGGCACCAAGGTGCGGGCCGCATGGAAGTTTAGAGGGAAATATTGCCATGCCGGGCGGGATGACCCCGCCCGTTTGAGGGAAAAAGGAGGAAGGATTTGATCTCCCGGACAGGCCCTTAGTGGATCTCTACCGATGGTCCTGCCAGTTTATCGGAAAGCCATTTCTTTAGCTTGTCGCTCAATGGATATACGCCGACTCCAGGCTTGTAGCCGAACATCTCTATAGATTCCTGGATCAGATCGGGCTCTACAGGGATCTTTGCCAGTTCTTCCACCTCCTTGGCTGATCTGCGCAACATCGTGACCTGAGGCGGGGTTTCCCAGTCGTATATCACAAAATATATTGACTGGTCATCACTTCTTGCAAATTCATTTCCTCTGGTCCAACCTGCACCCCATTCCAGGTACATATCAACGGCCTTTTCAGGGGTCATGCTCCAGTCGATTTGTTGTACAAGGTCCCGTGCCTTTTTGAGTTCTTCAAGTGTCTTGATAGTCATTTTGGGGCCTCCTTAATGTAATTGCAATTCGTTTGCATTTATGCTTTAAATAACATGCCTGATGATTTCTGTCAATCTATATCTTCAAGGCCTTGATACAGTCCCTCTCATTAAATTATGCACTTCAGATGCCAAGGGGTTTGTTACGATTTTTGGTTTGCCATCTAAGGTACATAATTTAGCCTGAAAATACAGGGTCTATGGGCTGTATATCCATGTCCTGGGGTGCAGTACTAAGTTACGGGTCGCATTGAAGTTTAGGCTGGTACCCTTGACAAACTTGGCCGCTACATGACCTGGGATTATATTGGTTTTATCGGAAAATACATTTTTTGATTAGCCATAGATACAAAAGGACATACCTGGACAAAAGGCAAAATATTTCCAGTGGCGTATTTTTACGCTTCGCTGTGCCTCCCACCAGGGAATGGCTGTTGCTATGAAAATACATCCTTGGTAAGGGCATGTATCTTCATGCCATGGGATGGACAGCATGGATGCGGGTTGCATGAAGGTTTGGGATAATCTGTTGTGGAGAGATTGGTGCCCGGGGCCGGAGTCGAACCGGCATGGCCAAGAAGGCCGAGGGATTTTAAGTCCCTTGTGTCTACCAATTTCACCACCCGGGCCCATGATCCAGAATAATTAGGTGGTACGGATCAAGCGATTCTATACTATAAACCTTATTAATACGTCAATGCAGGTTTGTTGTCCATGCCCTGGCGCCATACACCCATGTTGGCCTGCGCAGCTGATCTATAGATTAAAACACGAAACCTTAGGAGGGATACTGTTTATGCTTGAGGACTTAAACGCCCAGTTGGGTACTTCCGATATACTTTGGAGACTTGAGGATCTCTACCATGGACCCGATGATCCACGAATCGAAAAGGACATGGATACATGTCGTGAAATGGCATCGAGACTTTCAGCTGAATATGGTGGCAAGATAGCCAGCCTCGATGCCGATTCCTTGCTAAGGTGTGTAAAGGAACTTGAAAGACTCTCTAGCCTGTTGGCCAGGCTTTCCGCCTTTGCTTATCTGAATTTTTCAACCAGGGTGAACGCACCAGAAACCGGGGCATTCCTTCAGAAGGTAAAGGAATTTTCGAGTGCCATCGGCAAGGAG
>WFZW01000048.1 GCA_015489365.1 Deltaproteobacteria bacterium | reverse complement strand
GGAGGGAAATCCACGGCCCTTAACTGGGAAACATTTCCCTATTTGTTCATGACAGGTCCACTACCATAAAGGGCCATGCAATAACATGGGCAAACCGGCCCCTTACAGGGTTTGTCGCATCACGCTAGAGAAAATCTTCAAGGAAGAGGAATCGCTCATCCTGGAAATGGCATAAACGATCTTTCAAGGAGCAAGGCAATGGGAGCAAAAAAAAGGGTTCTCGTGATCGGGGCAGGTGGCAGGGAACACGCCCTATGTTGGAAACTTGCACAAAGTCCAAGGGTGCTCAGGGTCTATTGTGCCCCTGGCAATGCAGGAATAGGACAGCACGCTACCTGTGTGCCCATAAAGGCCAATGATGTGAAAAACCTCGCTGGTTTCGCAGAAAAGGAGGGGATTGATATTACAATTGTTGGTCCTGAGGATCCACTGGCCAGGGGGATCGTGGATCTATTCAAAGACAGGGGACTCTGCATATTTGGACCCACCAAGGCCGCTGCTGAAATAGAGGCCAGCAAGGTGTTTACAAAGGATCTACTTGCTAGGTCAGGTATTCCAACGGGCAAGTACAAGGTATTTACCGATTCGGCCAATGCAATAGATTATATAGAAAAAGAAACTGGCGTACCAGTGGTCCTGAAGGCCGATGGTTTGGCAGCAGGCAAGGGAGTGATTCTAGCCAGGGACCTCAACGAGGCCAGGGAGGCAGTTACCCTGATACTTGACAAAAGGGCATTCGGCGAGGCTGGCAGGCGCCTCATAGTAGAGGAGTTCCTCACAGGGGAAGAGGCGTCCTTCATGGCCATAACGGATGAATGTACGGTCCTGCCCCTGGCCACCTCCCAGGACCACAAGGCGGTCTTCGACGGAGATCAGGGGCCAAATACAGGGGGAATGGGGGCCTATTCGCCTGCACCAGTGGTTACCCCTAGGCTCTTTGAAGAGATTATGAGATCCATAATGGAACCTACAGTGGCCGCCATGTCAGAGGCGGGCCGTCCCTATCAAGGGGTCTTGTATGCAGGGCTGATGATCAGAGACCAGGCTGCCAAGGTACTTGAATTCAATTGCCGGTTTGGAGATCCTGAGGCACAGCCAATCCTCATGCGCATGAAGACCGACTTCATGGAGCTACTGGAGGCAGCGGTAGAGGGAAGGCTAGATTCGGTGGAAATAGAATGGGACCCGCGAACCGCAGTCTGTGTGGTCCTTGCCTCAGGCGGCTACCCTGGCAAGTACGAGACCGGGAAGGTTATACATGGTCTGGACGAGGTGGAAAGTATGGAGGACGTAATGGTCTTCCATGCCGGCACTGCCCGAGCCGGGAACAATTACGTAACAGCCGGTGGCAGGGTACTCGGGGTCACGGCCCTGGGCAAGGACGTGCAAGAGGCCATCGACCGGGCCTACGAGGCCGTATCCAAGATATCCTGGGAGGGAATGCACTATAGAACGGACATAGGTCAAAAGGCATTGAGGCATGTCAAAGGAAACGATTGCCTGGTAAGTATCGTAATGGGCAGCCCAAGTGACATGGAAGTCATGAAGGCGGCTGGCAATCTCCTTACCGAACTAGACATACCATATGAGGTCAAGATCCTGTCGGCCCACCGTTCCCCTGGACTTGCTGCCGACTTTGCCAAGAATGCCAAGGCCCGTGGAATAAAGACAATTATTGCAGGGGCAGGCATGGCGGCACACCTTGCGGGTGCCATGGCCGCCCACTCATCCCTTCCCGTCATAGGTGTACCCATAGACAGCTCTCCGCTCAACGGCATGGACGCCCTGCTTTCTACCGTACAGATGCCGCCGGGTATCCCGGTGGCCACCATGGCTATTGGAAAGGCCGGGGCTAAGAACGCCGCTATATTTGCCGCCCAGATACTTGCCCTGGAGGACCAGGAAATCCAAAAGAGACTGGTTGGGTTCAGGAAGGAACAGCAGATGAATATAGAAAGATGTAACCGGGATCTAGAGGGAAAATGATTGACACCCCCCCAGAACAAGGAGAGGGTGGAGATGGCATCATAAGGGCAG
>WFZW01000047.1 GCA_015489365.1 Deltaproteobacteria bacterium | reverse complement strand
CCTGTCAAACCCTGGAAGCAATACGCTGAACTCCTCACCGCCATACCTGTAAACCGTACCGGAGGAAAGGAAGTGGTCCTTGAGGAGGCTGCTAAACTGTTTCAAAACTGCATCACCCACGGGATGTCCATAGGTATCGTTTACCTTCTTAAAATAATCCAAGTCTGCAAGGGCGATGGAAAAGGTACGCCCTTCTTCCCCCTGGGACAGGGACCTACGAACCATCTCCTCAAGGTCCCTATCCCAGGACCTGCGGTTCAATACGGTGGTAAGCGGATCTTCGTTAACCTGTTTTTTGAGCCTCTTGAGGGTCTTTTCCTGTTTTTCCATTCCAGCCAGTGCATTTACAAGCCTGGAGAGCAAGTCCTGATTGGCGGACTTGATGGAATCTATGCTTTCATTGAGCGCCTCTACATGTTCCTTGTTACGGTCCCCTGCCGTAAGCCGGATGTCCTCCATTTTCTTGTCAATATCTACTAGATACCGCCTTGCCCCCTTTTCAAATCCACAAAGGATCTCCCTAGCATCCTTGACCGAATTCCTCGTAAGACTGATAACCTCCTGAAGTCGGTTTGCAAGGAGATTCTGGTCCTTCCTGGCGGCCTTGAGGATGGCCTGCTTGTCGAGCATTGCCGCCACCGAAACGAATTCCCTCTCATAGCAACTGGGAAGCGGAGGGCAATTTTGCGCCACCAGATTCTTTAATGAAATCCTGGCCACCTCGGAGATATCCATCAGGACCTCGCGCCATTCATCCATGTTGTTCCCGTGTCTCATCTTAATCACACCACGCTCCTTAATCCGTAACCTTGACGCCGCACCTCCAGACATGAAAACTACCACCCTGGTTCAAAATGTACTTTCACGGCAGGCCCCATGCAGCCCACATAAACCCTGATCTTCACGGTAACGGTACAGCGTATGAAAGCTTGGACTCAAAGATCCCAGTAGTCACTTAGAACAGATTTCACCTCTTGGATCACCTCAGGCCCTTCGATGTTATTGTCCAATTCCTTCAGTTGCTCACCCCCAACAGCACCCCGCCCCTTGCACTCAAGGAGCACCGACAGCACTCCATCCCTCAAGCCGTCGAGGTTATATCCACCCTCCAGGCAAAAGAGTATATTGCCATTACAGCACTGGCGGGCAAGTCCCAGTAAAATCCTAGCCAGGTATGCAAAGCCATTTACCGTGACGTTCATGCCCCCCAGGGGATCATCTGTATAGATATCGAACCCAGCGGAAACGAGCAAGAAATCAGGATCATACGCCCTGCACAAAGGTATCAGGAGTGTATTGTAGATGGCGGCAAAATCGTAATCACCGCATCCTGGCGAAAGGGGTACGTTCACGGTAAACCCCCGGCCAGCGCCTTGGCCTATTTCATTGATGGCACCGGTGCCAGGATAATAGGGATATTGATGTGTGGAAAAATAGAGCACGGTAGGATCTGAATAGAAGCTATGCTGAGTGCCATTACCATGATGCAGGTCCCAATCTACTATCATGACCCGCTGTGCACCCAACACCTTGCGGGCAAAATGGGCGCCTAGGGCTACGTTGTTGAACAGACAGAAGCCCATGGCATGATCCCTTTCGGCATGATGTCCTGGAGGCCTTACAAGTGCAAAGCCATTGTCGTTATCGCCTGCCCATATCCTTTCCATGGCACTAAAGATCCCGCCAACCGCAAGCCGGGCGGCCAGCCACGACCCCGAGCTCGTAGAGGTGTCCGGATCCAATTGATACCTGGAAAGCCCCTCGGTCCTTGAAATACGTTCTATGTAGTCAGGACTATGATTCCATGCTAGTTCCTGCCTGGTGGCTGCCCTTGGAGGAATTACCTGGAAGAGGTCCTTGTACCGACTCCGGTCCAGGGCGTTATAAATGGCCCTGAGCCTTTCAGGGGACTCAGGATGGCCAGGACCCGGATCATGATCCAGGAACCTTTCATCCCTTACTATCAGGGTAGACATCTCTTGCATCTACAATATCCCTCCTTGAAGGCCTGAAGTCTCTTCGTGAACACGACCCTGTTACGTCTGCCGATCCTCCTGCCATAAGGACACCATGGTCGGTGAACCCGGAAGGTCTTTTTGTTGCCAATATAGTATGGTTCCACCCGCCTTGGAGGATGCGCCCACAGGCCTGCCCTTTGTCCTATGGCCGCACGCTGTGCATCGAGCAAGAGATCGGCATGGGGTGGTCTCTTGCCAAAGAAACAAAAGTAGGCTAGGCCCTCTCTCACCAGGATTTCATTAACCATCCTACCATCGGGCAGGTAGACAAGGGCCAGGGTCCTTCCAAACCGATCTACCTTGTCCCCGGCGGAAACCATTCTTACCCATTTCCCCTGGACGAGCTGCCTGTTGCGTATAGTTGCAACCCATCCGAAGGGCTCACCAGGCGTGTCTTCATGGGGTATCTCAGGCGCATTGATCCCAAGGTAGCGTACCCGTGTCCCATCCTCTAATATCACGGTATCGCCATCGATTACCTTGCGCACGAAAACCCTTTCGCCTCCTGCAAATGAGCATCCAAAGGAACAGGCTAGGACCAAGGTGAGCAAAACCGAAAAGGATACGGGCTTGAAATTTTGCCACATGGAAGCTCCTGTACAGGACCATGGTATTATATACCTGAGTCGAGACCAACTATCCAGCCAGCCTGTCATAGGCCTCCTGGTACCTTTTCCTGGTCCTTTCAACGATCTCTGAAGGAAGTTCAGGCCCGGGAGGGGTCTTGTTCCAGGAGATCGATTCCAGGTAATCCCTGACAAACTGCTTATCAAAACTTGGCTGGGATTGCCCTGGCTGGTACCCTTCCACTGGCCAGAAGCGTGACGAATCCGGGGTTAGGACCTCATCTATCAGCATGAGTTGTCCGTCTATCACACCAAATTCAAACTTTGTATCGGCAATAATTATCCCCTTCTTTAACGCGTAATCGGCCGCCTCGGTATAAAGCCTGAGGCTTGCGTCCCTTGCCTGCTGCGCCAGATCCCTACCGGTCCTGGATACAGCCTGTTCAAAACTTATGTTTTCGTCGTGGGAACCTGCCTCGGCCTTGGTCGACGGGGTAAACAGGGGCTCTGGCAATCTTTCCGACTCCTTCAAGCCAGCAGGTAACTTGATCCCACAAATAGAACCGGTCTTCTGGTAATCCTTCCAGCCAGAGCCGGTGATATAACCACGCACGATGCATTCTATGGGCAATGGTTCGGCCTTTTTAACCAGCATGCTCCTACCTTCCAGGATATTGCTATAGGGCTGGAACTCTGGCGGATAATCCTTCACATCTGCCGTGACCAGGTGGTTCGGTACAATGTGGCCCAATTTGTCGAACCAAAACAGGGACAACTGGGTAAGAATCCTACCCTTATCAGGAATTGGGGTTGGAAGAACCACGTCGAAGGCGGACAATCTATCCGTTGCCACTATAAGGATCATATCCCCTGCATCGTAGATGTCCCGCACCTTGCCCCGATGAAGTAATCTTACCCCTTTAAACTCCGTTTCTGAAATTGCCATTTTTTTGCTCCTTGCTTTACTGATAATGCTGCCTCTGGATCGATCTGTCCCCCGATCTCTCTTTATCGAATCCAGATCATCTCAAGCCTTAATACAAGCCTGTATTATTCGCGCTGCCCCCCTGGGCATGAAGATAGAGCCCTTACCAAGGATGTATTTTCACGGTAAATTATTCGGCGTTTGAGGTGCATAATCTGGGCTCATATGTCCAGAAAGTCACAATCCATGATCCGAATTTAAGGACTTACCTTATTGAAAAAAACAGGGTACTTTTTAGGCCTGATATTTTCAAGGCGACTGAAGGCATGTACAAAGAAAATCCCTGCTGGATATCATGGGATCGCCTGCTCTCCTTTGCCCGTTGGCAAAAGACATATCGTATGACATGATGCGGGCCACCGCCTTATTTCCGGATAAATCTTATGCCCTTTACAACAAAAAGAAAAGACATCACATCCATCAAAGACCACCGGGCAAGTGGAATCTTGATGCACATAACCAGCCTGCCTGGTCCCTTTGGCATAGGCGAGGCCGGCCCAGAGGCCAGGGCCTTCATCGACTTCCTAAAGGAAGCTGGTCAATCCTACTGGCAATTCCTGCCCCTTGGACCCACAAGCGCGGCCTTTGGCCACTCACCCTACATGTGCTCATCGGCCTTTGCAGGCAATCCCCTATTGATAAGCCCGGATCTTCTGGTGGATCTTGGCCTCCTATCAAGGAAGGATCTCGAAACGACACCCGGATTTTCCAAGTACTTGGTAGAATTCGAGAAGGTCGTACTATTCAAAAGGAAACTCTTTCATCATGCATTCCGGGCGTTCAGGAGCAAGGTAACCCCTACCGACTTCGAACTATTCTGCCACGGGGCCAAATGGCTGGAGGATTTCGTACTTTATCAGGCACTCAAGGAAAATTTCGGTGGTCTTCCATGGCAGGCATGGCCAAGGGAATTGGCCTCTAGGGACCCCCAGGCGCTAGAGGAGGCCAAAGGGAGATTTAAGATACAGATCCAGTTCCATCAGTTCCTGCAATACTGTTTCGACGTACAGTGGAAGAGATTTAAAAAGGAGGCCCACGAACGTGGTATCCGACTTATAGGTGATCTTCCCATATACGTGGCCCCTGACAGCGCCGATGTATGGGCCAACCAGGACTGTTTCCTACTGGATCCGGACAGGCTGACCCCGAGCTTTGTGGCCGGTGTCCCCCCTGATTATTTCAGCAAAACCGGTCAAAGATGGGGAAACCCCATATACCGCTGGAGCGTCAACGGCCAGGCAAACCAGGCACTCTACCGATGGTGGCTGGCCAGGTTGAAAAGGCTGGCCGAGCAGGTAGACGTGATCAGGATAGATCATTTCAGGGGATTTGAGGCCTATTGGTCCATCCCTGCAAGCGAAAAAACGGCTGTAAATGGAAAATGGATCAAGGGACCAGGCAAGAATTTCTTTGATGCCATGGCCCCGGTACTAAAGGAGCTGGAGGTCATAGCCGAGGACCTTGGCACCATCACACCTGAGGTGATAAGGCTTAGGGATGAAATGGGATTCCCAGGGATGAAGGTCCTTCAATTCGCCTTCGATTCAGACGAAAAAAACCTTTACCTGCCTCACAACTATGATACCACCAACTGCGTGGTTTATACCGGTACACATGACAACGATACCACCGTAGGCTGGTACCTGGATCCGAACACACCCCCTGCTGCCAAGGCAAGGGCTGTAAGATATGCTCATAGTGATGGAAGTGCCATACACTGGGACTTCGTCAGGATGGCCCTTTCCTCTATTGCCTGTCTGGCGGTGATACCGACCCAGGACATATTAGGTTTCGGCAGCGATTGCAGGATGAATCATCCCAGCACTACCAAGGGCAATTGGATATGGCGCTGTGCCCCGGAATTCCTGACCGATGCCGTTGCTGCATCGCTTCATGACGAGACAAAATTCTATGCAAGGACCCCTTGACACCGTGTTCTTTAGGAACTGACCCATACCATCATGGCCTTGACCATCTATTCAAGTAACCGCACGGAGATCCTGGCAATGGGATTGGCCGAGATCATCAAGGCCGACCCCTTGCCCCCCCTGGAGCAGGAAGTCATAGTGGTCCAGAGCAGAGCGATGGCAAGATGGCTCTCACTCGTTCTCGCCGATACAATCGGAATATGGGCAGGGGGACGATTCCTGTTCCCAAATGCCATGGTAAAATCCATCTTTGATGCGGTAATCCCTGACCTTACCAGGAGGCCCTACTTTGACAGGGAGTCCGCAACATGGATACTCATGGAAATAATCGAAAGGGCAGAAAATCTGCCTGAAATCACATGCCTTTCACGCTACATCACAGATACCTGGAACAAAATTGGGCCATGGAGCGGCAATGCCATTTCCAACTTGCATACCACCAAGGACGCACGAAAGGCCTCCGTGTCCCGGACCAAGCTGTTTAAACTTGCCAGGACCATGGCCAACCTCTTCGACCAGTACCTGGTTTACCGCCCAGAACTCATAGAGAAATGGGAAAGATACGGGGACCCTGGCCAGTGGCAGGCATGGCTATGGCAGCGCCTTAAGGAAAAGGCTGGCCTTGGTAACAGGGCAGCCATGCTGAAGGAGTGCCTAAACCGGCTTGGGACAAAAACGGCCTTCAATGACCTGCCAAGACGCATGAACATATTTGGTATAGCCTCTCTTCCACCCTTTCACCTAGCCCTAATAGAGGCCCTCGCAGAGATTATTGATGTAAATCTCTTCTTCATGAACCCGTCTAGGTACTTCTGGGCAGACATCAGACAGCCTGCCTCCATGGACTATCAGGCCGAAGCGTCCCCATACGCTGAACATGGAAACCGCCTGCTGGCATCAATGGGCCAACCCGGAAGGGATTTCTTCTATGCGCTGACAGAGGCAGGGGCCCAATGGGAAGAGGCCTTCCTGGCCCCTGAAGGCCAAGGTCTTTTGGGTGCTCTACAAGGCCTTATACTCGACTGCAAGGACCCGGAGGGCGACACCAAGAACACACCGGATGAATCCATTGTGATACATTCATGTCATAGCCCCATCAGGGAACTGGAGGTCCTTCAGGACCACCTTCTTGCCCTCTTCGACAAGGATCCGTCTCTAGAGCCCAGGGACATACTGGTCATGGCCCCTGACATAAAGATCTATGCCCCCTTGATTCCAGCGGTCTTCGACCTGGAAAAGCATGACCCGAGACGGATCCCCTACACCATTTCAGGACACGAAACGCCTGAAGAAAGCCTGCTCTTTGAACATCTTTTGAGGCTACTCGATACCCTGGCCGGG
This sequence comes from Deltaproteobacteria bacterium, assembly GCA_015489365.1. GTDB lineage: Bacteria > Desulfobacterota > Dissulfuribacteria > Dissulfuribacterales > QOAL01 > S143-34. The sequence continues at coordinate 11,460 of WFZW01000047.1, read as the reverse complement.
CGATTCCCGGCAAACGCCGTAATGGACCTGCTGGGGTGTCAGGCACTCAGGAGACGCTTTGCCATACTTGAGACCGACCTTCCTGCCATTGAGAAATGGATAGAGGAGGCAGGTATAAGATGGGGGATAGACGAAGAAGACAAGGAAGAATTGGGACTTCCGCCCATAAGGGAAAACACTTGGCGGGCAGGACTGGACAGGTTGCTCCTTACTTGGTCCATGGAGGGATGTAGCAGGCCCTTTAAGGGCATCTTCCCCATATATAGTATGGATGAAGACATGTGGGAGATGGCAGGGAGATTCCTCGACCTCTTAGAGACACTCTTCAGACTCAGGGATATTATCAAGAAGGAACACAGCCCTGGACGCTGGGCAGACGTCCTGGAAGAGATACTGGAGACCCTTTACCTTCCCGATCCTGGCGAAGAGGCGGCCTTGCAACTTCTAAGGTCCAATATCAAGAGACTTAGGGAGATCCAGGAAGATAGCGGTTTCGAGGGAAAGGTGGGAGTCCAGGTCATACTGGAGTGGCTTAGATACCAACTGGCCGAGGTGGGATCAACCCAGGGGTTCTTCTCTGGAGGGGTCACCTTTTCTTCCATGCTTCCCATGAGGGAGATCCCCTTCAAAGTCATATGCCTTTTGGGCATAAACGATGATGAATTCCCCAGGCCATCCGCCCATTCGAGTTTTGATCTCATGTCCAGGGCACCAAGGCCAGGGGACAGATCACAGCGGGCCGATGACAGGTACATGTTTCTCGAAGCCATCCTGTCCGCTAGAAGGCAACTCTACATAAGCTTCGTAGGGCAGTCGGCAAGGGACAACAGCGAGATTCCACCTTCTGTGCTAGTAACCGATCTAGTGGACTACCTGGAGGAAATGTGCACTGGGCAGGATGCCACCGAAGAGGAACGCCAGGCCTTCAGGGACAAGATCATCATACGCCACAGGCTACAGCCCTTCAGCCCATACTATTTTACCCCGGACAGCCGCCTTGTAAGCTACAGCCTAGAAAATTTCGAGGGTGCCCATGCCCTACTTTCACCAGCTAGGGACGAACCTTCCTTCTTGAAGGGATTGCCCCTTTACCCAACACCTGCCCAAGAGCAGGTCATTTCCCTAGAGGCCTTAGTGGAATTCTTTACAGCCCCGGCAAAGTTCTTTTGCACGCGGATCCTTGGGCTCAAGCTCCAATCCTTGACCCAATCCCTTGAAGACAGGGAACCCTTTGTCCTGGATGGGCTAGGGGCCTTTCGCCTGAAGTCCTTCATATCGGAACATTACGAAGGGGGAGTGGCCAGGCAGATCCTTTGTGACCTGTCAAGGGCATGTGGTCTCCTGCCGCATGGCACCCCTGGCTCTGTTATATTTACGAGGGTGCTTAATGAATTCGAGGAACTTGCAGGCCAGGTAGAGCACATTGCTGGTAAAGAAATGTTACGCCGAGAAATCAGGATTGACGTAGGCAATTACAGGATCTGTAGTACGCTTAAGGTATGTCGAAACGGCCTGGTCTACCACCGATATGCCAAGACCAAGGCAAAGGATTTAGTTCGGGCATGGATCAAGCACGTCTTCCTATGTCGATTCCTTGAACTAGATCCAGAGGCGCTAGCGATCACATGTCCTAAAACATATGTCCTGGGAACCGAGGAATGCCATTGTTTCGAACCCCTTGAAGATCCTTCAAGGATCCTCAAGGAGCTACTTTCCTTGTACCTTTCCGGCATATCGCGCCCCCTGCCCTTTTTCCCAGAGACGAGCTTTGCCTACGCAAAGAAGATGGCGGCCACAGGAGATCAGTCGGCCGCATTGCACAAGGCTTCAAGCATATGGGAGGGCAATGCCTTCCTGTCGTTTTCAGAGGCCTCTGATGCGTACCATCAGCTATGTTACAGGGGCAAAAATCCGCTGGATGCCTGCTTCAAAGAAACCGCCCAGGTATTTTGGGGACCAGTGCTCGAAAGCATGACACGCAAAGATGTTGAATCTACTTGATGTTCCCCTTTCCGGGATACACCTGATAGATGCAAGTGCAGGGACCGGGAAGACCTATACTATTTCGGCCCTGATCATCCGCTTGATCCTTGAAAGGAAACTCGATATCAGGAAGATACTGGTAGTCACCTTTACCGAGGCTGCCACCCGTGACCTCAAGCGACGGGTCGGACAGGCCATAAGGGAGTGCCTCAGGGCCTTTGAAAACAGTGAATTACCCGTAGATGGCATTGCACAGGAAATCAGGAACACCTTCCAAGACCGGGATAGGGCGTTAACCCTGCTAAGAAGTGCCCTTTCAGGATTCGATGAGGCAGCCATCTATACCATCCACGGCTTTTGCCAGCGCATGCTCCAGGAATTCGCACTGGAATGTGCCTGTCCGTTCGATGCAGAGATCGCCACGGACACCTCCAGATTGTGCATGGAGATAATAGAGGACTTCCTGCGGCAAAACACCTATGGCGAAAGTCCCCTGTTTTACACCTTTGCGCAAAGGGAGCTTGTCCCTGGGATACTCTATGATCTATGGACAGGATATCTCAAGCGAGCGGCCCGCATCTTGCCATCCCCCGAGGCATTTCCCCGTGACCTGACAGGGCAAAGGCAACAGGCGGAAAGTGCCTATAAGCAGGCCTTCCTGGCGACAAGAGATGCGTGGATACGCCACAGGACAGAAGTTGAACAGATTCTCATGGGCCATAAGGGGTTTAAACTTAGCACCTATAAGCCGACCCACATCAAAAAATGGATAGAAGAGATGGATAGGACCTTTAAGGCCAATGAGAGGCCGACCCCTTCCCTTTTCAAAAAATTTGAAAAATTCACCATGGAGGCCCTGTTAAAGGGCACCAAGAAGGGTCACAGCCCACCTGAACATCCATTTTTCCATCTTTGCCAACACCTGCTCGAAAGTTACAAGACCATGGAGGGACTCTTCAAAGAGGAAATCCTGCGCATGAAATGTAACTTTGCCGCGTACATGGATGCAGAATACCGGGATAGGAAGGCCGCAAGGCATATGCTGGACTTCGACGACCTTCTAACCTTGCTCTACCACGGTATCCATGGTGCATCGGGACAAAAGATAGCAAGGGAGATAAGGAAACGATTCCCTGCCGCCATGATTGATGAGTTCCAAGACACCGATCCAGTGCAATATAAGATCTTTAAGGGTATCTACGATACGGCCGACCAGGACTGCCTTGTCTACCTCATCGGCGATCCAAAGCAGTCCATATACCAGTTCAGGGGAGCGGACATCTTCTCCTATGCCAGGGCCGTAAGTGACGTGGAGAAAAGACATAGGCTGGATACAAACTACCGTTCGGAGCCAGGCATGGTGGAGGCGGTAAACGCCCTGTTTTCATCGAACAACCCCTTCGTCTTTCCGTGGATAGGATACGAGCCGGTAAAAAGCGCGGGCAAGGCCCCTGTACTCCATCTGAGAGGAAGGACAAGCGATGCGCCCATGACCATATGGATACTGGATAACGAAGACACCACGAGGCCAGTCACCAGGAACAAGGCGCAAGAGCAGGTGCTTACAGCCATAACCTGGGAGCTGACCAGGTTGTTAGACCTTGCCGCCAAAGGGGATGCGCTACTCAAGGATAACGACAGCAGCAGGCCCCTTGGTCCTGGTGATATTGCTGTACTTACCAGGACTAACATGGAGGCAAGGGCTGTCAGAGACAGGCTTGCCGCAGCCGGGATACCGTGTGTATTACAGTCAAGCGATGATGTCTTTTCTTCGAAGGAGGCAGAGGAAATCCTGAGGATCCTCCAGGCAATATTCGATCCTGGTGCACAAGAACTCGTGAGGGCCGCACTTGTCACCAGGGCCTTTGGACATGATGCGGCCTCGCTGTGGCGCCTTTCTCATGATGAATCGGCATGGGGCATGACCATGTCCCGCTTTGTGGACTATAACCGTATATGGAACAGGTTCGGTGTGATGACCATGTTCAGAAGACTCCTAAGCCGTGAAGGAACCAGGGCCAGATTGCTCGGCCTTCCCTCCGGCGAAAGGATCATAACGAACTACCTGCATATACTGGAGATCCTCCACAGGGAAGAACTTTCTTCCATGGGAGGGCCTGCCGCCATACTTGGGGTACTTTCAAACAAGATCCTCCTTACACACCAGGGTGGACAGACCTGCGAGGAACACGAACTTAGGCTCGAAAGTGATGGCGACAAGGTCCAGATAGTAACAATCCACAAGTCAAAGGGGCTTGAATACCCGGTGGTCTTCGCCCCCTTCAAACTAGGTGGTACGAGCAAGAACAAAAGAAAACCCATCCTGTTTCATGCCAATAATGATCCTGACTCGCTCACGGTTGCCCTTGATCCCGTTGCAATGGATGGGTATGCCCACCAGGCCTGCAAGGAAGAGCTGGCAGAAAACTTGCGGCTACTCTATGTGGCAACGACCAGGGCCATAAATAGGTGTTACCTGGCGTGGGCACCAGAAAGGAATATAGGTACCTCTGCGCTGTCATACCTTCTTAGTGGCTATTTTCAACCGGCTGGGCAGGGATCAGGCGAAACCACCCTGCCTTGCTCATCTGAGAAACTACTCAAGGGCCTTGCACCCCTGGAGGAGGCCTCTGGCGGACGAATAAGGGTGAGGCCTATTCCCATTGACGAAAAAGCCCCTGTAGCGAAAAAGACCGGCAAGGACATCCAGCTCATGAAGAGGAGATTCACCGGAAGAATCGACCATGGATGGAGGCTTACCAGTTTTTCAGACATCACCAGGCCACAGGACGGCACCATGCGTGCTTGGTCACCGTATGCCCTTGAAACATGTGCCAGGATAGAGAAACCCGAAGCCATGGAAAGAGGCATATCCATAAACAGCAATCCAGGCGATCACCCTATAGATACGTATTCGATCCTTGATTTTCCAAGGGGAATCAGGGCCGGTATATTCCTCCACGACGTCATGGAACACGTGGACTTTGAGATGTTGGGAGGTAAACGGATGCCAAGGGAGGTCGTGGAACTTGTGAGCCGCAAACTCATGGAGCATGGCTTCGGCCAAGAGTGGATCGAGCCGGTCGTTGGAATGCTCAAAAGGGTGCTAAACACGGCCATCGAGGTGGGGCCTTCGTCCCTTTATCTATCCAGCATAGCATCCTCGAGGCGGCTTCCGGAGATGGAATTTTGCTATCCCCTGAAGACACCCGACTTTGGAGGCATCTTCGACTTGCTCGCATCCAAGGGACTTGAGTGCACCAGATGGACCGAAAGAGAGGATCTTCGCCTCACCGGTGGATTTATGCAGGGATTCATCGACCTGGTCTTCGAACACAAGGGCAGGTATTTCATAATCGACTGGAAATCGGACTTTCTAGGGCCAGAAAGGGATGATTATGCCCTGCCCAGGCTGAAAAAAAAGATGACCACTGAAGGATACCTACTCCAGTACCACATATATACCCTGGCGCTACACAAATACCTTGCAAACTGTCTGTCCGGTTACGATTACCGCCATCACTTCGGTGGGATCTATTATGTATTCCTAAGATGGGTGGAAAAGACCAACCAAGGCCTCTACGGTATCTACTATGACAGACCCTCCCTCGACACCGTAGAGGCAATGGAACGGCTGCTTTTCAAGGAATGATCCTGGAACCATACGCTTCAATCATTTGCCCAAACTTCCATGCGGCCCGTATCTTGGTGCCGCACCCCCAATACATGAAGATACAGCCCACAGACTCTGTATTTTCACGGTAAAACTGCATTTTTTAATTGGCCATGGACACATAGGGACATACATGGATGGGCATTGTCAGATGTCTAGAATAGAGGGGGGCTGTGCACCACAAAAAGCTTCATATGTCCTTCCTTGCCGCTTTTTACCCCGTGCTCCTCGTTTGGGTTCACGAAGATGTAATCCCCTGATGATACCTCACGCCACTTGCCATTGATGTAGGCCTCTCCATTTCCTTCCAGTACGTATATGGAATCTACGTTTGGATCATGGACATGGATAGGGATAAGGGTATCCGGGGCAATGTCGAGGATACAGACACTTACAGTATCGGTGTCCTTGCTGGTGACGAGCTTTGCCAGCCTAACACCTTTAAACCTTGGGTGATCCTGAAAGCCTATATTGTCTGCAGGATAAAAAAGCGCCATGGGCTGCCTCCTTTTACCTGTGCTCTAGGATTGAAACTGCCTGTCGGCCTTCATATATATATTTGAAGCCAAATTGGCAAGGGATAGACGGGATACGATCACATTTTATCACAACAAACTTGCATTTTCCCCACGGATAACTATTTTTTTGTAGCCGTGGATATATCGATACCACGCCTATTACAGGCTGTGTGAAATTCTTGGCCTTTTGCCTTTCAAAAAACCTTCTTGCCCTGAAGATACATCCTGGATAAGGGCTGTGTTTTCATATTCAAGGGTGCGATACCAGGTACGGGCTGCATGAAAGCTTAGTTTGGAGGTAAAAGGAAATGAAGATTGCACAGGTTGCTCCCCTCTTTGAAAGCGTTCCCCCTAAGCTCTATGGGGGCACCGAACGAATCGTTTCGTATCTTACAGAAGAACTAGTCCGCATGGGCCACGAGGTAACCCTGTTTGCCAGTATGGATTCTGTTACAAGGGCCCGGCTAGAGGGCGTCTGTCCAGGTGCACTCAGGCTTGATCCCTTGGTCAAGGATCCATTGGCACATCACGTTTTGATGCTCGAACGTGTCTTTTCCATGGCCGATTCCTTCGACCTGGTACATTTTCATATAGACTACATCCACTTCCCTATGGCCAGGCGAATGAACACGGCCCATGTAACGACCCTGCACGGCAGGCTGGATCTGCCGGATCTGAAGCCGCTCTATAGAGAATTTAAGGACATGCCCCTCGTATCTATATCAAATGATCAAAGGGGTCCGCTTCCCTGGGCAAACTGGAAGGCTACCATATACCATGGGCTACCCGAGGACCTCTACAGGCCAAGCTTCAAACCTGGTAAGTATCTGGCCTTCCTAGGCCGGATCTCCCCTGAAAAGCGTCCTGACAGGGCCATCGAGATAGCCAAGAGGGCTGGCATTCCCTTGCGGATAGCAGCAAAGATAGATCAAGCGGACAGGGCCTATTTCGAAGACAAGATAAGGCCCCTTTTAAACCACCCGCTCATAGAGTTCATTGGTGAGGTTTCAGACAGTGAAAAAAATGACTTTCTGGCAAGGGCCCTTGGGCTTTTGTTTCCGATAGACTGGCCTGAGCCCTTCGGGTTGGTCATGATCGAATCCATGGCCTGTGCAACCCCTGTGATCGCCTATGGCATGGGTTCTGTACCAGAGGTAATGACAGAGGGTGTCACTGGCTTCATAGTCACCAATATGGACCAGGCAGTAAATGCCGTTAAAAGGCTATGGTCCCTTGACAGACAGGCCTGCAGAAGGATCTTTGAGAAGCGCTTTACCTCAAAACGCATGGCCAGGGACTATGTGAAACTCTACCAGAACCTTGCTTATGCCAGGTTAAGGCCTAGACTTGCTGCATAATTTACCATGAAAACATAGTACCCATATGGCTGTATACTTTATGCCCTGGGGCGCAGCGCGGAGGATACGGGCTGTGCAGAAGATCTGGGATAACGGGCCTCTCCCTAGAAAGGAGCACCATTATGGCCCCACGAGAATTCATATGCATAGATGAACAATATTACGTTCGGGCCACATCCACCAGGATAGATGACCGAACCAGGGTCCTAAAGCACGGGGATACCTTTGCGGTGTTCGATAGATTCGGGGATATCCAGCACATCGGCAGGGGCGAACACGGAATCTACCACCAGGATACCCGCTTTCTTTCAGACCTTGAGCTAAGGATAGGGAATAAGAGACCCCTTCTCCTTAACTCCACTGTAAAATCCGATAACAGCCTCCTTACCGTGGATCTTACAAATCCCGAGCTCACCATGGAACCGATGGGAGATCTGCCAGGGCCCCCAAAGCCCTGCTTGATTCCCCAGGGCAGCCTCCACGTCTTCAGGTCGAAGCTCCTTTGGAAGGGTACCTGTTACGAACATATCCGCATAACAAATTATTGGCACCAGCGGGTAGCGATCCAGATGAGCCTTGATTTTGATGCAGACTTTGCGGATATATTCGAGGTCCGGGGCTCCATGCGCATACGAAGGGGCCACAGGCTGCCTGCTCAGGTGGAAAGGGACCAGGTGGTGTTGGGATACATAGGCCTTGACCACGTGCTTCGCAGACTTCGTATAGAGTCATCCCAAGCGCCCGACTCCGTCTCCCCTACCCGGTTCCTTTATTATGTTACCCTGGAGCCAAAACAGGACTGGAACCTGTATATAACCATATGTTGCCAGGCAAAGGCAGAAGGGACCAACGTAACAGTTGTGCCAAGCCGTTCCAGTCACAACCAGGCTGTAGAGAATGCAGCCCTTGAACTTAAACAGACAAGGCAGCGTCAATGCAGCATCTTTACATCCAATGAACAGTTCAATGACTGGATAAACCGATCGGTGTCCGACCTCTATATGCTGACTACCAAGACACCCCATGGCCCCTTTCCATATGCAGGTGTTCCCTGGTTCAGTGCTCCCTTTGGCCGCGATGGCATCATCACCGCCCTTGAATGCCTCTGGATGGATCCAGGACTTGCAAAGGGAGTGCTGGCCTTCCTAGCGGCCACCCAGGCAAGGAAGGTCGATCCGGCGAAGGATGCACAACCTGGAAAGATTCTACACGAGATGCGCCAAGGCGAGATGGCTGCCTGCGGCGAGGTTCCCTTTGGCATGTACTACGGAAGCGTGGATGCCACCCCACTGTATGTAATCCTGGCATGGGAATACCTGGCTCGCACAGGTGATATCCAGTTCATAAGATCCATATGGCCAAACATCCTTGCAGCCCTGTCTTGGATAGAAGAATACGGGGATCTAGATGGGGACGGCCTGGTGGAATACAACCGGAGTAGTCCAGAGGGCCTTACGAACCAAGGCTGGAAGGACTCCAAAGATTCTATCTTTCACGGAGACGGCACTACCCCGGTAGGTCCTGTAGCTCTCTGCGAGGTCCAGGCCTATTGCTGCCGGGCCTACCTGGACGCTGCAAGGCTTGCTGACATCATTATTGGAAAAACAGGGCTTGAAGAGAGGTTCTACAAAAAGGCAGAGGGGTTAAGGGAAGCCATAGAAAGGCTGTTTTGGAACAAAGAGTTATCTACCTATGTCATTGCACTTGATGGAGAAAAAAGGCCCTGCAAGGTCCGCTCCTCCAATGCAGGGCATCTCCTGTTTACCGAGATCGCAAGCCCTGACAGGGCAAGAAGGCTTGCCGATATCTTGATGTCGCCTTCCATGTTCTCGGGATGGGGCATAAGGACCATAGCCGATGATGAAGCCAGGTACAATCCCATGTCCTACCACAATGGATCCGTATGGCCCCATGACAATGCCCTGATCGCCCTGGGACTGTCTAAGTATGGCCTGAAACGGCAGGTACTCAGGATCATGACCGGTCTTTTCGATGCAAGCATCTTCATGGATCTTCACAGGCTTCCAGAACTTTTCTGTGGATTCATAAAGCGGCCCGATGAGGGACCTACACTCTATCCGGTGGCATGCCTGCCACAGGCGTGGGCCAGTGCCACGGTCTTTTGTCTTATGCAGGCGGCTCTTGGTCTCAGCTTTGACATAAAAAGGCCCCAGTTACGCTTCTACCATCCGGTTTTACCGCCATTTCTTGAAGAGGTAAGGATTAGGAACCTGGAAGTGGCAGGTAAAAGGGTAGATCTGGACCTCCAAAGACATGCAAATAACGTAAGTATCAATGTCATAGAAAAGGAAGGGGATATTGAGATCGCTGTCATCCACTAGGACAAGGGGATATGAAGATACATGGAAAAATCCGCTTGGCTATTTGATATAGAAAAAAGACGGTAAAAAAGGTTTATAGAACCCGGTGTGCCATTATCCCCTATTGCTTCCTTAAACCATCCGGCTACCTAGATTCTTGATGGCCACAAGAGGAAATAGAAGGATTGGGCAAACGGGTTTGACGAACTACACTCCTTCTTGCCTCTCCTAAATGGCCTCTTCCGTATTGACAACGGTACAGGTCATGGTGTGACGTATGTCATCAAGCTCCTGCAGCCTATGCATCACAACATGTGACAAGGCGTCGTGGGAATCCGTCTCCACCTCGGCAATAATATCATAGGGCCCCATGATTACATCGAGGTGCCTGACCTCGGGCATCTCTTTCAATTTGCCGGCAACCTCAACGGTCTTTCCTATCCTTGTATTGATCAGTATATAGGCCTTTAGCGGCATAATGTCCTCCAATTCTCAATCAATCAGGCCCCTGGTTTCCCCGCCTCCACCATACGGGAGGCCTTCTACCTGAACGTGTGGCAGAAGAACCGGCCATACGTCTTCGCCTTGTATGTCTCAAATGGCCATAAAGATCAAACCCGGCCCTTGCAAAGACAGCTAACAGAAACCAGAAATAGACCTTCTTTTGCATTGTATACCCTGATGGCCCCTATTCAAGACCTCCCCCTCCATGCCATGGCGTGGCAGAGGACAAGGCAAAGAAGACCATCTCCTTTCCTGGAAAAATCAGGTAGAGCAACCCATTCCGCACGTGAGACAACCTCCCGCGAAAAGCTTCTTTTTGACCCAGCGCATGGCATATTTCAAAAGCTCCTCTTCATCCCTGGAGATAGTATCTATTACCTCCTGGGACTCCATGTACCTTTCAAGGTTCGGCCCCTCGAGGAAATAGGACCTAAAGGAATCTATATCATAGCAACCCATGTAGAAGGTGTCGATCTGATCGGCTGAAAGATGTGCGATACCCGCCTCGGTCTTGGCCTGTAGCAACTCCCCAAAGACATCGTTCATGGCATTGTATGGATCTATTCCCTCGTTCTCCTTCCATTGACGTACGGTCCACAGCTTGCCGTCTTTGAAACCATGGCAGTCAGGCTCCCTTACTATGTAATAGAATTCCTCAACACCCTCCCTATCCTTTTGCCTGCATGCCATGCGGGCAAGGGGATACGTCCTGCACGCCCCAGGTCGATCCTCGTACACGCTGCAACCCTTTTCCTCTTCCAGAAAGGGGCATTTGAGATAGGGATCCTCCATCCTCAACATGACCACCGGGAAACCTGTCCCCTGGCCCACATGAACGCTGGTATAGCGCTTCAAAAAATCACCGGAACTGATCCCAAGCCTCTTTTTCAGCCTAAATATATCGTATGGCATGAGTACGAGGCTGAGATCATAACAACATGCGGTAAAACAAGGTTTGTCCGGGGTGCATGAGAACTCAAAGGTGTCGTCATCCTTTAACTGTCTGGAGTCATCCAGGCATATATCTGGTGCATTGCTCATATCCATTACTTCCCTGAAAATTCTCTAAACTTCCATGCGGCCCGTACCTAGGTGCCGCACCT
>WFZW01000046.1 GCA_015489365.1 Deltaproteobacteria bacterium | reverse complement strand
TATCTATTCTAATATAGTTGGCAATCACCATTCAATTGAATTCGATGAGGACAATATCCTATTGGTCATGGTGCGGTTGGCGGATCTTGCATGCCGAAGGCTTGGATTTGGCCTTACCCATGATCCATCGGTGATGCTTGCAGCTACGGACGAGGCGAACATTCTAGGGCTTTCAGAGATAACCTTGGCCGAAATGGAAATAATGATGGAAGATACCTTACAGCTTGCCTGAAAAGATGGCATCTAAGGCACAAAAGCCCAGCACAAGGTACTTCTTTGGCCCGACTCGGTAAAATCGAAAGCCCTTTTAGCCTCAAATGCCAAGGAATTTTATCCGAAAAGACATTTTTTTTGTTAGCCATGGACACACATGGACGACCGGACAACACGGTGCACTCAACTAATACCTACTAAAGTTTATCCCCTTTCCATCCGATAGATTACTACAGACAGTACAGGCATTAGACCTTTTCCCCTTGGGGACATCGGAGGGCTGACCGGCCAATGGCCCGATAGCATGTCCTATAAATAAGGATACGAGGTCGTTTGTTCCGACAAGGTCTCCTAAAAATGATCTTCATCCTGTTTCAAATCGAAAATCAGACATGGTGTGTCGAGTTGCAGTGGGTAAGAGAGGTGGTCAAGGGTGGAATTGACAAGCCCCTTCCCAATGCAAGGTTTATGATAGAAGGAATGAAAAACGTCCGTGGCGAAATCGTTCCTGTTGTAAGTGGTGCGAACCTTATAGATGATAACAATCCTAACGACCTGAATAATGATGTAGGTACGGGGAAGATCCTCCTTATCGAATATGGTGGGGTCTTGTTCGGGCTCTCCGTTAACCTGGTACAGGGGGTAGAGGATATGCCTGTACCATCCATCGATAAAGATGGCAGGGAAGATGTTCCTCAGGGCATACGGCAAGAATTTGTAGCCGCCTACATCAAATCGACAGATAACAAAAAAATCCCTCTACTGGATATAAAGAGATTGTCAAGGCTCATTACCGAAAGACAGGACGGGTAGTTACGCCTTTTAAGGCAACAAGGAGATTAATCCCATGAAGAAAAAGGTTGGTGGAATAAGAGACTGGCGCCTTCAAACGAAACTCCTGACCATGATAGGGATCGTCATGGTAATTGCCTTGGCGGCCCAGGGATACCTGTATCTTACCCAGCGCCATATCCTCAAGATAAACGGGATCCGACAGGTTAGAGCAGAGGCAGAGGTTTTAGGGAATGATCTCAAGATGTTTCTTGAAGGCAGGGTGAATGACCTTGCCACCCTTGCACGTCTGGACATAATCAAACTTGCAGTAAACATAGGTGGCGGCCAGGGAGGTACGGACAAATTTTTGACGAACATGGTCAAGCAGTATGGATACTACGAGGCCATGATGGTTACTGACACAAATGGAAAAGTGCTTTCAGCAAGTACAAAGGTAGCACTTGGCAAGAGGCTTAATAGGCTTCCCTGGTGGCAAAGCCGTCTCAATGGATCGGTTTACCTCACAGATCCGACCCATTATCCATTTGCCAAAAATAATAAGGCCAGCGCCTCTTCCAAATGGACATGCGTCCTGGTTTCCCCGATATCTCTTAACAAAAAGCCAGCAGGCTACGTGGTCAGCTTCATAAAATGGTCAAACCTTACAGACCTGGTTGATAAGACCAATCAGGTACTAGAGGAACAAAAAGGAATATCATACATAACAGGCTCACATGGCAAGATCTTCGTGCATACATCCCCAGGCATGGTCAACAAATTGGCTCCAGACTGGGTCAAGGGAATGCTTGCTACCAAGGCCAAAAGGGTTGTTGAGGTCAAAGGTGATAACGGCAGACATATAGCCGTATGCGCACCGATTCCAGAGATAAAAGGTTGTCAGGCCCCGCAACTGTTTTCGGTTGTTCAACTCCCAGAGGCCGCGCTTTTTTCCTCGCTACACAACCTGCTCAGGGAGGGTTTCATTGCAAACGGTGTAATTTTTGTCGCCCTTCTCTTCCTTGCCTTTTGGCTAAACCGGGATGTGGTCGCCCCAGTTGTGGAAACTGCAGGAATGCTGAGTCGCACTGCCGAGAACATGGATCTTACCTCCAGATTGAAGATAAGGAGCAATGACGAAATAGGGCACATGGCCTCCTCGGTGAACGGTTTTCTTGACAGCCTTCAGAAAACCTTCAAGGAAGTTATGAAGATCTCAGCAACCTTTGCCAACTCTACAAGGGAAGTACATAAGATAGCACACCTGATCACAGGTAATGCCCGTGAACAGGCAGAGCGTGCCGGGGAGGTACAGCGCCGTGTGGGACTCATGGGGGAGACTGCATCAGAGGTCGCCATGCATGCTGAATCATCGGCAAAGATGGCAAGGGAGGCCGCACAGGTAATACAAGAAATGGCAAATACCAGTCTCAAGATTACCCAGGCCTCGGCACAAAATAAAGAGGGAGCGATAGGGGCTGGCAGTACAGTTGCAGCAATGGGTGAGACCGCCAAGGAGGTACAGGCAAGGGCTATTGGACAATCAAAGGCAGCACAGCGTACCGCTGACTCGCTCAAGCTTATGGCCGATCAACTGCAAAAAATGGCCACGGAGGCAAAGGGGGCGGCAAAACAGGCAAAGACGGCCATGGACAGCGCCTGGGAAGGACGCCAGGCCATGGATAAGACGGTAAAGGGTATGGAAGCAATTTCTGAAAGCTCCGAACAGGTAAAGGATATAGTGGACCTGATTTCTGACATTGCGGAACAAACGAACCTCTTGGCCTTGAATGCAGCTATTGAGGCAGCCAGGGCAGGCGAGCATGGAAGGGGTTTTGGGGTGGTCGCCGAGGAAATCAGAAAACTGGCCGACAGAACAACCGAGTCCACCAAGGAAATAGCAAATCTTATCCGTGAAAGTACAGAAAACGTGAAAGAGGGGATGTCACTTGCCGCCAAGAGTGCCCAGGCCCTTGAAAACCTCGTCAATACTGTCGAAGAAAGCAGCAATGTCACCATTAACATCTCCAAAATATCGGACGAGCAGGCAGGCGCCATACAGGGGTTGCTTTCCTCTACGAACGAACTAAAGGAACTGGCCGGTTCCATTGTGGAGATGACGGAAAAACAGGCCTCCAGAAGGAAGGAGGCGGAAAATGCCATCAAACATGTGGTCAGTCTAAGTGAAGAGATCGTCTCCGAGGCAAATTCCAGTAACTTAACCACAAAAACCGCCGTAGAAACCGTTGACAAGGTAGTTGCCAACTCGGGAGAAATTACCGCTCGAACCAGTAAACAGAGGGAAAGAAGCTCATCACTGCAAAAACTCATGGCCCAGATGTCGGAAATAGCCATCCAAAATGCAAAGGGTGCTGAAAAGGCCTTATCTGCGATGGATGACCTTCTAACAAAATCTCAAGAGGTCGAAAAGGCCATGCGTAGGTTTAAGGTTTCCAGTTTTAATTAGCCACCGTTGTTAAACAAATTGCCTGCACCTTGTATTTAGGGCGTTTTCATGCCAGTCAAACCAGTCTATGCCTTCTAAACTTCCATGCGGCCCGTATCTTGGTGCCGCACCCCCAATACATGAAGATACAGCCCATAGACTCTGTATTTTCACGGTAAACAAGGACAGGCTGTGTTTCCATGTCCAGGGGTACGAGCCGCTTTCGATTAGCCATGGACACACAAGGATAAAAGGCAAGATGTTTCCAGTGATGTATTTCCACGTCTTGTGCCCGCCCTGGGAATGGCGGTTACCGTGAAAATACGTACTTGACAAGGTAGTATCTTCATGCCCTGGGAGCAGCGCATAGGCTACGGGATGCATGAAGATTTGGGTTCATTCATGGCAACTTTATGCAAGGCTTAAAAATCCTTAAAATCGATAGATCTGCCTGGTGTTGCAGATCACTTTGGATGCTTGTGCTGATTGCGATCCTTTTGTGTCCGGCCCAGCCGGAGGCAATGGCAGGGGATACGATCAGGATAGGTGTATTAGCCAAAAGGGGACCGGTTATTGCCTATAAGAGATGGAGTGCATTAGGCTCCTATCTTACAAGAACATTGGGCAAACCCTGCAAAATAATCCCTCTCAACTTCTTCCAGCTTGAAGACTATGTTGCCAATGCCCAACTGGATGTAATAATAGCAAACCAGAAATTTTTTGTGATCATAAACAAGAAATATGGGGCCTATGCCATTGCTACCCTGATAAACCGCAGAGGCGGGCCATACATGGGAGGAGTGATATTTACCAAGGCGGATTCAACAATAAGGAAACCGGAACAGATAAGAAATAAAAGGGTGGCGGTGGTATCCCTTGGATCTGCTGGTGGATTCCTTATCCAGGCCTACGAACTTCTACACAATAATGGCATCAACGTAATGAAGAACACCCACCTAAAGCCCCTTCAAGGCCAAGACTTCGTGGTTTATGCAGTGCTTAACGGTGCCGCAGACGTTGGCTTTGTAAGGACAGACCAGCTTGAATCCATGGCCATGGAGAAAAAGATAGACATCAAAAAATTCAATATA
Source organism: Deltaproteobacteria bacterium (assembly GCA_015489365.1). Lineage (GTDB taxonomy): Bacteria > Desulfobacterota > Dissulfuribacteria > Dissulfuribacterales > QOAL01 > S143-34. Next base: position 171 of record WFZW01000046.1, on the reverse strand, counting down.
TTAACCCCAAGGCACTTCCAGGGCTTCAATCTTCTTTGTAGTACCGGGCTGTGGCCTGCTTGGCCAGTTGCTGTCTCCAGGGATATGGATAAAGCCACTGTAGCTTCCTTGAAGGCAGCCCTTTTCAAGATAAAGCCTGGTTCAAAAGCCGCCTTGGCGGCAAGGATAAAG
>WFZW01000045.1 GCA_015489365.1 Deltaproteobacteria bacterium | reverse complement strand
TCATTGATTCGTATGACCTCCCTATTGATCAAGGAGGTAAGTTTTAACATGCCCTTTACCCAGTCGTTTCCACCGGACTCATGTTTTTTTATCTTCTTGTTCAGCAATTGCAGGTTCATATACAATACGTTGAGCGGGGTCTTTATCTCGTGGTTGACGCTGGTGGCTATCTGCCCCAAGGTTGCAATCTTTTCCATGCGGATCAATTCATCTTGGGCCTTGCGGAGTGATTCCTCGGATGCCTTTAATTCCGAGGTGCGTTCTTCGACCTTCCTTTCAAGTTCCCGGCTGAACTCCTCCCTTCTCTTTTCATGTTCCTGAAGCCTTTTGGTCATGGTATTGAAGGCTTCATATAGGGTTCCTATCTCGGTTCCGGTATCTGTCTTGACCCTGACCGATAGATCGCCTGCCGCTACCTTCTCCGTAGCGGATGCCAGGTTGATGATAGGCCGTACCACCTTACGCATCAACACTATATAACCTGCACAAGCAGCAATTATACCCAGAAGGCAGGATGTAAGGTACATAAAAAGGATATAGTACATTTTGTTGTTGGAGTCGTTGACCTGCCTTTCAATCTTGCGGAAGCTCATTGCATTTATGGCCTGGACCTGGTTTTGGATGTTATATCCATATGTCTCCAGCCGTTTGAGCACATCCCGGTCCAGTGCTGCATTTTCTGAGAAATTTTTATAAGCTATCTTTAGTCTTTTATTTATCTCGGAAAGATTGTCTTCGATCTTCTGGAATAAAAGCCCTGTGCTAAGCCCGAAGCCATCCTTTCCCACGCCCTTTGCCCCATATAGGGCGACTTGATCCATAAGATCTTCCACTATATAGATGGCGTAACTCAATGGCTCACTGTCCCTTTTTACAAGGGCGTTTTCTGCCAGGAAGATGGCCTCTTGGGTCTTGTTGTTAAGGTCATATATCTTTGAGACATAACGACTTTCCGCCTTCAGACTGGCAATATCCACGGCCATATCCCTTACCAACAAGGTGCATATCCCACCAATCGTCACGATGGCAAGGATATTGATGAAAAAGGCAGCTATAATATAATTTCCAAGTTTGTGTCTTGTTCCCATTCTCACGTGCTTGAGTGTATGTTCGTGCTTCGTGGTTTTTTTAGTGTATCCCTTAGGAAATTTTACTTGCAAGGTCTGGGATAAATCACTGCCAAAGGATAAACACCAAGGCCATATAGTCCAGCTTAATCCCATTTACCATACCCTGCATATGCCATCGGCTATCTGTCTGTTGGGTAATCAGGGACACACGGTCTGATTCGGCCTTATATGCGATAGATTACCTAGAATACATAAAAAGGTGGATGATTGAAGGAGTAAACTGGAAAGATGATTTCTACACTGCTCTTGTGGGCCGTAGGAAAGCGGTCAATATGCTGCCAAGGTGTAAGCCCTTGCAGGACGGATCTGGTAACAGTGTGTCCCTTAGCGTGAAGCCCCGTCCAAACGCATCCTGCAAGTTATGCCCTGGGATCAGGGGACATGTGGCGGCCTATGTATCTGGATGTAATCCCCCCTTGATATCTTGCCGCCACGGATGACACGGCCAAATACCCCCTCCCTTGGCATTATACAGTCGCCTGCCATCTGGTATATGGCACATTTAGTATGGCATTTCTTGCCTATCTGGGTTATCTCGATAACAACCGAGTCCCCTATCTTCACGATAGTTCCAACGGAGACATTTGGCCACTCGATTCCTTCTGTGGCAATATTTTCGGCAAAATCTCCAAAGCCTATATCGTAGCCCTTGCTTTTTACCCTTTCTATGGCCTCGGATGCCAAAAAACTTACCTGCCGGTGCCATGGCCCTGCATGGGCGTCACCCTTTATGCCATGGTCTTCCAACAGTTCGACTACATCTACCTCATGTTTGCTTATTCCTTTTTTTTCGCTGATAGCAAGTGAAACCACCTTCATTTTTTATTCAAGCCCCTTCCCGCATCCCATGCAGAAATTCGCGGTTATCGGGTTCTTCACCCCACAACTTCCGCATATCTTGTGACGTTTTGGCCGCTTGGATTTTTGTATTGCTGGTGCGGGTTCCCCAGAGATACTGGCCTCATAGTTTTTGATGGCCTCTAGGAGGGCCTCTGCCCCCAGATTGGAGCAGTGCATCTTTTCCTTGGGCAACCCACCAAGGGCCTCTGCCACCGCCTTTTTCGTGAGGGCCTTTGCCTCGGCTATGGATTTACCCTTGACCATATCCGTGACCTGGCTCGAAACCGCTATTGCAGCCACGCAACCAAAGGTCTGGTACTTTATGTCCTCTATGATACCGTCTTTTACCTTTATATAAAAGGTCATCATGTCCCCGCAGACAGGGTTTCCCACCTCTCCTACGCCGTCTGCATTTTCTATTACGCCCACGTTGTGCGGACTGGCAAAGTGTTCCATTACCTTTTCTGTATACATATGATGTCCTCCAGATCGTCTTCAATTTGTCAGATTGCTTTGTTGTTTTTTGGCCAGATCGGCCAAGGTTATAGCCGAAAGCTGTTCTTTTACGGTCTTGGTTATCATGCTCCAGACATCCCGCGTGGGGCAGATTTCACTCCTGTCACACCACTGTGGATTCGTCACACATGGCGTTACCCCGTCTTCACCCTCGAGGGCCGTCACGATGTCCCACACCGTGATTTCATCAGGTGCCCTTGCAAGCAGGTGTCCGCCCCTTGGTCCCCGGATGCTCTTTATGAAGCCTGCCCGTTTAAGTGGAATGATTAATTGTTCCAGGTACTTTACAGACAGGTTTTCCTTTCTTGCTATCTCTCCTATCTGGAGAGGGCCCTGGTTGAAGTTGATAGCCAATTCAACCATCATCCTGGTTCCATATCTGCTCCGGGTAGTGATCTTCATGATATCAGGCCATGGTTGCCACTGGGGCGTTGTTTTTCCATATGGGGGACATCGCCCTGAGCCGTTCTACTACGGCTGGCAAATGCCTCATTGTGTAATCTATGTCATCGAGGCTATTGGTCTCCTCGAGGGTGAACACTATCGATCCCTGGGCAAGGGCCGCAGGAATCCCAAGGGCAACCAGTACCGGGGATGTCTTTAGTGCCTTTGATGCACATGCAGAGCCGGTGTTTGCGTAGATTCCGTTTTGACTCAGCATGAATATCAAGGCCTCGCCCTCTATCGCCTCTATGCAGAAGCTGGCATGCCCTGGCAGTCGTTTCTCAGGATGGCCTGTGAGATAGACGTGGGGTATTCCTTCAAGTATGTTGGTGATCAAGGTATCCCGCAATCGCCTGAGGTGGGCGGCCCTTTCCTTCAGTGATGATTTTGCCAGCTCCGCTGCCTTTCCAAGGCCAACTATACCTGGCACGTTTTCCGTGCCGCCCCTTCGTCCCCTTTCCTGTATGCCACCGTGGATAAGGGGCATCAACCTGGTATTCTTGCGGAAATATAGGGCACCGATACCCTTGGGTGCCCCAAGAGGAGGACCGGAAAGACTCAACAGGTCCACATCCATGTCACGTACATCTATCTCAACGCTTCCTATCGTGGCCACTGCGTCGGTGTGGAAGGGAACACCATGTTCATGGCATATGGCAGCAAGCTCCCTTATCGGCTCAATGGTCCCTACCTCGTTGTTGCCATGCATGATGGATACAAGGGCGGTATCCTGATCCAGTGTCTGTTTAAGTCTTTCCGAGTCTACTAGCCCGTGTTTGTCCACCGGCAGGAAGGTAACTTCGTAATCCAGTCTTTCAAAAAATCTGGCGGAATTTAGAACCGAATGATGCTCTATGGCCGATACGATGATCCTTTTTGCCTTCCTGAACCGGGAAAAGATAGTTCCCTTGATAGCAAGGTTATTGGCCTCGGCCCCTGACGAGGTGAAGATGATCTCTTCCGGGTCTGCCCCAATGAGTTCTGCTACCTTGGCCCGTTGTTCCTCCATTACCCTTTTTATACGAAAGCCTAGGTCATATACGGTAGATGGATTGGCAAAATCGCGATCGAAATATGGTAACATGGCCTCGAGTACCGGTCCTTTTACAGGGGTAGCCGCGGCATGATCCATGTAGACTATTCTTTTCTGGGTATCTTTCATTTTACCTTCCTTATATACAGCTTATAACAGTCATCGCCTTCCTTGATCCCTATGAATTCTTGACCGGATTTTGCACACCATGCAGGAATGTCCTCAAGTGCCCCATCGTAATCAGTGAGTATCTCGAGCACCTGTCCTCTTTTTAGCCCCTGCAGCCTTTCTCCAGGCTCGAGAAGATGGATAGGGCACATGCGGAATACCAGATCGAGTGTGTCGTCCGCCTTTTGATTTTTTATAAATTTCATCTAGATATCTCCCAATTCTTAAAAATCAATTTTTACTCTTTTAATCTATACTAATT
>WFZW01000044.1 GCA_015489365.1 Deltaproteobacteria bacterium | reverse complement strand
ATTTAAGATCTTTTTTATCCTATTTAAAAAAGACGTTTTGTCAACACCTTTTTTTAACAGGGGCAATGATGTCCTCCTACCTCATCCCCTGACTGCCCACACGTAAAAATGGGGCCCCTCCTTGAGGCCGACCCCTGTTGCCCCCTTCAATAGGTACAAGGCCCAGGCCCACACAGGCTCATAGAAACTCGTGGTGGAGGACCAGTAAAATTCCCTGACCTCTAGAAATGGATGCCCATATGGCAATGCAGGATCGTACCTTGAACAATCCACGAGGGATTCAAGTTCGTTTATATTTGGAAGCCTCCAGTCTGAAAATCCTCCAAGACGTTCCCGGTTCAGATCCCTGACCGCAGCCAGGGCCTCTAACCAAACCACCTTCCCCGCGCATATATCGGCGCTTCGCGTCCAGTTCAACCCTGTCAGCCTGTCTTTCACCAGGTTACCGTGCGGCTCAAACCTGGGCTCAGGCCACCTAGCTCCCTTGAGAAGATCCCCATCCTGCCCTGTTCCGTCACAGGGAATCGTGGACCCATTGCTATCAAAACAGCTGGTAATGCCCGTAGCGGGCACGATCTTGCTATCTCCCCTTACGGGCCACACGATGCAATCCTGGTCCTTGCGACCATAGAACATACGTCCCCCTCCCATATGCACGTACCAGGCATAGGCCGTGTTGATAGCCGCGGTTGAAGAGGTCCAATACCATCCATTGAATACATTACGAAAGGGAGATGATGGTGGTAAAACCGGGTCTCTGGCCTCAAAATGGACAAGGCTACGAAGCTCCCTCCTATTGGGAAGCCTCCAGTCCGAAAATCCCCCTAACCTCTCATGGTTGAGGGTGGAAACAGCAACAAGGGCATCTCCCCATGACATGGGAAAATCGAATATAAAGGCATCAAGCGGCCAGGAAAGACCTGTCAATCGGTCCGTTGCCACGTCTCCGACTGTCTCAAAGCGTGGAGTCGGTGCCCTCAGGCCCGTTCCAAATTCCCCATCCTGACCAGTGCCTTGGCATGGAACAGGCCTTCCGTGCTCGTCGTAACAAGTCCTTTGCCCGGTAGAGATCACGTGTTTCATCGCTATCTTGAATGGCTAATCAAAAAATGCATCTTTTATCCGAAAATACATCCTGGGCAAGGACTGTATTTTCATATCCAGGGGGAGTGGTGCCAAGTACGGGCCCCTGAAAGTTGGGATAAAACCTATTGGGTCCAAGTCACATGGGCTTGACTCATGTCACATCCTTGAAACGATACCCGACCCCCCTTACCGTTTCGATATAACCTGCTGCCTGGTCCATCTTTTTCCGCAGACGCCTGACATGGGTATCCACGGTTCTGGAATAACCCTCAAAGGTATATCCCCAAACCCTTTCGAGAAGCCTGTTCCGGGTAAGCACCTGGCCAGGATTTGCAATCAACGCCTGTAACAACTTGAACTCCGTGGATGTGAGTTCTACACCTTTACCATCTATTAGAACAGCATGTTTTTGTACATCGAGAGTTACAGGACCGACCGAAAAGATCCTCGAAACAGGCTGTTCATGCCTGCCATAGACCCTTGAAAGCACTGCCTTCACCCTCAGGACCACCTCCCGTGGGCTAAATGGCTTGACTACATAATCGTCTGCCCCTAGTTCAAAACCTAGAATCCGGTCCACCTCTGTCCCCTTGGCAGTTACCATCAGTACCGGAATGGAGGCGGTATCAGGGTCCTTCTTGAGGCGCTTGCAAATATCTATACCGTCTACCTCAGGCAACATGAGATCAAGCAGGATCAGGTCAGGCCTGCACCTTCTCACCTCACTTAGCGCATTGCACCCGGTTTGCCATATTCTGCACCCGAATCCTGCTGCCTTGAGGTTGAAGCTCAACAGGTCTGCTATATCCCTATCGTCCTCGATGATCATGATCAATTTTTGTCCATTTTGCTTCATGGATACAAGATAACACAAGGCAATCGGACAAACTACCGGATTGCCTTATGTAGCCCACAAGGATGGCTGCAATCCGGGTGCGGACCGTTTTTTTTATGATAAATTAAAACTTGATCTGGTAGACAACCTGTACCTTCTCTTG
>WFZW01000043.1 GCA_015489365.1 Deltaproteobacteria bacterium | reverse complement strand
GGGTATACTCTATGTGGATGAGGTAAACCTCCTGGATGACCATATCGTGGATATTATCCTAGATGCTGCCTCCTCCGGTCAGAACGTGGTCGAGCGGGAAGGATTATCCCTTTCACATGCCTCCAGATTTGTCCTGGTAGGTACCATGAATCCGGAAGAAGGGGAACTGAGACCCCAATTGTTGGACCGTTTTGGGCTTTGTGTAGAGGTGGATGCCATAGCTGACAAAGAGGACCGTGTTGCGCTGATGGAGCGCAGGGAGGCATATGATACGTCCCCTCTGGATTTTATCAGACAATTCAAGGAAATGGATGATGGTATTACCGAGCAGATCATACAGGCCAGGCAAATTATTGAGACAATCCACATGCCCAGGCACCTGCGCTCCCTGGCGTCCCAACTGGCCGTGGAAAATAAGGTGGCCGGACACCGCGCCGATCTTATCATAGAACAGACTGCAAGGGCCCTAGCTGCCCTGAGGGGGCATCCTAAGGTCGAGGTGGATGATGTCCTGGAGGTGGCGCCACTCGTCCTCCTCCATCGAAAAAGGGACCCTGCACCCCCCTCGCCGCCTTCACCCCAGGATCATACCCAGGATCAGGAAAATCCTGCTGAAAACAACCAGGAGATACAAGAAAACGACAACCACAAGCAAGAAGAGGGGCAACAGGGTACGCAAGGGCCTCAATCCGGCGAAACAAGTCCACCAGTGGATAAAGACGAGGTCGGACATGACAAAAAGGAAGGAGAGCAGAATCGACAAAAGGATGCCGCGGAACAGCTTTTTGCCGTAGGTGATACCTTTAAGGTCAAGGGGTTCACTTCTCCCAAGGACCGCGTGTTCCGCAGGGGATCAGGGCGAAGATCCAGGACCAGGAGTGCCCGAAAGCAGGGACGCTATGTCAAAAGTACAACCTTCCGTAAAACAGGTGACATAGCCTTGGATGCTACCCTCAGGGCCGCTGCCCCGTACCAGGTCAAGCGAAGAAACGAGAACGGCCTTGCTGTAATCATAAGGCCTGAGGATATCCGGGAAAGGATCCGGGAGAAACGGATCGGAAACTTTCTTCTCTTCGTTGTGGATGCCAGTGGTTCCATGGGCGCCAGGGGGAGGATGGCGGCCTCCAAGGGGGCGATCATGTCGCTTCTCCTGGATGCCTACCAGAAGCGGGACCGGGTTGCCATGATCTCTTTTCGCAGAAATGATGCTACGCTAAACCTGCCACCCACTGCCTCCATTGAACTTGCGGCCCGCCTCCTCCAAGAAATGCCCGTGGGTGGGCGGACTCCACTATCCGCCGGCCTGGCCAGGTCATACGAGGTATTGCGCAATTACCTGCTGCACGAGCCAACTGCCATGCCAATCGTGATCATCATTACCGATGGCAGATCCAATGTTTCCCTAGGAGAAAATAGCCCACTGGAAGAGGCACTTGAACTTGCCGAACGAATGGCCATGGATGAACGCATCCGGTTCATTGTTATCGATACTGAAAGCCCTGGAATTATACAGTTCGGCCTAGCACGCAAGATGGCCATGGCTTTAGGCGCACAATATTTCCGGATAGAAGACCTGAAAGCCGATACCCTTTTAAATATCGCAAAGGAGAATATCAAATGAGCACGGTACCTGTTTATCCTTTTGTGTCCATCGTTGGCCAGGAAAAGATGAAACTGGCCTTAATCCTAAACATCATCAATCCGACACTTTCAGGTGTCTTGATCCGTGGAGAAAAGGGTACAGCCAAGTCCACCGCTGTGCGGGCGCTGGCCCAGATCCTACCAGACATAGATGTGGTCAAGGACTGCCCCTTTCAGCTTCTTCCAGGAGAAGCCATAAGCGTATGCCAAGAATGCCACCGCTTAGAATGTAGCCAGGCCATTTTAAATGGGGGGATGGTTGAGACCATCAAGCGCCCAATCCGCGTGGTCGAGCTGCCGGTAGGTGCCACTGAAGACCGCGTGGTAGGAACCATGGATATGGAACAGGCCCTTAAAAAAGGAGAAAAACAGGTGGAACCAGGGCTCCTGGCAGCGGCCCATCGGGGTATCCTATATGTGGATGAGGTGAATCTCCTGGATGACCACGTAGTAGACATACTGCTTGATTCCGCAGCCATGGGCATCAACACCATTGAACGGGAGGGGGTAAGTTTCTCCCACCCAGCCTGGTTTACCCTGGTAGGGACGATGAATCCCGAGGAAGGAGAACTTCGGCCCCAGTTACTGGACCGTTTTGGCCTGTGTGTAACCGTAGAGGGCATCAATGACCCCGAAGCAAGGGTATCAATCATGGAGCGGCGCTTGGCCTTTGATGAAGATCCAGAGGGTTTTTGCAAGGGATGGGAGGGGGAATCAAGGAATTTGGCAAAGAAGATCGAAAAGGCCAGGGACTTGTATCCACGGGTCACCATTGATCGTGAAACCCTGTACGAAATCGCCTCTTACTGCATGGATGTTGGAGTTGACGGTCATCGCGGCGATATCATCATCCTGAAAACAGCCAAGACACTGGCGGCCTTCAACGGACGCACACACGTAACCAGACCGGATATCGAGGCAGCAGCAGAGCTTGCATTACCCCATCGGGTTCGTCGGCAACCTCTACAGGATGTTGTAACAGACGTCAATAGGCTTCGCCTGCAAAGGCAGAAGGCCCATTGAACCCGAGCGAGCACCTATGGCGAACAGAGTCAATTTTTCCCAGATCACCTAGACCTTCATGCAGCCCGTATCCTCTGGGAACAATTTACTTTTTGTCCATGTATGTCCTTGCCTGCCCATGGCTAATCAAAAAATGCATTTTCGGATAAAAAATCACGGCCGCCCCTATCTAGAAAATGGATCATCGTCTCCAGGAAGGTATCCCCTTTTCAAGACCTTATCCCCAAACCTTTCCCTGATTTCATCGACCACCCTGTCAAGCTTTCTTTCCCTATCCATAAGATACTGATCAAAAATGGGCACTTGATATGCCCCTTTTGAAAGATTTGAAACCCCTACCCCCACCAGGCGTACCTTCTTGGGAAGCTCCAAGGAATACAGCAGATCCAGGGCCGCCCTATATATATACCTTGTACTTGAGGTGACATCTGGAAAGGTCCTACTTCGTGTTACGGTCTTGAAGTCTGAAAACTTTATTTTGAGGGTAACGGTCCTACCCATGTAACCGGATCTCCTGAGATACCTCCCTACCCTCTCTGCCTGATTAAGAAGATGCCTTCTTAGGTCCTGGATATTATCCGTATCATATGAAAGGGTATGTTCTGCACTAAAGGATTTCGGCGGCAAAAAGGGTAAAACAGGTGAATTGTCCATGCCGCGGGCCTTGTCAAAGAGCTCCTTTCCAGCCTTACCCAGCCTGTCCATCCAATATTCTTCCGAGTACCTCAAAAAATCAGCTACACGCCTTATGCCCAGGTCTTTGAAAAGCCTCATAGTCCTCGCGCCGACCCCGGGAATCCTCTCTATAGGAAGGCCTCGCATGAATTCTTCCACCTCTTCATGGGAGATAACAGTAAGCCCGTCCGGCTTATCCATGTCGGAGGCGATCTTTGCCAGAAACTTGTTAGGCGCTATGCCTATTGAACAGGTAAGACCGGTTTGCCGGGTTATATCTGCCCTTATCCTCTTGGCCATATTGACAGGGGGGCCGAACAGCCTTTCCATACCCGTAGCATCTATGTAGGCCTCGTCGATGGATGCCTTTTCCACCAAGGGGGAATAGGTATGAAGGATGTCCATGATCCTTTCAGAGACCAGCTTGTAAAGTTCCTTTCTCACAGGGATGAATATGCCAGAGGGGCACAGACGCCTGGCCTTGAACATGGGCATTGCTGAATGCACCCCAAAGTGCCTTGCCTCATAGGAGGCGGCACAAACCACGCCCCTGCTGCCGCCTCCCACTATAACAGGCCTACCCTTGAGCCAAGGACGCTCTGCTTGCTCGATGGATGCGAAAAAGGCATCCATATCCACATGAAGGATATATCTCCTACTTGTCCATGTATCTCCTCGTGTGTCCATGGCTAATCAAAAAAATGCGTTTTTGGATAAAACTCTTACGCCGCCTGTCGTATCCCTTTATCCTCCATCGTTGGCAGATCCTGCCCCATTCTTATCCATATCGATCGGTATAAACCACCTGTATAGTGCTGGCAACACCAGCAAGGTAAGCATGGTAGAGGTAACAAGCCCACCTGCAACAACTATGGCCAGTGGACGTTGCACCTCGCTTCCTGTGCCATGTGACAGCAAGAGCGGCACGAGTCCAAGGGCGGTGGTGCATGCGGTCATGAGTACTGGCCTGAGCCTCATGAGTGCACCTTCAATGGATGCCTCTTCTGGAGACATCCCCTGGCAAATGAGCTGGTTCATATAGGTCACCAACACCATGCCGTTTTGCAGGGCGATTCCAAAAAGGGCAATGAATCCCACGGAAGCAGGTACAGAAAGGTTTTCACCTGTTATCCAGAGCCCCAGCACCCCACCCACCAGGGCAAGGGGAATATTCAACAATATTAGCATGGAATTCTTAACGGAATTGAAGCTACTAAAAAGCAGTACGAAAACTACAAGGAGGATCACCGGTACCACCAGCGCCAACCGCTTGTTGGCCTCCTGCTGCAACTTGAACTGGCCGCCCCAAGTGACCAGATAACCTGGAGGCAGTTGCACCGCATCATCAATGGCCCCTTGGGCTTCGTTTACAAAGGAACCAATGTCCCGCCCCACCACGTTACACTGGATGGTTATGAATCTCTGGCTGTTTTCCCGTGTAATCTGTCTTGGGCCCAAGATCTCCTTGATCTCGGCAAGCTGTGACAAGGGAACCTTGAGCCCGCCAGGTGCAGGAATCAGGATATTACCTATTGCCTCCTTGTTTGCCCTGTATTCAGGGGCATAACGGACAAGGATGTCGAAACGGCGTATACCTTCGAAGATCTGGCCGGCGGTTTCACCGCCAATGGCTGCCCTTACGACCCCCTGGACATCGGAGACGTTTATCCCGTATCTTGCAATGGCCTTCCTGTCGATCTTGATGAGAAGCTGAGGGGTACCAGTTACCTGATCTACCTGGACATCTGCTGCACCTGGTACACTCTTGACCACCGAGGCTATTTCATCGGCACTTTTTTTGAGCTGGGTGAGGTCTTCTCCAAAGAGCTTCAAGGCAAGCTCTGCCCTGACCCCTTCAAGGAGTTCATCAATGGTCATTTCTATAGGTTGTGTAAAGTTCATGAGGACACCTGGGACCTGGCCTACCTTGCGGCGTATCACCTCTGTTATCTCCTCCTGGGTTTTGGCGCCACGCCACTTCTCCCTCGGCCTTAAAAGGATATACATCTCGGCACTGTTTACCAGATCCGTATGGGCACCAACCTCACCCCGCCCTATCCTGCTTACCACCTCTTTCACCTCAGGGACCTTCATCACCCTTCTCTCAACAAGCATGGTGATCTTCTTGCTCTCCCTCAATGATATGGAAGGGGCCATTGTAAGACGCAACACGATCGAACCCTCTTGAAGTTGTGGCGTAAACTCGGAGCCAAGCCTTGGGAGCACCAAGGCACCGCAAAGCAGCAATGCCACAGCGATGATCACAGCGACCACCCTTCGATGCACAAAAAAGCCCACCACCGGCCTGTACAAACGCTGTAACATGGTAATTGCACCTTGGGAGACGTCTGAGGCCCCCCTCTTAGGTGATGGCCTCATGAGGAGATAGGAAAGGACAGGGGCCAGGAACAGGGCAAATATCAGGGAACCTGTCATGGCCATGGCAACTGTATAGGCCAGGGGACGGAAGGTCTTTCCCTCCACCCCTTGAAGGGCAAAGAGGGGTACAAAGACTATGACGATTATGGAGATGGCAAAGACTATGGGCTTGCCTACCTCACTACAGGCCTCTATTACCATACGCCTTCTCGAGCCCTTATTTCCTCCTTGCGAATGAAAGATGCGATCGACATTCTCCACCATGACGATGGCCCCATCCACCATCATCCCTATGGCAATGGCAAGCCCGCCAAGGGACATGAGGTTTGCGGACAGGCCGAAATACTTCATCAGTACAATGGCAAAAAGAACCGAAAATGGTATGGAAAGGGCCACCACCAGGCTTGGGCGCACGGAACCCATGAACAGGAAAAGGATCAAGACTACTAACCCCATACCCTGTAAAAGCGCGTTGGTTATGGTTTTGACACATGCCTCTACCAGGGATTTCTGATCGTAATACGGAACTATCTTTACCCCTGGAGGAAGTATCCTGTTTATCGCCTTCAGCCGCTCTTCCACCTTCTTTATGACGGTAGAGGAATTCTCGCCGAAAAGCTTGATGACCTGGCCAGCAACCACCTCCCCTACGCCATTTCTGGTTTGAAGACCGCGGCGGACGGCTCCACCAACCTTTACCTCGGCAACATCCCTGAGATATACCGGGGTGCCATCCACGGATCTTAGCACTATGCCTCTCAAATCCTCTGCACTAGAGGCAAGGCCCATGGAACGCACAATGAACTCCTCAGCTCCCTTTTCTATGAACTGGGCACCGACGTTCAAGTTATTGGATTTGATCCTGTTGATGATTTCATTGATGGTAAGATCGTAACGAAGGAGTGCCTGTGGCCTTATAACAACATGATATTGTTTCTCGTATCCACCGATCCCAAGGACCTCGGTAACCCCGGGGACGGTCTGGAGCTGAAACTTGATGAGCCAGTCCTGGATGGCCCTTAGTTTTTCAAGGGAATATTTTCCCGTCTCATCATCTAGGTAGTAAAAGAGTATCATGCCCATACCGGTAGATATTGGCCCCATCTTGGGCTCACCAAAGCCTTCGGGTATCTTGTCTCTCGCCTCCTGAAGGCGCTGGTTCACCAGTTGCCTGGCAAAATAGATGTCCATGCCTTCCTTGAAATAGACATTCACCACGGACAGCCCGAAATTTGAGACCGAGCGTACCGTTTCAAGGTCAGGCAGGCCGTTCATGGCCACCTCTATCGGATAGGTGACGTATTTTTCGATCTCTTCCGGGGCAAGCCCCTGGGTCTCTGTAAACACCTGTACGAGATTTGGAGAGACATCCGGGAAGGCATCCACGGGAAGTTGCCTGTAGCTGTAAAAGCCAGCCCCCATGATGAGCAAGCCAAGCACCACCATGACAAGGGGCGCCTCTACCACCTTTTTGACGATCCTATCTATCATAACGCCACCTCATCAATCCTCATCAGAGCCAAAGGAACCCTTTTGCAACTCGCATTTTATGGTAAAGGACCCATTTGCAGCGTATTTCTCACCAGGTTTCAGCCCGGAGACTATCTCCACAAATTGGCGATCCTCCATTCCAGTGGTCACCTCCCTGGCAGCGAAGCCTTCACC
>WFZW01000042.1 GCA_015489365.1 Deltaproteobacteria bacterium | reverse complement strand
TTACCGAGCAGGGCATATTCTTTCCGCAGGTCGTCCTAATAGATGGCCTGCCCTTTGATCAAAGGGTTAGGGAGACATTGTCTGAGCTCAAGCTACTTGCCAGGGAGCAACATTTTCCCGTATGGTTTGCGGTAAGAATGACCGGCGAGGAATCATTAAATCCTGAAGGGGTACCCGAGGCCCTGAGCCATGTGGCAGACCTATTCGAGGTACTCGTAGGTCTCCAGGCCAATGGTAGGGAAATAGAGGTCAATATCCTGAAGGGCCCCCAAAAGGATCAGAACCTCCATCTTGTTCTTGATCCTGCCACGCTACTTATAAAAAATCGTGAATAACAGCCCTGAGCTACTGTCCGTTCAGGACATAAAAATAGAGATCAAGACGAAAAAAGGCCCCGTATACCCTGTGCGGGGCCTTTCTTTTTCCGTCAAAAAGGGACAAAGCCTATGCATAGTAGGTGAATCAGGCTGTGGGAAAAGTGTTACGGCCATGTCTATACTGGGTTTATTGCCCAAATCGACATTCAGGCTAGTGCATGGAAGGATCCTGTTCGACGGTACAGATCTTGTTAAACTCCCTGAGAATTTAATGCGTGATATCAGGGGACGGAGGATATCCATGGTCTTCCAGGAGCCCATGACCGCACTAAATCCCGTTTTCAGCATAGGGGACCAGATCCGGGAGGCCATTGTCGCCCATGGAGTTACCAACCCGGTGACAGACGAGGCAACCGATGAATCCGGGGTACAAGGACTTAGGGAGCGAATCGTGGGACTCCTTAGACTAGTGGGTATCCCTGAACCTGGCAGAAGATATTATTCATATCCCCACGAGCTCTCTGGAGGCCTGAGGCAAAGGGCCATGATAGCCATGGCCTTGGCGTGCGGTCCTGATATACTAATAGCCGATGAGCCCACGACCGCCCTGGACGTGACAATACAGGCACAAATATTGGACCTGATCCGTCAACTCAGGCAAAAAAGCGGGCTTGGACTCGTTCTCATCACGCACAACCTGGGGGTAGTAGCGCAAGTGGCGGAGAAGGTGCTGGTAATGTACGCGGGGGAAGCGGTTG
Source organism: Deltaproteobacteria bacterium (assembly GCA_015489365.1). Taxonomy (GTDB): domain Bacteria; phylum Desulfobacterota; class Dissulfuribacteria; order Dissulfuribacterales; family QOAL01; genus S143-34. The sequence goes on along the minus strand of WFZW01000042.1, from coordinate 1,228 downwards.
AGGAGGCACCTGTTGACGAATTGTTCGAGGACCCCCTGCATCCATATACCAGGGGACTCCTAGAATCGGTCCCCTATGGGCTTTCCCAGCAAAGGAGACGTCTAAGATCCATAAGGGGTAGTGTACCGCCGTTGGACGCCATCCCCCAAGGCTGTGCATTCCAAACGCGTTGTACACAGTCCATGAAGATCTGCCAAGAGGTAGAACCCCCTCTTTCAAATCTTTCCCCAACGAGAAAGGTGGCCTGCCATCTCTACACAGATTACGCCGGCAGAAACGGATAGGGCGCATCCAATCGGGCCGCACACCCAAGCCTTCATACAGACCACCCCCCGAGACCAGCTGCCGCGGGGAAAGATTACAATATACGTTCCCACCAGGATCGGTTGCCCTGCTCAGCCCCTCCTTCTTCCTTGGCCAACCTGGAACGTGCCCTGGACAACAACCTTGCGGCCTCCCTCTTGACCGACGTATCAGGATACTTGGTCAATATCGTTTCCAACCGGTTGATTGCCTGTGGTATCTGGTGAGTGCGGAGATACCACTTGGCCACTACCAGTTCGTGTTCCGCAAGTACCGTCCTGGCCTTAGCTATCCTCTTCCTGGCCTCATAGGAAAATGGACTATCAGGATAGCGTTTGAGAAGCCGCTCACAGGTATCTATTAACTTTTTTGTGAAGGTCTGGTCCCGATCCGGTGGTTCCATCAATTTGTAATAACAGGAAGATTCCTGAAAAATCACATAGGGAATGGCCTCATTGGTAGGATGAAGTTTTTCGAATTCCTCATATAAGGGGATAGCCTCCTCATAGCGGTGAAGATAAAATTTGCAATCGGCAAGCCGAAGCTCGGCTACCGTAGCATAGGGGCTAAATGGATAACGGTCTCTTATCTTTTGAAACAGCTCCTCGGCCAGAAGATACCGGCCCCGCTGGAAATAGTTCATGGCCTCCTTCGTGAGGGCCACCTCATTATCCAGTGGTTTTGGCTGAGCTGCCTTTTTGAACCAGGAAAAGAACCCCTTGTTATTCTCCTGCCCCCCACTCTTTGCTGCACAACCCGACAGGATCAGGGATACTGTAAATAATAGACCCACCACGAGGGCCGAATTGGACCAACAGAACCTATGTCTGTTCATTAAATTCTTCCTGTTCCACTGCATAGGCAGCGGTTGCCCCTTCGGCGACAGCGGTTACGATCTGGAGGAGAGGTTTTGAACGGCAATCCC